>JAKIWQ010000030.1 GCA_022749935.1 Thermoplasmata archaeon | reverse complement strand
GTTCGTTGCCATGCAGACCCCTCTAGAGCGGGACTCGGGTTGTATCGGGTCGTGGGGGGGCCCGCGCCCCGCGACGGGAAGGGGTACCGGGGTCTAGCGGGAAGCGGTCGGAAGCGCGAGGTCGGCCTTGGTGTAGATCCGGATCGAGTCCGGGATCTTGCCCACGGGGCCGAGGCGGGTGCCGACGACCGTCACGATCCCTTTCTCCTGGGCGACATCGAGGAGTCGCTGGCTCACGATCCCGTCGAAGACGATGGCCTTCGCCGGAGTCGCGAGCGTCGAGATCGCCTCGATCATGTCCTTCACGGGCCCCTCGGCGACCACCGTATCGTTCTCTCCGACGATGAGGCAGCGGGAGGAGTTCTCCACGCCGGCCAGGAGTTCGAAGTAGTGGGCCAGCTCCGGCGTGAGCTGGGCGGGAGGAGGAGGCGGGACCGCCATCGGAGGCGGCGGGGGCGGAGGGACCGGTCGGGCGACCGGCATGGGCATCCGCTCCCTCTCCCGGTCATCGCGTCGGGGGCCGCCACCGCGGTCTCCGCCGCCGTTGCGCTCCTCGCGCCGGTCCGGGCGGTTCCCTCCGCCCGACTCGCCCCGTTCCTCGCGGGGTTCACGAGTCGAACCGGTCGATTCGAACCCGCTCATCTCGAGGTACTGGTTGATCGGGATCTTGTTCCGGAGGCACTTCAGAAGCTGCTTCTGGGTGAGCTCCTCCACCTCGCTGCCGCGCGGGGCGCGGGCGACGAAGTCGATGTCCATCGTCTGGAGCATCTCGCGGAGGATGAGCTCGCCGGCCCGGTCCCCGTCGGTGAAGACGGTGACGGTCTTGCCGCGCGAGAGGTCCTTCACGGTCTGGGGGACGCTCGTCCCCTCGACTGCGATCACGTTCTTGATGCCGCAGCGGAGCAGCGTCAGGACGTCCGAGCGACCCTCGACGACGATGAGCGCATCCGCCTGGTCGATGTTGGGTCCGGCGGGGAGGTGCTCCGGCCCGTAGGTCGTGATCTCGTCCACCTGGACCATCTTTCGGACGGCTTCGGTGAGGTCGAGTCCGACGCCCTTCGAGTCCTCTTGGAGGCGCGCGAGGATCTCCTTGGCCCGGTCGACGACCTTCTGGCGCTTCGAGATCCGGATGTCCTCGACGCTGATGATCTCGATCTTGGCCCGGCAGGGTCCGATCCGGTCGACCGTCTCGAGACCGGAGGCGAGGATCGCGGTCTCGACCTGGTCGAGGGAGGAGGGGATGATGATCTCCCCCTCGCTCTTGCCCTTTCGGCTGTCGATCTCGACCTCGATGCGGCCGATACGGCCGGATTTCTGGAGGTCGCGAAGGTCGAGCTCGTCTCCGAGCAGACCTTCCGTTTGTCCGAATACCGCTCCGACGACGTCGGGCTTGTCGATGACGCCTTCGGCGCTGATGCGGGCTCGGATCTGGTACTTTGCGGCGCTGGGGTCGTTGGTCATGTTGGTTCTCCGTGGAGGAAGGCAGCCCGCTCACGCGGGGGATTCCCGAGGAGACGACTAGGCCAACTGGACGTCGCCGGGCGATGCGCGGAGCCTACGACAGAGGGGGGCGTGGATCATGAGTCGCGATTCCGGATCTCCAGCGACGTCGGGAGTTGGGCCTCCGTCCGTCTTCTGGGGTGTCCTTCCACTCGACGAATGCCGGATGCGGTATTTAAGCGGGATGTGACGGGAGAACGTGGGGCGCCCGGGACGAGTTCCCCCTCGAGCGGAGCGCGACCTTCGGAGCGATTCTCTTTATAGCGGCCTCCGCTACGCGGGCTCGGAGATTGTGGTAATGGCCCGTCGAGCTGCTCGAAAGTCCGCGTCCGTCCCGATTCCCGGGGAACCCGAGAGCGTGGTCGAGCACCTTCCGGAGGACGATTTCGTGAGCTCGCTCAAGACCGAGCTCGTTCGGACCCACGCCGCCGCCGACGCCAGGGCCGGGGGAGAAGACCTCACCCATCGCGCCGAGCTCAACAAGCGGCTCCTTCAGGACCTTTGGGAAGTCCACAACCAGTTCGAGGAGGCGAGCGTCCACCTCACCGTCGACCCCTCCCAGACGCTCTTCGCGACGTTTGTCGAGTATCCCACCAAATGGGCGTTCCGCGACACCTTCGACTTCGGCGGCGTCAAGACGATCGAGTTGGCCGACCGGGCCGCGGGCTGGGTCGGGTTCACGCTCCGCTTCTGGTACTATCGGACCCCGGAGGGCGCGAATCACCTAAGGGGAATCTTCGAATGGTGCGATGGCGAAAGCTACCACCGGTACTCCGGCTGGATGCGGATGATGAGCCAGGCCGTCCTCTACGATTCCGCCGAGGACTCCGCCAGCATTCGGGACCTCCACCGTATCTTGAAGGATGTCGTCGTCCAGTGGTATGGTGCCCACCTCGAACGGACCCCGGACAAGTTCATCTCCCACCTGAAGGACAAGTACCCGAAGGGTGCGTCCTACGCCAAGGAATCGTACCGTTAGGCGACCGAGCCGCGGGTCACCGCGCGCTCATCGGGACGAATCAAGCCGACCGGGACCCCGGTCGAGCCGGTCCACGCTTCGCGGTCGCCACACGAGGGCGAGGGCGAGCGCGGTCGTCGGTACCACGAGCAGGTACGCCCAGAGGTCCGTGTAGGTCCCGCTCAGGACGGCGGGTGCGATCGAGCGAGCCGGGTTGAGCGAGCTCCCCGTGAAGGGGCCGATGACGTAGGTCGAGAGCCCGACCGCGACGGTCGGGAGCAGGAGTCGCCACCGTCGTCGGCCCTCTCCTTGGTCCGAGAGGAGAAAGACGGCTCCGACAAGGAGGGCGGAGAACGTCATCTCCCCGACGATCACGGGGATCAGGTCGCCGTGGGCCGGGAGAGTCGCACCGAGATGGTCCCCGCGACCGAGGACGGCCCATACCAGGCCGCTCCCCAAGAAGGCGCCCCCCAACTGGCTCGCGACATAGGGAGGGACCTCCCTCCAGGCGATGCGACCGCTACCGGCGAGGGCCAAGGTCACCGCCGGGTTCAGGTGAGCCCCCGAAACCCGGATGAACAGCAAGATGGGAAGGAGGACGGCCGCACTCCAAGCGACCGCCATGAGCCCAAGCGAGATCCCGCCGACTCGAGCCGAGGCCACGATCGTGCCGGTACCGATCCCGACGAGCAGGGCCGTCCCCGCGGCTTCGCTCAGCCACCGGACGAGCGGCGCATCGTTCACGACGTACCGCCGGTGCGGGCAGAGGGAGATGCCGTACCCGCGTGGCGAAGTTCTCGGGCCAAGTCGCGAACGCGTGCGGCGAGGTCATCTCGAATGCGGCGGAACCCCTCATCGTCCTCCCGCGCCGGATCCGACAGTCCCCAGTCTCGAAGCTCGAGTTGTTTGAGGCGGGCGGGGCAGCTCGAGTCGTCGAGACATCCCATCGTGACGCGAACGTGCGACGCCTCGAGCATCTCGGAAGTAAGGATCCGGGGCGGGTGGTCGGGGAGGCGCAACCCGATCTCGGCGAGCATCGGTCCAGTACGGGGGTTGGGCCCGGTGGCCGGCCGGGTCCCGGCGGAGGTGGAGGTCCAGCCGGGGGGCGGGTCGGCGTTGAACACAGCCTCGGCCATCAACGACCGGCACGCGTTCTCCACGCACAGGAAAAGCACGAGCTTCGGCGTCGTTTCTGTCACGGAAGGGAGGGCTTCGTCGCGCGGATGGAGCCCGAGACGACCCCGATCTTCTCCTGGGGCTGGAGGGAGGCGGGCGTCGTCCCGGCGCGCGGTGTTTCGACCGAGACGTCCACGAAACCGAGCCCCCGCAGCGTCGAAGTGACCTCCTCCGGAGACCGGGCCCCCGAGGAACACGAGGCCCAGCGTTCGGCATCGTTTCGGAGCTGCTCCGAGAGGGGGTGGAGGGCGACCACGTCCGCGACTGCGAGTCGGCCCCCCGGCCGTAGGACTCGGAACGCCTCGCGGTAGGCTTGGGCCTGGTCCGGCACGAGGTTCATGACGCAGTTCGAGATCACTACGTCGACCGACCCGTCGGCGACGGGGAGGTGTTCGAGCTCCCCCAATCGGAACTCGACGTTGGTCACGCCGGCGTGGTCGGCCTGTGCGCGGGCCCGAGAGACCATCTCGGCGGTCATGTCCACCCCGATGACGTGGCCTTCGGGGCCCACCCGACGGCCGGCGATGAAACAGTCGATGCCCCCTCCGCTGCCGAGGTCGAGTACGACCTCCCCCGTGCAGAGCGTCAGAAGCCCCGCGGGGTTGCCGCACCCGAGCCCCAGATTGGACCCCTCCGGGAGGTCGGCTAGGTCCGCTTCCGAGTACCCTAGCTCCGCGCCGGGAACGTCCGTGGAGGAGCTGGAACAGCAGGACTCGTCACAACCGCAGGTCGCATCGCAGGACGAGCAACACGAACCCTTCCCAGAGGCTACGGCCGCGTACCGGCTGCGGACCGTGTCCCGCAACAACTCCGGCGTCGGGGTTCCGGTCGTCATGGGACCTCGACCTGCGCCCTGGGCTTCAACCGGTAGTAGATCCACTTGCCCCGCCGATCGGCCGAGACGAACCCCGAATCCTCGAGGATCGCCATGTGGTGGCTGACCGTCGCGTGGGTGACGCCGAGCGCGGCCTGGATCTCGCACGCGCACAGTTCCCCGCGGCGGCGCAGGAGCGCGACGGTCGTCATGCGGCTCTCGTCCGCGAGCGCCCGAGCTCGCCCCAACGCGGTCGCAAATCGGGGGTCGCGGGTGACCTCCCGGGAAAGGTCGAGGTAGTCCGGGACGCAGCACTCCGGGTCCTCCCCCGACAACCTCTCCAATCGGGAGACGAGGCCGGCTTCGATCTTGGGTGCGCTCATCATGTCGACCTATATCAACACCATATATGTAGATGGCGGTCTACATAAAAATCGGCCGAGATTACGCTCGCGAGGAGCGAAGGCATGAGGGGGACCTCGCGGGCGGGCGGGCGATTCTCACGGTGACGGCCAGCGCCGCTCAGAGACTTGAAATAACCCGGGCCTCCTTCGCGGCCGTCGGGCGTCCGAGGTTTGCGACGCCAGGGCGTCGCGGGCCCCAGTACCTCGGGGAGAACGGTGGCGGGCAACCTGCGGGAACATCTCGTCGCCTACTTCGAGGAACACCAGAAGCTCGTGGAAGCCGGGGCGCTCGAACTCCTCCTCGACCACTCGCATCCCCTCGTCGTTTCCCAGGAGGTGATCGAGCGTACGGGGGAGGTCAGCCCCTTCGTGACGCGCGAGATGGTCGAAAGCGTCCTCGCGGAAGGGCGGGCCCCCCGCTCCGGCGCACAGGCGCGGGGGGGTCGTCCCCCGGACCCCCGAACGGCGGGCCCCGCGGGACCGGCGCCTCCCTTTCAGCTGCTTCAGTCCGGGTACGCGGGACCCCCCTCCGGCGACACCCCGCTCGAGGCCTACACGGCCCTCTTCCACTCTCGGTACCGCGCGCTGTCCCGATTGATCCGGGGGCGGCCGGGACTCGACAACCTTCGTCCGATCAAAGAGCTCCGGAGCTCGGACGGCGCGGCCTCGGTGATCGGCATGGTCCGAGGGATCCGCGAGACCCCCCAACGCCACCACCTCATCCTCACGGTGGACGACGAGGGGGGTTCGTTGGAGGTCCTCGTCCCGAAGGATTCTCCCGGCGCCCGCCTCCCTTTCCTCCCGGACGAGGTCGTCGGGCTCCGTTTGCAGTTCGCCAAGGAACCCCAGCGCATCCCCCGCGTCGCGTCGGTCGAGCGGCCCGAGATCCCGCCCACGCGTACGGTCGGCCGAGCGCGGCGCCCGACGCGGGCGATCTTCCTCTCCGACCTCCACCTTGGGAGCCGGTCGTTCCTGTCGGAGAGCTGGGGCCATCTCGCAGAGTTCCTGCACGGTCGGGGACCGCAGGGCGACGTGGCGGCGTCCATCGACCACGTGGTCATCGCGGGCGACCTGGTCGACGGGATCGGCATCTACCCGCGCCAGGAGAAGGACCTCGCTATCGCGGACGTGGTCGAGCAGTACGCCGAGCTGGGACGTCGGTTGTCCGACCTGCCGGACCGGATGAACATCGTCGTGATACCGGGGAACCATGACGCCGTCTGCCCCGCCGAGCCTCAACCCGCGCTCCCGGGCAATCTGACCTCCACCCTCGGGCCGAACGTGCGGGTGCTCTCCAACCCGTCCACCTTTGCCCTCGAAGGGGTCGTCATCTCCGCCTATCACGGGCGGAGTTTCGACGACCTCATTCCCGCAATCCCGGGCGCCTCGTACTCCCGTCCGACGGACGTCATGAAGCGGATGCTCCAGATGCGCCATCTCGCTCCGATCTACGGGGACCGGACGCCGCTCGCCCCGAGCGCGCGGGACGGGCTCGTCCTCGACCCGGCCCCGGACATCCTCGTCACGGGACATGCCCACACCTACGGGGTCGACCGGTACCGGGGCGTCCTCCTGCTGAACGCGTCGACCTGGCAGGCCGAGACCGAGTACCAGCGGATGCGCAACATCGTGCCCGTCCCGGCCCGGGCCGCCGTGGTCGACCTCGCGACGTTCGGCGTCGTCTCGCTCGACTTTTCCGAGGGGGACCCGAAGCTCGCCGGGGCCGCTACGTGAGCCCGTACTCCCTCGACCCCATCCGCGCCGTCGGTCCGGTGCGCCTCGTGATCTCCACGTACCCCTCACGGGCGGTCGCGCTAACGGCGGTGACGGCGGCCGTCGAGCGTCGTCTGGCGGCGTGCGGGAACGTCGTGGAGGCGGAGTCCCGGTATCTATGGCAGGGTCGAGTCGAGTCCCAGACTGAGGCGGTCGTCGTGTTCAAGACGGTCCCCAAGAAGGTCGGGGCGCTCTTCGCCTTCCTCGAGGAGACGCATCCCTACGACGTACCGGAGATCGTCGAGGTCGACGTTCCCCGGACTTCCTCCGCGTACCTCCGGTATCTATCGAACTCCCTGGATGACGAGGCGCCCCCGCCTCCCCTCGGAGGCGGGACTATGCGTCGGGGAGGACGGCGAGGCCGGGCAGCTCGAGACCCTGGACGAACTCGAGCGCGGCCCCACCGCCGGTCGACACGAACTGGAACCCGGCGGTGACGCCAAGGTCCTGGGCGAGACGCGCCGAGTCTCCTCCCGCAGCGACATGGTACCCGGCGATTGTCTGGAGCGCTCCCAGGACCTCCCGGGTCCCGTCGGTGAAGCGAGGGTCCTCCGCCCGGCCGAGCGGGCCGTTCCAGAAGACGGTCTGGGACCCCGCGAGCGCGGTGACGAACCGGGCGCGGGTCTCCGGTCCGATGTCCTGGAGGATCGCGTCGGCCGGGACCTGGTTCGTCGGGTAGGTTTCCGCCTCGGTCCGGCCGGGCCGCTCCACGACGACGTCGGAGGGCAGAAGGACTTCGGTACGGGCGGACTGGGCGGCCCGGAGGAACTCCGTCACGGCCCCCTCGAGGCCGGTTTCGGGGGCGGTCGCCCCCATTCGGGCCCCCTGGGCGGCCAGGAACGGGTGGGCCAGCGCGCCTCCGATCAAGAGCCGGTCGGCGCGTCCGAGGAAGCTGGTCAACAACGGGAGTTTGTCCTTCACTTTGGCTCCCCCGACGACCACGACGTACGGGCGGGAGGGGGTCCCGACCAGCGGAGAGAGTTCCCGGACCTCCCGTTCGACCAGGAGACCCGCGAACGAGGGAAGGCGTCGGGGGACGCCCACCGTGGACGCGTGGGCCCGATGCACGGTCCCGAAGGCGTCCTCGATGAACAACTCCCCGAGCCGTGCTAGTTGGGCGGCGAACGTCGGGTCGTTCGCTTCCTCGCCCGGATGGAAGCGGAGGTTCTCGAGGAGGAGGAAGTGCCCGTTCTCGAGTCGTGCGGAGAGCTCGAGCGCCTCGATGCCCACCACGTCGCCGGCCAGCGGTACCGGCTCACCGAGGAGGGCGCTCAGCCGGTGCGCGACCGGTCGGAGGCTGAACCGGGGATCTTTGTGGCCGTCGGGGCGGCCGAGGTGGGAGAGGAGGATCGTCCTCGCCCCGGCGGCCCGGAGGTGGTTCAGGGTGGGGAGGGCTTCCACGATCCTTCGGTCGTCGGCGACCTGGCCGTTGGGGAGCTGCGGGACGTTGAAGTCGACTCGCACCAACACCCGTCGACCGTGCACGGGAGCGGCCTGCATCCCGCGCTTCGTCATCATGGCGGTGGGCGGAGGAGCCGGAACCTATGACGGTTTTCCCCGAGCGGGAGCGCTGCGACGCGACCGCGCGCGGATCGCATCGACCGCCGCCCGGGTCGCGGGGAGGTCGAGTCCCTTGGTCGCCGCGCGTCGCAGGATCTCTCCGGAGATCGCCTGGACTTCCGTCGGCCGGCCCCGGTCCAGGTCCTGGAGCATGCTCGAGCGGTTCTCGGCGGTCGCCCGGACGATCCGTTCGAGGTCCGCCCGGACCTCCCGGTCCGGGAACGAGAATCCGTAGACGCGCGCCGTGGCCAGCGCCTCGAGGAGCAATCGCTCGGACTCGGCACGGTACGGTTCCTCGAGGAGGCGACCGTTCGGCACCCCGTGCAGGGCGGTTACCGGATTGATGGCCGCATTGACGAGCGCTTTACGCCACAGTTCCTTCTCGAGGTCCCGCACGGACCGGGTCGGGATCCCAGCCCCCCGAAGGAGCATGGCGAAGAATCGGGTCGCCTCCGCCGCGGGACCCTTGGCGAACCCGAGGACGATCTCTCCGTTTCCCGCGGCGCGGACCTCTCCCGGACCCACCAGGGTCGCGGGGAGGCTGTTGACCGCACGTACGACCCAACGCTCGGGCTCCGGCCACCCGCCGGCCGCGAGCGCCGCTCGCACCGGGTCCTCGATACCGAGACCGTTCTGCGGAAGCAGGGTCGGGACGGGGGACGCCACCTCGAGGGCAAGGAGGCCCGCCGCGGACGGTAGGTCGAACGTCTTGGCGCCGAGGATCACGGCCTCCGCCCCGAAATCGGAGGGCACCGAGGTCTCGGCCGCGAGCCGGACCGTGTGCTCGATGCGACCCGTCAGGCGGAGTCCCTCCGCCCGGATCGCCGCCACGTGGTCCGGCCGTCCGATCAGGAGGACCGTGTGACCGCCGCGCGCGAGCGTCCCGCCGAGGAGGCTCCCGATGGCCCCCGCGCCGAAGACGACGATCCGCACCGTCTCTCCGCGGCTATCCCAGACGTCGGATGAGCTCGGAGAGGCCGGGGGTCTTTCCCCAGTCACGCCGGAGGAGGGCGAGAAGGCTCTCGTAGTATCGTACCTGGTCGCGGGCCTGTCGGACCTTGAGGAGAATGTACCGTTCCTCCCGGCGCAGCCGCTCCACCTCGGCGGCGAGGGCGCGCTCGTTCACCCGGAGCGAGTCGGCCCTAGCGGTAAGTGAGTGGGATCCCCTGCCGGGCATCCATTCCCCTCGGTCCGATGCGACCGCTGAATTCGACGACCGCGTCGGCCGCCACCTGTAACCGCGCAATCTCTTTGCGGATCCGAGCGAGCCGCGTCTCGACGCGTCGTCGCTGGTCCCGGAGCTCGTCGAGCGAGCGCTCCAGCAGGTCCATCCGCCGGCGCCATTTCTCGCGCTCCTGGACGTTGAGGAGCACGGACTCGGTGTCGACCATGCCGTTCTCGGACCAGCCCGGGTCGAGAATCAATCTTTCGCTCGATGGCCCTGCGCCGATTCCTGCGGTTCCCGGGGCGAGAGGCTAAAGGTGGAGCGCGTGTCAAGCGGCCGTACGGGGCCGGGATGACGGGACTGGGGAAGGTCGTCGTGCTCGGAGCGGGCAACGTCGGGGGGTCGCTCGCCCAACGCCTCGCCGAGATGGACCTCGCGAAGGAGGTCGTTGTGTTTGATATCGTGGAGGGCCTCCCGCAAGGAAAGGCCCTCGACATCCAGGAATCCGCACCGATCCTCGGGTTCAGCACGCGCGTGACCGGTGCGACCTCGCTCGACGCGATCGCCGGGGCCGATGTGGTCGTCGAGACCGCCGGCCTCGCCCGCAAGCCGGGGATGAGCCGTTCCGACCTCCTCGGAAAGAACGCTTCCATCATCCGAGCTCACGCCGAGGCGGTCCGCACGAAGGCGCCGAACTCCATCGTCGTCGTGGTCACGAACCCGGTCGATGTCATGACCTACTGGTTCCGAAAGATGGTCGGGTTCCCGCCGGCCCGGGTGTTCGGGGAGTCGGGAACCCTCGATACGGCCCGGTTCCGCTGGTTCGTCGCCGACGCACTGGGCGTCGCACCGCGCGACGTGACGGGGTTCGTCCTCGGGAGCCACGGGGATACAATGGTCCCGGTCCTCTCCCTCACCAGCGTGTCGGGCGTGCCGCTGGTCAAGCTCCTCCCCGCCGACCAGCTCGCCGCGATCGTCGAGCGCTCCAAGCAGGGCGGAGGAGAGATCGTCAACCTCCTCAAGACGGGAAGCGCCTTCTACGCGCCGTCCGCCTCGCAGGCCGAACTGGTCCGCGCGATCGCGCGGGATGAGCACCGTCTCCTACCGGTCAGTGTCCATCTCAACGGGGAGTTCGGTGAGAAGGACGTATACATCGGCGCTCCGGCCGTGCTCGGAAGGGCCGGGGTCGAACGGGTCGTCGAAGTCGACCTCACGGCCGGCGAGCGGACCGCCTTCACGGCGAGCGTCGCGGCGGTGCGGGAGGACCTTCGGATCCTCTCGGAGCTCCCCGGGTAGCGGGTCGAGGGGGATCGATGGCCGACTCGACCGCGACGACCACCTCACCCGGCTTTATCGAGATCAAGCGACGGCTCGCGACCCTTCGCTATACGACCGACGCGAAGGAACGGGCCCACATCACGGTCAAGCCCGACATCTGCGCGAAGTGCCCCCACTCGTTCTGTACGTTCGTTTGCCCCGCGAAGTGCTACGAACGGATCGAGGGGCGGCTCGTCTTCCGGTACGAGGACTGTGTCGAGTGCGGGGCGTGCGACATCGCCTGCGACCAGGGGTCGGTGACCTGGAATCTTCCCCGGGGACCGTACGGCGTCCGGTACACCTACGGGTAGGCGCACCGGCCCCGCCGGAGCCGGCTCCGGGGTCGCTCACCGTTCCACTGAAGGCGCACCTTAAAACCCCGACCGCGGACTTTGAAGCCCGGAGCCAGGCCTACGCCGACCGCAACATCCGCTACTGAGCCTTCCCACCTGTTCCCGTACCGGGTGCGGCCGGGGCAGGACCGCATCCTGGCGGAGGTCGCGGAGACCACGATTCGGGGGGGTGCCCTCCTCATCAACGCGCCCACCGGCAGTGGGAAGACGGTCGCCACCCTCGCGCCGCTCCTCGAGCACGCCGAGGCGGCCGACCACAAGATCCTCTACCTCGTCCGCACCCATTCCCAGGAGGTTCAGGTACTCCACGAGGCCCGTACGATCGCCCACCGCCTCGACCGCCCCCTGTTCGCGATCGGCCTCCAGGGCCGGGCCCGGCGCTGCTTCCTCCTCGAGAACGTCGCGGAGGTGAAGGGGGCGACCGCCGAGGAGCACGGCAAGCTCTGCTCGGACCGGAAACGGGCCACCGAAAGGGCGATGGCCGGAGAGGCGCCTCTGTCCCCGGCCCCCGAGCTCCCGGAAGGGGGGGAGATCGACCTCACCGACCTCGACGGCTGTCCGTACTACGCTCGAGTGCTCCAGACTGACCTCGACGGGGTGGTCGAGCGGTTCGGAGCCAAGCTCCCGACGCCCTCCGAGTTCGACACCTTCGCCCGGGACGAGAACCTGTGTGCCTACGAGCTGGCCAAGCGGCTCGTGCCCCGGTCGCGACTCGTCACGGCCCCGTACGCGTTCTTCTTCCACCCCCACATTCGACGGGCGCTCTACACGTGGATGGGGATCGAGCCGGATCGGGTCGACCTCGTCATCGACGAGGCCCACAACCTGCCCAGTCACCTCCGGGACCTCGCGACCGTCTCCCTACCGCAAGAGTCGGTCCGGCGAGCCCGGAGCGAAGTCGCCGAACGGGGCGACTTCCAGCTCCCGGACGGGCCGAGTGCCACACGCCTCCTCGACATCGTCGGCGCGGCCGTCGAAGAGCTCGTCCACGCGCTCGCCCGCGAGGATGACGCGGTCCTTCCCCCCTCCGTCTTCGAGGATGCCCTCCTGACCGCGCTCGGGGGGACGACCCATCGTCTCGACACCTGGCTGGGGGCCCTTGCGACCTGGGGCGAAAACCTCCGCGAAGAGCGCCGCCGGGACCGGCACTTGCCCCGTTCCTGGGTCCATACCGTCGCCCTCACCCTCCTCTCCTGGCCCCAACTCGAACCCCCGGCGTACGTCAAAGTTGCGACCCGATCGCCTCGGCCCGCGCTCGAGGCGTACGCCCTGGACGCGTCCGAGCCGGCCCGGGGGATCCAGGACTGCCACACGTCCATCCACCTCTCCGGAACCCTCGCCCCACTCGAGGAGTACCGGGACGCCCTCGGACTGGGAGAATCGACGCGTCTCCTCGATGTCCCCTCCCATTTCCCGCCGGAGAACCACCGGTTCCTCTACGACACGACCGTGTCGACTCGGTTTGACGACCTCCGCCAAGACCCCCATGCCATCGCCCGCCTGGCCGACCGACTGGTCGTTGTACTCTCGTCCCTGCCGGTCAAGACTGCGGTCTTCTTCCCGAGCTTCGACCTGCTCCAGAAGGTCCTGGACGCCGGCCTCCAGTCGGCCCTTCCCGGCAACGTGTTCGTCGAGTTCTCCAAGATGCCCACCGGCGACCTCTGGCGGTCGATCGAGGGGTGGAAGCGCGACCCGGAAGGGACGGTCCTCCTCGGCGTCGCCGGCGGACGTCTCGCCGAGGGAATCGACTACCCGGACGAGGAACTCGAAGCGGTCGTGATGGTGGGGATTCCTTACCCCAAGCCCACCGCCAAACAGGAGGCGCTGCGTCGGTTCCTCGACGCGAAGACCGGCCGAGGTTGGGAGTACACGATGGAGGCCCCGGCGGCACGGTCCATCGTCCAAGCGTGCGGGCGGATGATCCGTTCGGAGCACGACCGAGGAATCGCGATCATTCTGGACAAGCGGGCTCCGACGTTCGCCCGGTGGCTGCCCGGACTCGAGCCGATCCGGGACCTGGCTGCGACGACCCGCGAGTTCTACGGAGGGCGCCGGGCCCGGTGGGCCGCCCAGCCCGCCCGCCACCCCACGCCGCGACCGCCCGACCCGACCTCGCCGCCTCCATAACGGATAAGAGGCGTCGGGGACGCTCGCTCGGTCGTGATCATCACCCGCACCCCGTTGCGGATCAGCTTCGCGGGCGGCGGGACGGACCTGCCGTCCTTCTATCGGGACCATGGTGGCGGAGCGGTCACGAGCGCCGCGATCGACCGGTACGTCCACGTGCTCGTGAACGAGAAATTCGACCGTTCGATCCGGGTTGCGTACTCGCGGACCGAAAACGTCGGCCACCTCGAAGAGCTCCAGCACGGGATCGTGAAGGAGGCGATGCGCCTCACCGGGGTCTCCGATTCGGTCGAGGTCCACACGATCGCCGACATCCCCTCCGAGGGGACCGGCCTCGGTTCGTCCTCGACCCTGACGGTGGGCCTGCTCAACGCGTTGCATGCCTTCCGCGGGGTCCTCAAGGGTCCGGCGGAACTCGCCGAAGAGGCCTGCCAGATCGAGATCGACCGCCTCGGGGGGGCCCTCGGCCGGCAGGACGACTACATCGCCGCCTTCGGGGGAGTTCAGCACTTCCAGTTCCAACCGGACGATTCGGTCCGCGCCTTTCCCATTCCCATCTCGCGTACCCACCGCGAGGCCCTCTCCGACCACCTCTCCCTGTTCTACACCGGGATCACGCGTCGGGCCGAAGGGATCTTGAAGAGCCAGAGCGAGCGCACCCAACTGAACCTGGAATCGCTCGGGCGGATGCGCACCCTGGCGACCGAAGCCCGCGATGCGATCGTTCGTACCGACTGGGCTGCGCTGGGGGCGACGCTGGATGAAGGTTGGCAGCTGAAACGCCAGCTCGTCCAAGGGATCACCAGCACCGAGATCGACCGATTCTACACCGCGGCCAAGGCGGCCGGAGCGTACGGCGGGAAGATCACCGGCGCCGGCGGCGGCGGTTTCCTTCTCCTGTTGCACCCTCCGGAGAGCAGCCATAAAATAGCGGCCGCCCTCTCGCCTCTCCAGCGGCTCTCGGTGCGTATCACGCCGGAGGGCTCGCGGATTCTCTTCGTGGGACGATGACCGAAGCTCCGACGCTCGAGCCCCGCCTGCGCACCTACATCGCGGAGACGCGGGCGGCTCTCGAGGCCCCGTACCTGCTCGAGGCGCTGCGTCGGATCGTTCCCCTTTTCCTGCGCGCACGGGACCAGGACCGGACGATCTTTTTCTTCGGGAACGGGGGGAGCGCCTCGACGGCCTCCCACTTCGTCGTCGATATCGCCAAAGGGACCCGCTCGTCCCTCACGCCGGGCCCCACTCCGCATCGGTTCCGGTGTCTCGCGTTGAACGACAACGTGCCGAGCGTGATGGCCTGGGCGAACGACGCGGACTACTCGCGCGTCTTCGCCGAACAGCTGCGCAACCTCGCGGTCGCCGGCGACGTGGTCGTCGCGATCTCCGGCAGCGGGAACTCCCCCAACGTCCTCGAGGCGGTCCGCGTCGCGCGGGAGATGGGCGTGGCGACGATCGGCCTCACGGGGATCGGCGGCGGGAAGCTGAAGAATCTGGTCGATGTGCCGCTCGTCGTTCCGTCCCCGAGCATGCAGCACACGGAGGACGTCCACCTGTTCGTCCTCCACTTCCTGATGGGGTTCCTTCGCGACGAACACCCCTCTCCGCCGCGATGACGGTCCTCATCCGGGACTACATGGTGCTCGAGGTCGAGCACATCCAGACGACGTCCCGCATCCGGGAGGCGATCGAACGCCTCTCCCGCAGTCGCCACCACGGTCTCCCCGTCACGGACGCGGGAGGAAAGCTGGTCGGCTTCGTGAGCGCGAAGGAGCTCCTCCGTCACGCCGCCGAGGGCGACGAACCACTTTCCAGCATCATCCGGCCCGGCACCATCACCGCCTCCCCCGACACCGCGCTGGACGACGCAGCCCGGATCATGTTCCGGTACGGCCTGCGGGACCTGCCGATCATCGACGAGTCCGGACGACTGTGCGGCGTCCTCTCCAACCTCGACATCGTCCGCTCCCACTTCGAACGGGCCTCCCCGGCGAAGGCGGACACACTGAAGAACCTCCTCTCCGAGCGGTACCATGTTCCGTTCTCGATCCATCGCGGGCTTGTCCCGATCGCCCAGCTCAGGCCGACCCAATGGAAAGTGTTCGAGGACGAGCTCGAGGGGCGTCGGTACGAGCTCGAGCGGGGGTTCGCGGAGCCGGTCCTCGTCGTCCAGAAGGGTGATGCGTGGATCCTCGTGGACGGTCACCATCGGGCCCTCGCAGCGCGCGAGATGGGGCTCACTCAGCTCCAGGCGTTCGTGCTCACATGCGACCGCCCTGAGGAGTTCGCCCGCCAGGAGACCGGGTTCGAGCGGCTGGCCACGGAGCATCACCTCCGGACCGTGGACGACATCGAGATCGACCGGAGCGCCCACCACCCGCTGCTCGAGGTGACGACCCAGCTGACCCGCCGGGTCGACGGGCCGCCCATGCGGCAGGACTCCGAACCCTAGCGCATCCGTCCCCGGGGCCGGTTCGGACCGGGGTCATATGAGAGAACACTGGGTCGTCGGACGCGGGTCCCCATGAACTTCGTGCCGCCGCTCTACGTCACCGTCGCCTTCCTTCCCTTCGCGGTGGTCGCCGTATCGATGGTCGTCGTCACGATCTTCATTCTGACCCAGCTGCTCCCCCGCGACGGGTCGCCCGCGTCCGTCACTACGATGGTGATCGGACTCTCGGCCCTGAGCGGCGGGAGCCTCCTACTGCTGGCCCTCGTCTACGTCTTCATCGAGCCGGACGCGAGCACCGCCTGGACCTGGGTCCTCGTCGCGTTCAACTTCATGATGATGGGACCCGCCGGTCTCTGGTTCGTGAGTCTCATCGTCTTCCGGGACCGGAAGGTCGACGGGCAGAGCTGGCTCTGGCCCGCGGTCCTCGCGGTCGTGACGGTCGGTTCGGAGGTCTTCATGGGCATCCTGTTCGCTGTCGGGGGCGGGAACGCGCCCGCGACCGCCGTCGGGGGGCTCGCCCTCGGCCTCTCCTCGGTGTGGTTCGATTGGTCGATGGGGGCGGTCATGGTGGCCCTACTCCTCTGGCTCCCGCTCTCCGGTCTCGTCCGCGGCTCGCTCGCGGCGTTGACCGGCGCG
>JAKIWQ010000003.1 GCA_022749935.1 Thermoplasmata archaeon | reverse complement strand
GCCGCCCGAGCTCCTGATGGACCACTTCGCCGACGATGAGGACGTGGTCGTACCGGGGCGTCGAGGCAACGACCCGGCATTCCACCGCCCCGAGCGTTCCGTCCAGGAGGGCGGCGCCGGTCGTCCCGCGGTGGATCGGGACGTCCCGGAACTTTTCCTCGGCCGGGACGTTCTGGGCGAACCGTTCGCTCCAGGGGCGTTGGTCGGCTGCGAGGAAGTTGACGGCGAACGTGCCGCTCCGCTGGATGTACGCCGTCGTGTCGGCGTCGTGCGTGAGGCTGATGAGTAGGGACGGCGGCGCGAGGCTCACCGAGAGGAGGGCGTTGACCGTGAGGCCGGCGTCCCCCGACGCGTCGTGGGCCGTGACGATCGCCACTCCGGTCGCCCACCGGGCCATGATCGACCGGAACGCTCCCGGTTCCGCGGTCGGACCCGGCGACGACGTCATTCGACGTCCCGCCACTGGAAGAACCGGACGGCGAGGGCGAACACGATGACCGCCAGGATGGCCACGACCCCCACGTCAAACAGCGCTCGGGTCGTGTTGGAGAACAGCATCACCTGGTCCATCCCGTCGATGACGTAGTAGAGCGGGAGGACGTGGGCGACGACCTGGAGTCCCGAGGGAAACATCGAAACGGCGAAGAAGGTCCCCGAGAGGAACATCATCGGAAACGTGATGATGTTCCCGATGAGCGCCGCGCTCTCGGGGGTCCGGGCGACGGTCCCGGCGAGCATCCCGAGCGCGACGAACAGGAACGGGCCGACGATGAGATACGGTACGAGTCCGAGGGTGATCTCGACGTGGGCCCCGAAGAGTCCGACGCCGGCCCCGATCATGATCGCCGCGGTGATGAAAGTGAGCACCACGTACCAGGAGATCCGGGAGAGGAGCCACTCCGACTTCGTGAGGGGAGTGAGGGAGAGCTCGCGGAAGATCCCCTCCTTTCGGTAGGAGGAGGCGATGTCGACCATCGAGAACATCGGGCTCGTCAGGATGGAGAATCCGATGAGGCCGGGGATGAGGTAGTCGATGTAGGTGTAGACCTGGCTACCGATGTTCTTCGAAGGGGGCACCTGGATGACGGGCGCACACGAGCCGCCCCCGCAGACCGCGCGGAGGTTGAACCCGTTCGCGATGCCGCTGACCGCCCCCTCCGCCTGGCCGGCGGCCGCCCCGTTCTCGGGGTTGGTGAAGAGCGTGAGGTCCACCGGGGTCCGATTCGTGTAGTTGGCCTGGAATCCCGCGGGGATGAGGAGGCCGACCGAGTACCCATTATCTCCCAGTTGGGAGGAGAACGAGGCCACCGGATAGTTGACCAGCGTGACCTTGACGAGACTCGTGTTGTTGAGCGCCGCGAGGAACGCGACGCTCGTCGGCGAGTTATGGTCGAGGTTCTCCACGGCGAGAGGGACCGCTCCGCTCCCCCCGGCCGAGAAGATCGTGCCGAAGAGCGCGATGAGGATGATCGGGAAGATGAGGGAGAAGAACAGCGCGACCGGATTGCGCAGGTAGGAGCGGACGACGACCTTCAGGTCGGCGAAGATCCGTCGGGGGTTCATGCGGGCGTCTCCGACTTGAGGGCGCCCTCATCCATCGGGCCGACCATTCGGACGAAGACGTCCTCGAGCGTGTCCCGCTTGGTCGTGAACCCCTGCCAGGCGATCCCGCTCGACTCGACCGCCGAGAGGACCCGAAGGGCGTCCCGGTTGGATTCGAGCGGGACCTCGACCCGGCCGTCGTGGATCTCCACCGCCGTCCCGAGGTTAGACCGCAGGTAGCTCCCGAGGGCCGCCGGGGCCTCGAACACGAGTCGCTCGGCGCGGCCGTGGGCCCGGATGATCTCGCCGGGGGTGCCCGAGGCGATGATCTTCCCGTGGTGGATGATCCCGACCTGGTCCGCGAGCAGCTCCGCCTCCTCCAGATAGTGGGTCGTCAGGAAGACCGTCCTTCCCTCCCGCCGCAAGGTCCGGATCACTTCCCAGATCGACCGCCGGGCCTGGGGGTCGAGCCCGGTGGTGGGTTCGTCCAGGAAGCAGACCTCCGGGTTGTTGGTCAGCGCGAGCGCGAGGCCGAGCTTCTGCTTCTGACCTCCGGACAGGGTGTCGAAGCGGCTGTTCGACTTGTCCCCGAGGTCCACCCGTTGGAGGAGCTCCTGGGGATCCGGGTGCGTCCCGAACAGGCTCGCGTAGTATTCGATCCCCTCCTTCGGGGTGATCTTTTCGAAGAAACGGAAATCCTGCGGGATGACCCCGATCCGCTGGTGCAGCGCGTACCCCTGCTTCCAGGGGTCGAGCCCAAGGACCCGGACCTCCCCCTCGGTACGACGACGCAGGCCCTCGAGGATCTCGGTCGTGGTGGTCTTCCCGGCCCCGTTCGGTCCGAGGAACGCGTAGACCGACCCCGATTCGACCGTGAACTCGATGTGGTCGACCGCGGCGAGCGGACCGTAGGTCTTCACGAGGCCACGAACCTCGATCGCCGCCGACATCGTCCCCGCCTGACACCTCGGCTTATGAAGGCTCCTGAGCCGGAGGGAGATCGAGCACGGCCTCCGGGCCCGATTCCACCGAAGCGACCCCGGCCCCGGTGTCGATCGATAGGGACCCCGATCCGGTCCAGCGCACCCGCAACCTTCCGGGGTTCCAGGTGAGGTCCAGCGTCCCGTCGGCGACGCGGAGACCCCGGAGCGAGGCTGACGTCCAGCTCGTCGGGAACGCGGGGACTACGCGGATCGACCGCTCCACGGCCGCGATCCGAATCCCCCAGAGACGTTCGAAGAGGAGGCTGACAAAAGGGGCCACGCTGAAGCCGAGCAGACCACACGAATTGTACGCCTCGGGTCGGTCTCCCCGATAACATTCGTTCGCGAGCCCATCTTCCTCGAGGTAGCGCGAGGCGATGGTCCGCAGATACTCGACGCCCTTCGTCCGGTCGCCGACGGCGAACGCGGCGTCAGCGGCCCACGCCGTGGCGATCGTCCAGACCTGCCCCTCGTGGTACGCCTGGGGGTCATACGCCGGATCGCGGGAGGAGAGGCTTCGAACGCCCCACGAGGTCGTGAGGTCGTCCGCGCCCGCTCGCCGGACGGCGGCCCGGGCCCGTTCGGGGTCGAGGATCCCGGCGCTCACGGCCCGCAAGGCATTCGGACGGACCTGCGCGACCGGTCGACCCTCTCGAAGGGAATCGTAGAGGTACCCCTCGGATTCCCATGGATACCGGTCGCGGATCGTCGACGCGACCTGGGCCGCGAGTTGTTCGCACGTCGCCCTCCGCTTCAGGTCGGCGGCGTGACCGAGGAGCACGGCGGCCGCGCCGAGGGATTCCCGCCAGAGCACTTGGACGTCGATCGCGAAGTCCCTTCGGTCCGCCGAGTCCCAGATCGTAGTGTCGGGGGAATCGATTCCGTAGTGGATCCGGCCCAGGCCGGCGGTCGCCACGCCGATCCCCTCCGCCTCGCCTCCGTGGCGAAGGAGTCCGGTCGTGGGGTCGCTCCGACCCCGTCCCCACTCGACGATCCGATGGACGGCCCCCGCCCAATCCGCGACCGAGGAGAGGTCGCCCGTATGCCGGTGCATCTGCTCGACGACCGCCGGGAACCGGAGCGTGCTGTCCGAGGTGCCGTAGAGGAAGATCGGGCCGGGTGCGAGTTGCATCGGGAGCTCTCCAGGTTCCCCGGCCAGCATCGTCACCTTCTTTCGGCTCTGGAACCGGAACACGGTGGCCAGCGAGCGCCCCACCCAGTCAAAGTCCCCGAGCCAGAGCAGGGCAGGGAGCATGACGGCCAGGTCGCGACACCAGATCGCCGAGTACCACGGATAGCCGGCCACGAGTCCCACGAGGGTCTCGTCGGGCGCGGAGTAGAGCCGCCGGAGCGCCGCCCGTGCGGCCCGGTAGCCGGCGTCGAGCTCCGGGGCGTCCGGAAACGTGAGCTCGGGGGTCCGACCCACCCAGGCTCGCTCTTCGGTGGCCTGCTCCCCGGCGATGACGTCCGGGTCCGGGGGGGCTGTGCCCTTCTCCTCCCAAGTCGCATCGAGATGGCGTCCTAGCCCCCCCGCGATCTGCCACCGGACCTCGGCCGCACCTCCGGCCGGCACGATCATCTCGTACTCGAGGGCCACCTCGTCGACGGGTCCGCGGTACTTCCCACCAATCCATGAGGCCTGATTGAGCAGGAGGTGGCTCGGGGCCAGGTTGGAGGAGATGCGCACGGCGAACCCCTGGTGCCGGAGGACGAGCGCATCGGGGGTCGTACGCGCCTCGAAATCGAGGGGGCGGATCCCCTCGACGAGCACGGGGAACAGGAAGGGGGAGAACCGGGTGGTCAGGACGACCCGGGTCTCCCGGGCGACCTCCGACCGGAACCGGAGACGACGCACCGCGCCGGCGGGACGCGCCGTCACCGCCACGTCCTGCACGATGTCGAGGCCGTTCCAATGGTGATGGCTTCGCCAACCTCCGGGGATCGAACCGGCCTCGACCCGGCACGAGGGAAGGTCAGTGGCCGAGTCGCTCGACTCCAGCCCAACGGTCCACGGTCCGGTAAGTCGAATGAGCTGACCGTAGACCCCGCCCCACTCGGCGGGAGCGCCGCGGCATTCCCGGACGTACCGGAGGTCGCCCGCTCCGTCGCCGAGGACCGCAGACGCCAGGCTCGTGAGCAGGATCGGGACCGGTGGGCGCGGGACCGGGGAGCGGCTCGCGATCAGTGGGGGCCCTCCCGGACGCTCTCCCGAATCTCGAGCCATACCAAGGGAGGGATCGCGACATTGTGAAGCTCCAAGCGAACCGTCACCGGCGCGGGCCGCTCGGGCAGGACTCGGTCGGCCTCAAATTCGGTGCGAGTCCCGGCCTGCAGCGCCAGTGGGGCGGCGGGGCCGAGGGCGGAGCTGGCCCTCCACAGATCCCCCACTCCCCGGCGAAACCGGACGTGTTCGGGTGCCACCGCGACGCCGTCCACGAGGAGTCGGAGGCCCGAAAACGCTCCCACCCGGAGCGGGGGGTTCGCGAGGGCAAAGGCAAAGCCCGTCGGGGTACGCACGAGAGAATCCGGGACGTAGACGGAGGCCTCCACGGTCCGCGCGACCCAGAGTAGGGCCTCGAGGGACCCGGTCCCGAAATCGACCCCGAGGCCGATCGCCTCGCCCGTCAGACGGAGGAGCGCGCCGAGGCGGTGGCCCACCACGTCGCGTTCAAGGAACGGGTCCGCTTATCGGGTTCGGCTCGGAGAGGGCGCGGAAAAAGATTCGCGGCCCATCGCGGACGTCCCCGGTTTTGGGAGCGGCCCGCGAGGGCCTCGGGGAGGACGGGACGGACCCGCCGATCCCCCGGACCCTCCGGGGGAGGGTCGGCTCGTCGGTTCGGTCGGCCACGGTCGTTCGACCGTCTGCGGCACCCCGTACCCCGACTCCGAGCGAGACCCGATCCAACCACCGGTCTCGACCCGTCCGTCCCTGTCGTCCACGGGAAAGTCCAGGGTGACGGACCTACTTAGCTATAGTAACGATAAATGCGTTAAGTGAGTTAAGTGGGTCGCTTCGGCGAGGGCGCTCGACCGAAGAGGGTGAGGGCGAGCCGACCCTGCTCCGTGAGATGCACCCGGCCCCGAGGGCCCGAGGACTCCGTCCGGACGAAGCCCCAGCGTCGTTCGAGCGGGTCGAGCCGACGACGGAGTCGGCCGTGCTGGGCCTGAGGGGAGGCGTTCCGGCCTCCCTCCGTGCCCGGACGATCGAGGGCGAGCTCCCCGATCAGCTCCCGTTTGCGCAGGGCCCCTCCCCGACGGTCGAGGGCCTCGAGGACTTCGACGAGTTCGCGACCTGGTGCCCGGAGCTCGTAGACCCCGACCGGCTCCACGCGCTCGACCACGTCGTGGACCTCCCCGACCCGGGGCGTCCGGTCCGAGTACCACGCCCGCGAGACCTGAGCATAGTACGGGGTCCCGTTCCAGAGCATGCAGGCGAGGGTTCCGGCGATCGCGGTGATCTTCGTGCCGGTCGAGACGTTGACCCGCAAGGGTACGATGTCACGGGAGTTCCGGTCGGTCCTTCCCTCCGCCTCGAAGATCGAACGGAGCGACCCGAGCGCGTGGAAGACGTCCCAGAGGTCCGTTCGGACGACCCGGACGTCGACGGGCCACTCGGCCCGGCGGAGACGCCGCGTCACCTCGTCGACGAACGGGGCCGCGGCGTCCCGCTCCGACCGGGTGAGGAGGTACACCCGGTCGGCTCGGTCGGCCTCGAGAGGTTCGGTGACGCGCTCGACCTCGAAGCCCACCGGCGCGATGTGGACCCGTCCGTGCGGCGCCCCGACGGGGGAGCCGGTCCCGACACGGGTTCGGGGCCTCGGCACGACGCCGGCGAAGCGCCTCCCTCGGATGAACTTCGCGGGCGGAGGGTCCCTTCTCAGTGGGACGCGTGCGGCCGGGCGTGGGGATGTCGGTGGCCCGTGCGGCCGCCGGCGACGCTGGGCGTCAGGAGGACCGACTCCCCTCCGAGGACGCCGCGGACTCCCGCCAGGTCCCGGGCGGCCGACTCGACCTCCCTCCGTCGCCCGAGCAGGACGATGACCTCGGCACACGCGTCCCCCTCTAGGTGGACGTGGCTGGTCGACCGGACGTGCTCTCCCCATCGGTGCTCGGCCGTCGTCAGGCGCCGCATCACGTTCGGGGCATCATGGCGGTAGAGCAGTGCGACCACTCCGAGGGCGTCCGAGTCGGGGTCGGAGAGCGTGCGGTCCGCGAGCTCCTTCCGGATCAGGGCGCGGATCGCGTCCGAGCGGCTCGGACTGTTTCGCTCCCGGACCCATCGGTCGAGCAACGCGAGCAGCTCGGGCTCGAGCGAGACCGCGGTCCGGACGACCTTGCGGGTCATGAGGGCGCGGAGGGGTCCCCCTCGGACCCCGCGGTCGGCGGCGCCGGCCCCCATCCGACCCGTTCGTACCCCTTGGCGTAGTAGATCGCCATCGCGACCCCCCAGCTGACGAGGAAGAGCGCGACGATGCCGATGCCCAGCGTCTCGAAGTTGAGGTTGCCGAGCCAACCCCAGAACACCCCATGCCAGCCGAGCTCCCCGGAGATCACCTGGAGGAGCTCGACGCCTCCGATGAGGAAGGCGACCATCACCGAGATCACGGTGAGGGTGAGGTTGTAGAAGATCTTCCGAATCGGGTGATTGAACGCCCACCCGTACGCGTACCGCATCGCGAAGCCGTCGGTCGTGTCCGACAGGACCATCCCGCACGTGAACAGGAGGGGGAGGATGAGGACCGCCCAGAGCGGGATCGCCCCCGAGCCGGCCACGACCACGGCCAGGCCGATGATCAAGACCTCGGTCGCCGTGTCGAACCCCAGGCCGAACAGGACCCCGATCGGGTAGATCTGCCAGGGTTCGGTGACGACCTTGAAGAACCGCCCGAAGATCCGGTTGAGGAACCCGCGCTTGTTCATCTGGTCGTCCAGCCCCTGCTGGTCGATCTCCCGGTCCCGCACTCCCCGGAACATCCGGTAGACGTCGATCACGATGATCACGTTCACGATGCCGATGACGAACAGGAAGACTCCCGAGATGAGGGTCCCCAACACGGCGCCCACCGACGCGAAGGTGTTGTACTGCCGCTGGATGAACTCGGTCACGAGCACCAACGCGAGGATCATTCCGGAGACGATGGTCGAGTGGCCGAGGGAGAACCACGTCCCGACGGTGAGGGGGCGCCTTCCCTCGTTCAGGAGCTTCCGAGTCGTGTTGTCGATCGCCGCGATGTGGTCCGCGTCAAAGCCGTGTCGGACCCCGAGGATGTAGGCGGTGATCGCGAGGCCCGTGAAGAGCAGCCCCCCGCCGGTGACCTCGCCGGAGTAGTGGTGAGGGAGGTAGGCGAACGCCGCGGCAAAGGCCGCGACGGTGACGAGGAGCAGGCCGCCGTACAAGAGACCCATTTTGAGGATCTCGGAGGGACGAAGGCGCAGATCGCCGGCCTCCCCGCCATCGACCGCGGAACGGGACATCGGACCGGCGACGTGCGCGGAGGAACTTAACCGTTATGTCGCCTTTCTAAATCGTCATACTGTGGGGCGGACCCGGGACCGGGTTCGGTGTCGGGCCGTGCGAACCGTGTTCGGTGGCGGTGAATTGCGGGCGAGTCGAGGTCTCGACCGGACCGGAGCTCAATCCTCTCGGATCGGCCGGCGGTGATGGATGAACTCGCCATGGTCGAGTTCCTGGAGGGCGGTGACGAGCTCCGAACGGGTGTTCATCACGATCGGGCCATACCAGGCCACCGGCTCGTGGAGGGGGCGGCCGGTCACGAAGAGCGAGCGGAATCCTGAGTCACCGGCGCGCGCGCGCACGGCGCCGCCGGGTCCGAACAGGACCGTCTCCCCGCGGACGACCGGGCCCGAGTCGGTTCCCTCGAAGGTCCCGGAACCCTCGATGCCGTGGGCGAACGCCGTGTACCCCGCGGTCGCGGGGAGGTCGAAGGTCCCGCCGGCGGGGATCGTGACGTCCAGGTAGGTCGGGTCGACCGGAATCCCCTTCACGGGCCCCTCGACGCCCCCGTACTTTCCCGCGATGACCGTGACTCGGGCCCCTGCGTCCGTGGACTGGGCCGGGAAATCCGTCGCGGTGAGCCCGCGGTACGCCGGGGTGGACATCTTCTCCTTAGCGGGGAGGTTCACCCAGAGTTGGAATCCTTCGAAGAGCCCCTCCGTTCGTTGGGGCATCTCCTGATGGATGATTCCGCTCCCCGAATTCATCCACTGCACGTCCCCCGGGCCGATGACGCCCTCGTTGCCCAGCGTGTCCCCGTGGGCCACCCGGCCATCGAGCACGTACGTCACCGTCTCGATCCCCCGGTGCGGATGCCATGGGAACCCCGCCATATAGTCGGCGGGATCGGTGGAGCCGAACCGGTCCAGCAGCAGGAACGGGTCGAAGAGCGGCACTTCCGGGTTCGAGAACGAACGGCGGAGCCGGACTCCGGCGCCCTCGAGGGTCGGCACTCCGGGAAACCGACGGACGACGGATCGGACCGGATCGGACATCGAGCACCCCTCGGCGATTCGAGCGGCCCCATGTTCATAAGGACGTGGGAGGCGCGACGTAGGCAGCTCCCGTGCAGGTAACTTACCTCAGCACGCCGGCTCATGGGAGGCATCCGACGGGGCCGCGAACCGGCGATTTAATAGTCGATGACCCGGTCAACCTCCGATGGTCGCCCCACCCTGTCCCCGCTGCGGGGGGCTACCGCCCCTGGGCGCCACCTTCTGCCCGTTTTGCGGAGGTTCCTTGCCCCGGTCCGTCGGGGCGACGTCAGCGCCGGCGACGCCTCCGGGGACCTACCCGGGCCCCCCCGCTCCGCCCGGGTACGGGTACTATGCACCTCCCCCGCCCGGGGCCTACTACTACCCGAGCCCTCCGCGACCCTCGGTCGCGACGCGCGACGTGGACCGGTCGGCCCTCGGCTATTCCTTGGCCGCGGCTCTGATGGTCTTGATCTCGGGCGTGGTGGGGTTCGTCACACTGTTTGGGGTGTTCGGGGCTTTTTCCATCGCGGCGCCCAACGGTGCGGCGTCCATCTTCGGAGGCGTCTTCCTCCTGGCGCTCATCGTGAGCGGGACGTTCTCCGTCGTCCAGGTGGCGTTACTTAGGACGGCATTCTACCGGCTCTCGGCGGTGGACCAACGGTTCGCGACGCCGAGCAAGCTGACCCTCGCGCTCCTCGTCGGATTCGTCATGCTCTTCGTCGGGCTCTATCCGCTGCTCGTCGGCGCCCAGGCGACCGCGTCGTGCATCGCCACCGGAACTCCGGCGGCGCCCGCGAACTGCGGGTTCAACCGGGAGGCCCTGATCGGACTCTTCCTCGTCGGAGTGGGCGGGGTCATCGCGCTCATCGGGTACATCGGGATGGTGGTCGGGATCTGGCGGCTGGGGACCCGGTATGAGAACGACCTGTTCAAGGTAGGGGCGATCCTGCTCATCCTCCCCCTGCTCAGTTTCGTCGGGGCCATCCTCCTTCTGGTCGCCTCCCACTCCGAGCGGGAGAAGCTCGGGTCGTACCCCGCTCCCGGAACCCCGTCGTTTTAGGTTTCGCCCGGTCCCACGGGCTCAGCCCGCGCTCGTCCCGACGACCAAGGCCGTTTGGGCCAGGGCCTGTGCGTAGGCCGAATGGTACATCGGATACGCCGGGTAATTGGGGTCGAACGCCGTCAACCAGTCCTCCAGATAGATCTCGAAGATCTGGGTGTGCTGGGTCAGCGCGAAGGGGAGCAAAGGGACGAGACTGCCCACGGGTCCGGTCCCGTTCGGAGAGGTGGCGGAAACCGTCTGAAGCTCGAGGGGCACGACGCCGGCGAACTTCGAGAACTCCTTGCACCATCCGTAGCCACCGCACCCGATGCCGTTCGCGTCGATGTCGGCGGAATCGTTGGCCCGGAGTCCTTCGTTTCCGATTCCGATCCCGTACCCCGCGGCCGCGGTGGCGACGGCAGGCGTCACGTTGTCGCCCTGGTCGGGGTACACCGGAGTGAGCGCCACCATGAGCTGGAAGGAGGAGTTCAGGGAGCGTTCGTACGCCAGCATGCTCGTCAGGTACCCCTTCCAGACCGTGAGCGTGAATCCCACCGCATTGAGCTGGTTCTGGCAGCCCGGCGCGTTGATGTCCTGCACGGGATTCGAATCGCCGGCGACGCCGAATCCGAACCGAAGGTATCCGATGCCCGGTATCGTACCGTAGTGGTGGACCGTGGCGGCCATGAACGCGCGGTAGGCCGATTCGAACGTGGCGTTCCAGGCCACGGGAGTGACGGCGGAATCTCCACATTGAATGGTCGGGACTTCGGAGAGTAGCGTGCTGGGTACGTACTCCTGGTTGGCCGAGGTTCCGACCATCTGGAAGATGAGATTGACCTCCTTGCCCGCGGCGACCCAGGTCGCCGCAGCGGCGTCGGTCGACGTGAAATTGTACTCCGCGTGGCTCGTAGGTCCCGCGTCGACCGAGTTCCACGGGACCCAGAAGTCGGCCCCGCAGACCACGGGATTGTGGAGGAGCGTCGCCTGGACGTCGGCATAGTAGGCGTCGTGCGGGTGGATCGGAGGCGCGAGGACAAATTCTCCGTGGGGGGCCGTTGGGTCGGCGACCTGGGAGTCGGACCGGAGACAGGAGGCCACCGCCGCGGGGGCGGAGTGGGGACTCAAAACAAAGGCGACGCCCACCGAAGAGGCCGCGATCAACAGGCCGACCGCCACGGCGAGGAGCGTGCGGGACCGGCGGCGGGCGTCGTGTGCAGGCAAGCTCACGACATAGATGGAGGAAACCCACCCCTGAAGAAGGTTCCCGTTGCCGCCGGCGGTGTCCTATCCTAGACCGACCCGACGTTTGCGGGCCGGGCCGGTCCGGGGGCCCCCCCGAACGGCCCGTATCGAGGAGAGCGCAGGGCGGGACGATCCTGCGTCACCGGAAGGGACCCCCTCGCGACGGAGTGGCGTGAGTCTCACTTTCGGGCGTGAAGTTAAGAACATCCACCAGTCCGCGACCCCCGGACCCCTGTCGCGATAGCGAACCGGGGCCGAGGGGGAGCGTTCCTGGCGAGTCGAACCCAATGGCGCGGACCGCCCCTTCCGTGTTTTCTTCGCGCGTGCGCGCCAAGTCCCGGCCGCGTCCTCTTCGTTCGAGCCGTCCGCTACGTCTCGCTGAATTGGGGTCGTTTCGGCCCGCTGGAGGACCGGTGATCCCCGTCGCCCAACCGCTGACGGGGGAACCTGCCGACCCGCCTCCGGAGACCGACGCCCACCGCGTCGCGCGGACCGGCTTGCGTCGGCCCGCCCTGCAAGCCGCCGTCGTCGCCGGGATCATGCTGTGCCTCTTGATGGGGGCGCTCGACAATTTCGTCGTGCTCACCGCGCTGCCGAACATCCTTGCGGACCTCTCCGCACCCTCCGGGGGGCAGACGTTCATCGTCAGCGCTTACCTCATCAGCTCGACGGTCGCGGTTCCGATCTTCGCCAAGCTCTCGGACCTCATGGACCGGAAGGGGGTGCTCATCTCCGGACTGCTCGTCTTTATCGGCGGCTCGATCCTCGCCGGGTTCAGCCAGAGCTTCGGCGAGCTGGTCTTCTTCCGAGCCGTTCAAGGATTCGGGAGTGGCGACTTCTTCCCCGTGGGGATCGCCATCGTCGCGGTCATCTTTCCCCCGGAGACCCGGGCCCGCGTGACCGGACTCCTTTCGGGGGTGTTCGGGATCGCGACCGTCGCCGGTCCCCTGCTCGGCGCGGCCATCGTCGACCATACCACCTGGCGCTGGGTGTTCTACGTCAACATTCCCGTCGGACTCGCCGGCCTCGGGCTCCTGCTGGCCGCCCTCGGACCGATGCGACCGGAGAAAAAGGGGAGTTTCGACTTCCCTGGCGCGGCCCTCCTCGTCGGGTGGGTCGGTTCCCTCATGTTCGCCCTGGTCGAAGTCTCCGAGGGTGGCTGGGCGTGGACCGACCCCCGGGCGGTCGTCCTGCTCGTGAGCGCGGTCATCCTGGTCGCGATCTTCGGCTGGTGGGAGACCAGCCGGGCGCGCGACCCCCTCGTTCCCCTCCTGTTGCTCCGCCGGCGGATCGTCGCGGCGTGCGGTGGGACCACCTTCCTCGTCGGGGTCACCCTGTTCCCGCTCGCGACGTTCCTGACCCTCTTCATCTCAGAGGTCACCCTCGCCGGAGGCGGCAATGTCGCCGACACGGTGCGGGACGTCCTCTACTTCCTCGTGATCCCTCTCGTCTTCGGAGCCGCGATCGCGGGGAACCTATTGACACGGGTCGCGTACCGGCCGGTGGTCCTGGTCGGGCTCGGGATCTCGTCCATCGGCCTCGTCTTCCTGATGGGGCTCGGCGTCTCGTCGCCGACCTGGAAGCTCGCATACGGGTTCTTCCCCGTCGGGGGCGTGGTCGCGCCCCTCATCCCGATCGGCTTCGGCGTCGGCATGACGTTCCCGGTGTTCCTGCTCGCGGTCCAGAACCAGGTGCCCGAGGCGGAGGTCGGGGCCGCCAGTGGACTCGTCCAATTCCTGCAGTCGCTCGGCGGGTCGATCGGGCTGACGCTCATCTCCTCCTACCTCCAGCTTCGGATCACGGCCCTGGTCCCCGCCCCGCCGGCCGGGGGGTGCCTGTCCGGTCCTCCGTCGTCGGCGTGCCTTGCGTGGTTCAGTGCCGCGCGGATGGCCACAGCCACGGCGTTCGACGAAGTGTTCACGATCCTGTTGGTGCTCTCCGTGGTCGGTTTCCTCCTGGGCCTCACCATCTCGGGGCGGCTTCCGAAGGGGCGCAAGCCGACCCCCGGCGCCTAGGCCCAACCCGCACGACTTCGGGGGAGCCCCCTCGACCGGACTCGTACCGTCCGACGAGAAGGACGGGGCCCCGTCAGACGAGACCGTCCTGGAAGCGGATGCTCGCGTGGCTGCCGTTGCAGAACGGCTTGTTGACCGACGCCCCGCAGCGACAGAGCGTGACCCGATTCCGGACCTCGTAAGGCCTCCCTTCCTCCGACTCGACCCGAATCCCACCTCGTATCCAGAGCGGCCCGCTGCAGCCCAGGGCGGGGTCCTCGACCACCCCGATCGAGGGCGGGAGCTCCGGCTCGATTGGCTCCCCCGACTTCTTGTCGTGGAGGACGAGTCGCCCGGACGGGCAGCTCATCCCTTCTCGAAGCACGAGCCGGCGGACGTTGGGGTCATCCGTCCGGCCGAGAAGTCCCCAGATCTTCCCTCCAGGGTCGCAAAATCGTGCGAACGCACAGAGCTCCTCGGCGTCGCTCAGCTCGAGCGAGGGTCCGTCAAACGTCTCAGCCTGTCGCGCGAACGGCTGTCGGGTCGCCGTCTCCTTCCCGTCGAACTGGACACCCACATGTGACTCGTCGCAGAACGGCTTGTTCTTCGAGTGACCGCACCGACAGAGCGCGTACTCGGCCGGGGTCTCGAAGGTCCGTCCCTCCTCCCAATTCCAGGAGAGTCCATCCGCGTTCGGCCGGATCACCTGGACGACGAGGGGGACCCGGCCGGAAACGCGGTACGGTCCGTCTCGGGCGACGACGATCTTCATCCCCGAGGTGTCGAAGGTTTTCTTGTCGACTGAGGGCTTGGTTCCCGTCTTCGAACTCTGAGGTCGCGTCACGGAATGCGCTCCGAGTCTCCATGCCCTCCGGTCGGATGAACTCGACGGTACGGACCCGAGAGAGGGGTAGCACCCCGCTTCCGAGACCCTGGTTCAGGGGGCCGGGGACGCTCGGTCCGGACGACGAGGGGCCTATCGTTCCAGCACGAGGGTCGTGTCTTCCACGTGGACTCGGTACGCCGACACATCGCGGGCGGCGGGGCCGCGGAGGACCTTGCCGGTCTTCACGTCAAACATCGACCCGTGCAGCGGGCACGTCACGTGACCGTCTTGAACCATTCCCCGGTCGAGCGGACCGCCGACGTGCGTGCAGCGGGCGTCGATCGCGTAGTACTCGGCCCCGATGTGGAACAAGGCCACCGGAGTTCCGTTGGCCATCACGCGACGGACCCTCCCCTCGGCGGGAAGGGTCACGTTCGGGATGCGAATGGTCTCGGCCATGGTGGCGTCGCATCGTTCCGGTCCCCATATCGGTAGCGGACCCACCCGTGACTCGGACCGAGAGGAGCCTTACCGCCCGCGAGGCGGAGGGGTCGGACGAGCCAAGGACCCTACCGGTCCAACGCCGAAAGGAACGACACGAGCTCGCCCATCACGGCGGGGGACCACCATACGAACAGGCGTTGGATGCCGTCCTGGATAGCCTCGCGACACCGCTCGGAGGCCACGGGAGCGAGGACCCCATTCTCCCGATCCCCGACGGTCAGTTGAACCACGCGTCGTCCGGGGTCGAGCCCTCGGGCGCTCCACTGGGACCGGAGCTTTCCGAGGGCCGCCGCCCAACGGTCCGATCCGAGGGTCGCCCAGTGTTGGGTCTGCGGGTACACCTCGTCGACATGACCGAGCATCCCGGCGTAGTCCCACCCGTATCCTTGCAGCGGACCCTCCAGGAGCGGCCGCCCGGTGGGGTAGGCGACGGCACGTCGTCCGTGCGCCCGGCAGTTCGAAGCGAATTGGTCCAGGTGCTGGAGAGTTCCGGCGAAGTCCCACGTGAACTCCGGATCCCAGTTCGGTTCGTAGTCGAGCAGGATCGAACCAATGGCGGGCGGGGCGTCCGACGCGATCTTCCCGGCGTTGCCGAGGCCGGAGGTGTGAGCGAGGAAGCGCACCCCCTCGGGAAGCCTTCCTGCCAGCTGACGCGTCCACCGCTCGAGCGACGGGATGGAGAGTGGGTTGGAGTGATTTCCGGTGACGAGGTCGACCTCGTCACCCGGGACGAGGAAGGGTCGCAGGTCGGAGGCCGCGGCTTGGACCATGGTGTCGTTGTACGCTGCGAGGACGATGGGGAGCGTTCGGCCCACGACGAAGGTAGGTAGCGACGTGGATAGATGCGTGTTCCTCGGTTCGGAGTCCCTCGCACTCGCCCTCCGGTCGCCCTTAACATCCCCCGGCGTTGCGAGTTCGACCGGGTGAACTCGAGATCGAAATGCGGGACGCCGGAAGGGGCCGAACGGAATCGAGTACCGCCGCCCTCGCAGTCCGGGTTCGCGAGCGCCTGGACGAGGTCGGGTACCTCCTCTTCACGGACGCACGGTTCGAAAGTGTGGTGAGTCTGGTCGTGGGTGGCCCTGTGGCGGGGTCCTGGTGGGGCCATCCGATGGGGGGCCAGATCTACGCGGTGGCCCAGATCCTCGACGATTCGTCCGATCTTCTCGAGATTCCGCTCTTCTTTCACAAGACCACGCTCGTCCACCGCCGAATGTGGCCCGCCGTCGTGTCGGTCGCCGCCCCCCGTTCCCCCTGGCAGTTGGCGGACCTCGCTCCCGCGGCCCGCGCCCTTCTCCGGCAGGTCGACCGGGAGGGAGAGCTCCGAATGGACGGGGTCGAGGCCGTCCCTCTCCCCCGTCAGCGAACCACGGGGGACCTCGCTCGGGAGTTGGAGCGTAGGCTCCTCGTCGTGGGACGTTCCGTCCACACCCCCTCCGGACGCCACGTGAAAGTGCTCGCATCCTGGCCCCATTGGAAGTCGACGCACGCCTTCCGAGGTCGGGCCGTCGGGAAAGAGGCGGCGCGCGCACAGATCGAGAAGCGAGCGGGGGAGCTCTTCCCGATGGTGGCGGTGCGTCGGGTCGTCCCCTGGGGACGCTCGGGCGAGCGAGCGTAACCTCCCACGATGGGCCGGAGCCCAACGGGGCCTCACTCCGGGCACCATCTGCCCCTAAGGAAACATAGATGACCGTCGGACGGCTCCTCCCGGGAGTGACCGCGGCCCGCCCCCGACCCGACCGACCGTCTTCGTCCGTTCGGCCGGCCCTCAACGCCACCCTCCCCATCTGGGTCGTATTGTTCATCCTGCTGTTAGGAGGGCTTCCGTATTCTTCCCCCCTGCACTCCGTCACCGGGAGCCACGGTGTGGCACTCGTCCCGGCCGACCGGTCGGCCCGCCCGGTGTTGCAATCGGCCGCGAACCTCACCTGCCAAGCCTCGAAGTTGCTCGGGCAAACCTGCGCAACTCGCGCCCTCCCGCCCGCCGTCCATCCCCTGGCCACCGGAGTGAATCCGAAGACGTGGACGGACCTCACCAAGGTCGAGACGAACGCCCCGACGGCGCGCTACCTGCCGATGATGGTGTTTGATCCGTTGGATGGGTATGTCCTGCTGTTCGGCGGTGCGGATGCGGCGGGGTCCCTTTCGGACACCTGGTCGTTCGCCCACGGACAGTGGAATGAGCTGAGTCCCTCGAACTCCCCGAGCAGCCGGTATCTCGCAGGCATCGCCTGGGATTCGGCCGACGGCTACGCCGTGATGTTCGGTGGCTATCTCTACCCGGCCGCTATCATCTACAATCAGACGTGGACCTACGTCCACGGTTCCTGGACGAACCACACCGGCTTGACGAACCAGACCCCCGGGCCCCGGTGGCGGCCCCTGATGACGTACGACGCGGGCGACGGCTACGTCCTCATGTACGGTGGGACGACCACGACCACGGCGTACGCGGACACGTGGGAGTACCTCCGTGGGAACTGGACGGCCCTCACCGTCACGGGGGGCCCTCCCACGCGGTTCCGGGCGAGCATGGTGTACGACCCGATCGACAACTACACGGTCGCGTTCGGCGGGTGCAACAATTACGCGTGCGCCTCCCCCGATGGGGCCACGTGGGAGTATCACAACCTCACCTGGGCGGCCCTCACGCCCTCCGCCCATCCCTCCCCACGGGTCTACTACGGCCTCACCTACTCCTCGTTGGCGAAGACACTCCTCCTGTTCGGCGGCTCGACCGTCCCCACCTCGCCGAGCGGCGCCCTCGCCGATACGTGGAACTTCAGCGGCGGCAATTGGACCAGCCTCACGAGTTCGTTGCCCGTCTCGCCGCCGAGACTCGCGTACCTGGAGATGGTGTTCGACCCGCTCGATGGCTACACGATCGCCTACGGCGGTCAGTTCGCGAACGTGACCTACAGCAACGAGACCTGGGCTCTCGGGCCCTCGATCCTCGGCGCCGTCTCGATCGCTCCGGGCGCGATCGACCTCGGCCAGTCGGTCACGATCAACGCGCAGCCGATCGGTCACCCCGGGTATGTAGTGTACAACTACACCACGCTCCCTCCCGGATGCACGTCGGCGAACGTGTCGGCGCTCACCTGCACGCCGAGCTCGACCGGCGTGTTCTCCGTCGTCGTCGTCCGCAACGATTCCGGAGGGGTTCCGGGCACCGTGAACGCCACCCTGGTCGTCCAAGCCGATCCGACAATCGCGTCGTTCACCTCCTCGGCGGGGAACGTAACGATCGGGTCGACGGTCGCACTCAGTGTGAGCGCGAGCGGCGGCTCCCCGCCCCTCACATACCGGTTCTCGGGCCTCCCGGCCGGATGTTCGACGGCGAACCGCCCGACCCTCAACTGCACCCCGGCCGTGGCGGGGACGTTCCTCGTCCGGGTCAACGTCACGGACAGCGCGCATTTCGCGCTCAGCGCGACCTTGACGCTCCTGGTCAATGCGCGCCCCGCCGTCACCCAGGTGACCGCGTTCCCGACCGCGCTCGACGCGAATCAACCGTTACAGCTCGTGGCACTCCTCACGGGGGGGACGCAACCGATTCACTATGCCTGGACCGGGCTGCCCCCGGGTTGCGCGTCGAACGATTCGGCGATGCTGACCTGCCGCCCGACCGGCCCCGGGGCCGGGTTCGTCACCCTGACCGCGACCGATGCGGACGGCTGGGTCGCGAACGGATCGGTCCCGGTCCGCGTCGCGTCGGACCCGGTGTTCACCTCGGGGTTGGCAACACCGAGTATCCTCGACGTCGGGACCTCCACTCAAGTCTGGGCCAACGTCACCGGGGGAATCGGCCCGTACCACTTTGCGTACTCCGGGGGGCCCGCGGGATGCGCGCTGGGCAACAACGCGGCGAACACGTGCGCTCCGTCCGTGGCGGGGAACTTCACGATCGAGGCCAAGGTGACCGACGCGACCGGATTCTCGACCTTTGAGAATTTTACGCTCTCGGTGAATTTCCCGATGTCGCTGCCGACGGTGGCGGCCTCCCCCGGCGCGATCGACCTCGGTCAGAACGTGACCGTCGCCGTGACCCCCGTCGGCGGGACCGCACCGTATACGTTCGCCTTCGCCGGTCTCCCGCGGGGGTGCACCGCGCTCACCGCTTCGGCGTCGGTGTCCTGTACGCCCCGCCTTCCTGGGACCTTCCTCGTGACCGTCACCGTGACCGATGCACTCGGCCAGGCGATGGTCGGGTCCGGCCCGCTCGTGGTCAATCACGACCCGTCGGTCTCCTTGTTGGTCGCGAACGGGTCCCCGACGACGATCGGGAACCCCCTCGACCTGCAGGCGAAGGCGACGAACGGGAGCGGGGGATTCACCTACTCGTATACCGGTCTGCCGACGGGCTGCGACAGCCGGAACACCTCCGCGCTCACGTGCACGCCCACCGCGACCGGGACCTACCTCGTGACCGTCACCGTGCACGACTCTCTCGGCGTCTCCGCGACCGGCCAGGCGTACACGAACGTCACGGCGAGCTCGTCGACCTCCGTGTTCGGCCTGCCGGGCATGACGTTCGACCTCCTCCTCGTGGCCCTCGTCGGGCTAGTCGCCGTCGCGGCGGTGGTGCTCGTCCTCCGGCGCCGCCAGAGGCCGACCCCCCCATCTCCGGAGCCCGAGGAGTGGGTCGAGGATCCGTAGTCCGCCCCCCCTCCCCGGGTCTGGTGCGTTCGCGTAGGGGGGATCGGGTCCGGGCCCGAGGGGATTCGAACCCCTGACCTTGCGGTTAAGAGCCGCCTGCTCTACCGACTGAGCTACGGGCCCGTAGACGGTTCGGGCCGACTGGACTCCGAGAGATAAAGGCTCGGACGAAGGCGTCGCTACGGTCGGAGCCGCTCCAGCGCGGCGCCGACCATGAGGGGGAAGAGGAGCGTGACGTCGCCCTCGACCGTGGCGTGCCGGGCGTTCGGCTTCACCTTGCCCCAGGAGATCGCTTCTCGGGTTCGGGCCCCGGAGAGGCTCCCGTCCCACTCGACCGCGGTCGTGAGGTACAGGGCGGCATCCAGCCCGTCGCGGAATTGGTTCCACCAGATGGTGTGGTGCTTGGAGATGCCGCCCCCGAGCAGGATGGCGCCGCTCCGCTTCGCGGCGAAGACGAGGTCGGAGAGGAGCTGTTCGTCGGAGAGCAGGTCGAGCGAGAGTCCCCGGTGGTCCTGCCAGTAGAGCCAGACCTGCGAACCGACGGCCCCGTCCGTGATCCCCGGGACGAAGACGGGCACGTTCCGGTCGTACGCCGCGCGAAGGATGCTCGAGGCGCCCGCGCGCGCCGGGATGGCTCCCCCGATCGCCCGGCACAGCTCGACCGTCGAGAGGGCTCGGACGCCCGATTTCCACAGCCGATCCAGGATCGGACGCATCTTGCGCTCGATGACCGTTCCGTAGTTCGCCTCCGGGATGACCAGGTTTCCGAGGCGGTAGAGGTGACGTCGGTGGAGGTCCGCGTCGTCGAGGTTCCATTCCCCGTGGTAGTACGGACGGAAGGATCGGGCGAGGTCGTGGTCGAGGGTGCCGCAGGTCGTCACGATCGCGTCGATGTACCCGTCCCGCACGAGTCCCGCGAGGACCCCCCGCGTCCCCGTCGCGACGATGTCCGCCGGGAAGGAGAGGAAGGTCGTCATCTCGGCGTCCCCGAGGATCCGGGTCAGGAGCGTGGTACCGTCCGCGACCCCCTTCGCACTGAACCCGCCCCCGGCCTCGAGCCGACGGACGAAGCGGTCGAGGTGGGGTGCGTCGTCGACCCGAACGTCCTCGACCCGGCGCGGCATGCGCGCCCGGAGCCGCCGGACGTTAAAGCGCCCCGGTGAACCCGAGCGTGAACGAGTGGAAGATGAGGAGATAGGCGGTGGTGTAGCCGAGGAGCGCTCCCCCGTTGAGGAGCGGGAGTCCCGCCTGCGGATTCCCCCTCAGGACGAGACCCATCAGGAAGCCGTAGCCGACCAGGGAGCCGAGCAGGGCGGCGACCGCGACGACGAGGTTCGCGCCCACCCCGAGGACGCCCGGTACGGATGGGAGCCAGACGAAGGCGGAGACGACCAGGGTGCCCGGGATCACGACGTCGCCGAGCCCCATGAAGAGCGCCGCCCTCTCCGTGACCGGTTGACCCCGTTGCTCCTTCAGCGAGGGAGCGGCCGTGTAGTCGTACCCCGCCGAGTCGGGCATGACGAGGAGGATCGGGAGTTTCATGTCGACCACCACGTCGGCGAGCGAGATCATGTGCTTCGTCCGGTAGACGGCGATCGCGTCGTAGATGAGGAGCGCGATCAGGAGGATGAAGGCGGGAAGGATCGCGAACGAGATCCCGAGGATCGCGACCAGCGCGCCGGCCGCGAGGAACCCGACCAGGTCGACGACCCACCACTGGGGTTCGAGGAGGAGCGCGAGGTAGAGGGTCGCGCTGACCGAACCCGCGAGGACCAGCGCCCAGTCGAGATTCAGTTCGGCGGCGTACGGCGGCGGCAGGTAGGTCCCGAGAGGTAGGACGGAAAACGTGGCGAACAACGTGACGTACAGGGCCCCGCCGATCCCCACGAGGATCAGGTGCCGGAGCGCTGCGACGCCCCCCTTCCGACGCGCGAGGTAGAGGATGCCGAGCGGGGCGATCACGATGAGCGCGATGATCGCGAGCGGCGCGGTCACGCTCTGGGGGTTGGAGTTGGACGCGAGCCCCATCGAACGGAACGGGTCGGCGAGGATGAGACCGACCGTCTGGGCGCCGACGTAGAGCGCGAGGAGGCCGAGCCAGCGGACGCTGCGCATCGTCGGTTACGGTTGGACCACGGCGTACGCGTTGTTCCCGAGGACCTTGGTCACTTTCGCGTTGACGGTCGTTCCCCGCTGGTTCGCCCCCGTAACGAAGATGACGAACCCTTCCTTCTTCGCGACGCCGTCGCCCCGTCGTCCGACGTCCTCGATCGTGAGCCGGTAGACCTCGCCCACCTCGACCGGGGCCCGGGGCTTCTCGGGCGCGACCACCCGACGGACCGTCACCGGTCGCTGGGCGCCGCACGCCTCGCAGATGAGCATCGTGAGCCGGCCGTCCTTCGAGAGGTGGGTGTCCGGTCGCTTGCACTCCGAACAGATGACGTACTTCGCGGTGTACTCGCGCAACCGCTGGGCGATCTGCTCCTTGGTCACCCGGGACTTGAGGACCCCGCGGGGCAGGTCGAGCACTCCCGGGCAACCGAGCTCCCGGGCGAGGTGTCCGATGACGTGGGCGGGCTCGCGCCGGAGAACGGCCGTGATTTCCTGGAAATTCCGGATGACGGTGTTCTTGCCGTCCGTCATCACGTCGGGTTCGGGAACGACGAACCGTTCGCCCCCCGTCCGTATCGGAGGGAGCTTCGTGTGCGCACGTTCCAAGAGGGCCTGATACGCTTCCATCGAGAACGGTCTACGAAGCGGGAGGCGGGGGATAAGGATTCCCCGGTCTCCGAACCGTTCTACGAATCGGAGAACTCGCGGAGCGCGTCCAGGACGAGTCCGAGGTCCTTCTGGGTCACGACGCGGGTCGCCGCACGTCGGACCGCCTCGTCCTCCGGCAGGAAGGCCACCCCCATGCGACTGCGGTGGAACAGTCCGACGTCGATCTCGGAATTCCCGACCGAGGCGGTCTCCTCGATCGTCGTCCCGAGCTGGTGCTGGAGACCGGCGAGGACCCCCTCCTTCCCTTTGATCGGAACGCGGACGATCCCCTCGCCGGTGAGGCGGCCGTCCGCGGTGACGCGGAACCCGTTGGCGAGGGTGAGGTCGATCCCCAGCTCCCGGGCGATCCGGTGGGCGAGCAGGTCGATCCCGCCGCTGACGATCGCCGTGCGGACCCCTCGGGCCTTCAGACCGGCGATCAGGGTCGAGGCGCCCGGCATGAGCGGGACCCGTGCGAGGATTGCCTCCAGGTCCTCGACCCGCAGCTCGGGGAGGTGACGCTGCCAGATCCGCACGTCCGTCCGGATGAATTCGTGGTCGTCGATCCGCCCGGCGAGGAAGTCGCGCAGACCGTCCGCGTTGTGGTCCTGAAAGTGGTGGTGGATGGCCGCCCAGGAGCTCGCTACGTCGACGAGCGTCCCGTCCATGTCGAGGGCGACCAGTTTAAGCACGGTCGCCCCGCGCGATCGCATCCGCCCGGTCGAGGACCGCCGCGCTCGGGCGGGCCGACCACGCCGCGAGGTTCTCGTCCACCTGCTCCGGGCGGCTCGCGCCGACGATCGGCGCTGCGCCGTTCCGCTCGAGCCAATGGAGCGCGATCGCCGCGAGGGGGAGCTTCTCGTCCTTCGCCAGGTCCCTCAGGACCCGGGTCCGTTGGAGGATCTCCGGGAGACGGTCCGATTCGAAGAGGCGGTGGGCGAACCGCTTGACCTCGGGGGAGACCTTCTCCCCGTCCAGGTAGCGACCGTGCAAGAGCCCCCGCGCGAGCGGCGAGTACGCCTCGAGGAGGATCTGGTGGGTCCGGCAGTACTCGCGGACCGGCTCCGCTTCGTCCCGGTCGAAGAGGTTGTAGCGGACCTGATTCACCGCGATCCGCGTCGACGCAAAATGTCGGGAGGCCTCCTCGAGCTCCTCCACGCCGAAGTTCGAGACCCCTACCGCGCCGACGCGTCCCTCCTTCCAGAGGGCCTCGAGGGCCGGAATCGTCTCGGCGAGGGGAACTCGGGCGTCGGGGGCGTGGATGAGGTAGAGGTCGACCGACGTGCGGCCGATCCGCTCGAGGCTGTTCACGAGACTCGCACGGACCTGGGAAGGGCGGAGGTGTTCCCACGAGACCTTCGTGGTCACGAAGGCGTCCGGCGCTCCTCCCGCCGCCCGGAGCAAGACGTCGCCGAGGATCCGCTCCGACCGGCCGTTGCCGTAGACCTCGGCCGTGTCGAACCAGCGCATCCCTTTCTCGTAGGCGCGCCCGATCGTCGCCTTGGTCCGGGCCTCGTCGGCGGGCGTCCAGCGCCCGAGAGCCCAGAGTCCGAGACCGAGCGCCGGATGGGATTTCGCCCCGGCCACGAGGGGGAGGGATCCGATCTCGAGGGTCGGAGGAGCCTCCGGGGCGCCTCGGTGCTTCGGAGGTCCGCGGGGCTTCCGTGCGGTCGGAGTCATGGTGAGCCCCCCGAGGCGTCCCCCTTCAAGTGGTCATCGATACGGCCGATCCGCTCGGCCAGCTCCCGGACCTTCTCCTCGGCCTCCCGGACCACCTCGGGGGGCGCCCGGGCCCGGAACCCCTGGTCGGCGAGGCGCCCCCGGGTCTTCTCAAGAAGGGCGGAGATCTTCTCCCGTTCGCGCCGGAGCGTCTCAAATTCGGCGGGGCCGGACTCGGGGCGTTCCACGTAGCACTCGCCGAGCTCGGCCACCCGACTGCCGCTCCGGGGAGGGTTGGGCGAGCCGAACCCGAGGAACGTGAGCGGACGGACCCGACCGAGCCGTTCGACCGTTCCCTGTTCCCTCGCGAGCAACTGGGCGACCTCGGGTCCCGCCGGGCGGATCCAGGCCGGAGGGACGACCTCGAGCGGGATGTGTTCGTCGGAGCGGAGGTTCCGCATCAGTCGCACGGCCTCGAGGACCGTCTCCATCTCGACCTCGGCCTCCGGGTCGGACGGGGCTTCCCCGGCGACCGGCCACCGCGCCGCGGCGAGAAGCTCCCCGTCGTGCGGCACGGCGTGCCAGAGTTCCTCCGTCAGGTGCGGCGCGAACGGATGCAGGAGACGGAGGGTACGCTCCACGACGTAGAGGAGGGTGTCCCTTGCTTCCCGGGCCGAGGGCTCCCCCAGCCGGCCAAAGAGACGCTCCTTGACGATCTCGACGTAGCGGTCGGCGAGGTCGTGCCAGACGAAGGTGTAGATCGCGGTCGAGGCTCGGGTCGGCTCGAACGCTCCGAGCGCCCGGTCGACCTCCTCGGCCGTGCGTCGCCACCGGGAAAGGATCCAGCGGTCCGCCAACGCCGCCGAGTTCGGGAGGTTCGGGGGTCCCGATGGGGGCGGCGTCCCGTCGGGCATGTGGAGGAGGGTGAATCGGACCAGGTTCCAGAGCTTCGTCAGGAAGTGCGCCCCTCCCTCGAGGGTCGCGCTCCCGAACGGACCGTCCTCCTCGGTGGGGTTGGGGAAGACCAGCCCGAAGCGGAGGGCGTCGACGCCCCGCTCCCGCATCACGTCGATCGGGTCGGGGGAGTTCCCAAGGTGCTTGGACATGCGTCGGCCGGTCTCGTCCCGCAGCATGCCGGTGAAGTAGACGTCCGAGAACGGCGCCCGCCCGGTGAAATGCTCCCCCGCCATCATCATCCGGGCGACCCAGAAGAACATGATGTCGCGCCCGGTGACGAGGACGCTGGTCGGATAGTAGTGGGCGAGGTCGGAGGTCGGTTCCGGCCACCCCAGCGCGGCGAACGGCCAGAGCCAGGAGGTGAACCAGGTATCCAGCACGTCCGGGTCGGGGTCAAGGTCGCGCGAGCCGCACTGTTCGCACGTCTCGACCGTCTCCACCGAGACGGTGTCGTGCCCGCAGGGCGTGCAGTGGGAGACGGGGATCGGGTGACCCCAGAGCACCTGACGGGAGATGCACCAATCCTGGATCGCTTCCATCCACCGGTGGAAGGTCAGGGTCCACCGGTCGGGGTGGATCCGCACACGGCCCTCGCGGACCGAGGCGACCGCCGGAGCGGCCAGCGGGGCGACCCGCACGAACCACTGGGTCGAGAGGCGGGGCTCGACCACCTCCTCGGACCGCTCGGACCGGGCGACCGAGTGCCGGTACACGACCTCGCGCAGGACGAACCCCTCGGCGCGCAATCGCTCGAGCGTCTGCACCCGTCCCGCGTCCCGGTCCAGCCCCCGGAACTCGGCGGGGACCCAGTCGCTCGCGAGACGCCCACGATCGTCGAGGACGTCGGGGGGCATCGGGAGTCCGGGATGCCGACGGAAGACCTCGTAGTCGACCAGGTCGTGTCGGGGAGTTACCTTCAGGGCCCCCGAGCCGAACCCGGGGTCGATCGCCTCGTCCGTGATCACGGGGATCCGCCGATCCGTCAGCGGGACGATGACCTCCCGACCGAGGGCGGAGGTGTGGCGCGGGTCGTCCGGGTGGACCGCGACCGCGACATCCCCGAAGATCGTTTCCGGGCGGGCCGTCGCGACCTCCAATCCTCCCGGCGAGCCATCCGCCCACCGGTAGCAGAGGTGGACGAGGGAACCTTCCTCCTCCGAGTGGACGACCTCGAGGTCGGAGAGGGCCGTCCGAAGGCGGGGGTCCCAATTCACCATCCGCTCCGCCCGATAGATCAACCCCTCCCGGTGAAGTCGGACGAACACCTCGCGGGTCGCCCGAACCGCCGCGGGGTCCATCGTGTACCGGTACCGACTCCAGTCGAGCGAGAAACCGCCGGCGACGGTCTGTTCCCGGATCCGGGCCTCGTGCACCGCCCGCCACTTCTCGACCTGGGAGCGAGCCTCCTCGGCGGGGAGTTCCTCGAATCGAACCCCCTCTTTCGCCAGCGCTCGCCGGACGGCGACCTGGGTCGAGAGTCCGGCGTGGTCGACCGAGGGGACCCAGAGGGTCGGTTCTCCCCGCATCCGGTGCCACCGAGCGAGAAGGTCCATGACGGTGTCCCCGAGCATGTGACCGAGGGTGAGGACCCCCGTGACGTTCGGTGGGGGGAGGATCAGGGAGAACGGAATCCCCGCCGGTCGCTCGGGGGCACGGAAGATCCCGGCGTCGTTCCAAGCGGCCTGCCACCGGGCTTCGATCTCCCGCGGTTCGTACCGGGACGCGAGGGCCGGGGCGGTCACGGCTCACCCCGTGCGAGGACGAAGGGTGCGATGAGGGCCAGGCTCGCGAGGGCGACCAGGGCCATCCCTCCAACCGCGACCAGCCCCGACCCGCCCTGCAGCGACTCGTACGCCACGAGGGGCGCCGCCGCGACGAAGAGGCCCGGAATGGACACGGCCAACGCCACCCAGGCGCCCGTATAGAGGTTCACGAGGGGCATTCCGCGGCGCCGGGCCCGCTGCAAGAGGATCCCGAGCTCGAGCAGCGAGGCGGCGATGACCGCCGGGAGCTCCGCGGCGACGAATCCCGCGAACACGAGGGGTTGGTCGACGCGGAGGTCGGCGATCGCCAGGACGAGGCCACCGGCCACGAGATAGACGGCCGCGATGAGGGCGACCTTCCCGAGCACGAGGGTCCGGTCGGAGAGCGGGAGCGTCCGACCGTAGGAGTACGCCACCACCTCGATCGCGAAGAACGCCGGTCCGAAGAAGGTTGCGAGCAAGGCAGCGGTCGTCACCGCACCGAGGGCCACCGAGGTCGCGGTCCCGGGCCGGGGACCGGTGAAGTACGTGAGCAAACCGAGCGCGACCGCGTCCAGGATTGGAAGCAGGATGAGGAAGGCGTAGCCGGGGGTTCGGCTGGCCATCCGCAGGTCCTTGACGAGGACCGAGTACACCGGGCCGGTGGTGCGGAGGTCGAGCGATCCGGTCCGAGGAGGGGTGGGTACTCCCGGCGGCGTGAGTCCGATCTCGTGGAGGGTCCGGCCCATCCAGAGCGCCGCCGCTGTTCCAAGGAGGAGATACCCCGAGGTCGAGACGACCAGGAACCCGAGGCCGGCGCCTCCGAGCGGAAGGGTTCCGCTTCCCGCGGTCGTCAGAGACGGGAGGGCGGCGAGGGGGAACGGGAAGGCTGACCACAACAGGTCGAGGCCGGCGGAGGGGCCTCCGGCGGTCAGGCTCGAAAGCGTACTGAAGAAGGTGGGTGCGAGAGTGACGAACCCGAACATGGCGAACGCCGGAACGACCCAAAGGACGAGGTACGCCCACCGTAGGAGGGTCCGGCCGCCTCCGCCGCGTGACCCCTGCACGCGTCGCACGAAGAATCGTCCGGTCACGAGGGCGAGCGTGAGCGCGAAGATCACCGCGGTGAGGAGCCCCGGCAGCAGGGCGAGTCCGGCGAGGGGATTGAGCGCGAGTCCCACGAGCAACGGGGTGACGATGAGGAGGGTGAGGATGGGCAGGTCGAAGAGGCGGAGGTAGAGCAGCGTGGCGGTCTGCCGAAGGGTCCGCTCGTCGATCGGGAGCGGTTCGAGCACCGGGAGGACACCGGACGAGAGGAAGGTCGGCAACACTTGCAGACCGGTCCACCAGAGGAACGCCACGTCGAGACTCAGAAGCGCGGTCAACACGCCCGCGTCGAACACGGGCACCGGGATCGGATAGGGGAGGAGGCGCGCGGTGACGATGCCCGCGTCGTGCAGGAGGAACGAAGCCCCGACCGCCAGGAATCCGAGCAACCCGGCCACGAGGGCCTTGCTCTGCAACACGCGGGAGCGGGCCCGAGTCGCGAGCTTCGACGCGTCGCCGGGCGGTAGGAGGTTGCCTTGGCGGAACGCGTAGATCGCCTGGAACGAGAGCTCCGCGAAGGCGACCTGACTGAGGCGGTACGCGGCCCGCCACCCCATCCTACGTCCTCTCAAGCGAGGCCAGCGCGGCCCGGACCCCTTCGTCCTCCGCGGTGAGATGCAGGAAGATCTCCTCGAGAGAGGCGTCCCCCTCCACCCCGCGCTCCCGCAGCCCCGCGACCGTCCCTTCGCCCCGAAGGACGCCGTGGTCGAGGATCCCGACCCGGTGGCAGAGCTGCTCGGCGATCTCCATCGCGTGGGTGGAGAACAGCACCCCCCGTTCTCCGTTCCGGACATACTGGGCGAGCAGGTCCTTCATGAGACGCAACGAACGGGGGTCGAGGTGGTTCATCGGTTCGTCCAGGACGAGGAGCGGGGGTTCGTGGAGGAGGGCCGCGACGAGGAGCACCTTCTGACGGGTCCCGTTCGAGAGCGATGCGATCGGCTCGTCGAACTCCTCGGAGAGCCGGAAGGCGGTGACGAGGTTGCGGACCCGGTCCGCGGACCGACGCGGCTCGAGGCGGCGCACGCTGGCCACGAACTCGAGGAACTCGTGCGGGGTCAACGCCTCGTACAACATCGAGGTCTCGGGGACGTACCCGATCTGGGCCTTGGTGCGGAGGGATTCGTGCACCGCGTCGAGTCCGAAGACCCGGATGGTCCCACCGGCCGGGCGGACGAGCCCGACGATCGACTTGATCGTGCTCGACTTCCCCGCGCCGTTCGACCCCAGCAACCCGTAGATCTCGCCCGGTCGGACCTCGAAGGTGAGCCGGTCCACGGCGCGCCGCTCGCCGTAGACGACCGAAAGGTCGTCGACGCGGAGCGGGAGAGGTGCGGTACCGCCCGTCGGGGAGGACATCGTGTACGCACCGGTCGTACGGGGGGATAAGCCCGCGGGCGGTCGCCCCTAGGAAGTACGCACGAGCGGGAAGAGGATCACGTCCTTGATGGAGGCCGCCCCCGTGAGCGCCATCACCATGCGGTCCATCCCGATCCCGATCCCCGCGGTCGGAGGCATCCCGTGGCGAAGGGCCCGGATGAAGTCGGCGTCGTAGACGAACCGGTACTCGGCCCGGGCCTCGAGCTGCTCTTGGAAGCGCCGCTCCTGCTCGTCGGGGTCCGTGAGTTCGGTGTACGCGTTCCCGAGTTCGAACCCACGGAAGTAGAACTCGAACCGCTCGACGCGACCGGCGAGACGCCGGTGCCGCTTGGCGAGCGGGGTGGTGGAGATCGGATGGTCCATGACGAAGGTCGGGCGGGTGAGGTTCGGTTCGACGTAGTGCTCGAACAACTTGTCGAGGAAGACGCCGGGCGGGGAATCGGCCGGAACGGTGGACCCGGCCGCGCGCGCGAGCTCCCTCAGTTGGTCGGGGGTCTTCTCGAGGATCCCGGAGACCCCGCTCGTCCGTTCGAGCTCGTCCACGAAGTCGATCGTGAGGAACCCCCCCGCGAACGCCCGCGCCGCCTCTTGCGCCTCGGCAACCTCGGGAAGGAGGGCCGCGGCCCGGGTGGCGAGGCGCGCGTAGAGTCGCTCGGTCAGCGCCCGCATGTCCAGGTAATCGGCGTACGCCCAGTATGCCTCGAGCATCGTGAACTCGGGCGAGTGGGTGGTGTCGAGGTCTTCGTTCCGGAAGCACTTTCCCACCTCGAAGACCCGCTCGAGACCCCCGACGATGAGGCGCTTCAACGCGAGTTCGAGAGCGATGCGGAGTTGGACCTCCTGGTCGAGATACCCCGAGCGCGTGACGAACGGCCGGGCGGCGCCACCGCCCGCGACCGGGACGAGCGTGGAGGTCTCCACCTCGAGGAATCCCGACTCCTCGAAGAAGGTCCGGGTCTCCCGCGTCAGCAAGGAGCGCACTCGGAACCGCTGGCGGGTTTCGGGTGAAGCGAGGAGGTCCAGGTACCGCCGCCGGAGACGCTCCTCGACATCCTGGAGTCCATGGTACTTCTCGGGAGGGGGAGCGATCGCCTTGGCTAGGAGTTCGAGGCGGCGTACGAGCAACGATGGCTCGCCCCGTCGGGACAGCGCCGGGGCACCTTCGGCCCCGATCATGTCCCCGGAATCGAGGTCGGCGACCCACTGCTGATACGCCTCCTCCCCGATCACGTCGGCCCGCAAGAGGAGCTGGAGGCTCCCGGAAAGGTCGTCGAGGTCGGCGAACGCCGTGCGCCCGTGGACCCGGAGCGCCCGAAGCCGGCCCGCGACCCGGGCCGTTTCACCGGGGGCTTCTTCGCCCGAAGAGAGCGTCGAGCACCGCACCCGGACCGTCTCGGTCGGGACCCGCCCGGAGAAGTTCCAGGGATACGGCTCCCGACCCTCGGATCGCCACCGCGCGACCTTGGAGCGGCGTTCGTGTTCGAGGGGGGTTTCGTCCGTCATCCGTCTCGGTCCGGCGGGGGGAGGCCGGGACTAGCAGATGGTTCTTGCGCGGGACGTCTAGGTGGCGACGCCTTCGAGGGCGAGCCGCTCGACGCCCCCCGGGCGGAAGAGGGCGAGGTGCTCGGGCACCGCGGGACCCTCCCCGGCGGCCCGGGCGGCCTCATGCAGGACGAGGAAGGTTCCGAGGAAGAACTCCGAGGTCGCATCCCCGCCGCCGATCCCGTAGCTGACGTAGTCGGCGAAGTAGACGTGCACCTGACCGGAGTGCCGGCGCCGGAGGGTGTCGATGAATTTTGCGAGTTCCTGGGGACCCTTGCGCGCGAGCTCATCGACCAGGTCTCTGAGGATCGGGCGCTGGCTAACGCCGGCGAGCCCATCGTACACGAGGTAGATCGCGGGACGCGGTTCGAGGGCGACGACGTCCAGGCGCAGCACGCCTTCGACCTGCTTCGTGCGCATGGTGGGCGGCCTACCCGTTCCCTGTTATGAAGCCTTCGCCGAAATCCGGACGGTCCGCCGGCGGTGGCGAAGGGAGGAAAGGGTTCGTGGGAGTGCCTAGTGGTCGTGGCCGCCCGCCCCGCCGCCTGGCGGGCCGGAAGTCTTCTTCGAGGCGATGATGTCATCGATCCGAAGGACCATCGAGGCGACCTCGGCCGCCGAGCTGAGCGCCTGCCGCTTCACGCGGGCGGGCTCGACCACGCGGAGCTTCCACATGTCCGCGGCCTTGCCGTCCGCCAGGTTCACGCCGACGTTCTTGTTCGCATTGGGGCCCTCGTGGGCGCTCCGCAGCTCGATCAAGGTGTCGATGGCGTCGTACCCGCCGTTCTCGGCCAGCGCCCACGGAACGGATTCGAGCGCCTGAGCGAACGCCTCGACGGCCAGTTGCTCCCGGCCGCCGACGGTTCCCGCCCACTTCCGCAGCTTGACGGAGAGGTCGATCTCGGTCGCGCCGCCGCCCGGACAGACGACGCCGTCCTCGAGCACGCTCGCGACCACCTTCAACGCGTCCTGGAGGGAGCGCTCGACTTCCTGGGTGACATGCTCCGTGCCGCCGCGGATGAGGATCGAGACCGAACGGGGGTTGGCGCAGCCGGTGACGAACGTCATGTCGTCATCCCCGATCTTTCGCTCCTCCACGCGGGCCGCGGTGCCGAGGTCCGCCGAGGTGAGCTCCTTCACGCCGGTCACGATCTTCCCGCCGGTCGCCCGGGCGAGCTTCTGGAGGTCGGACTCCTTGACCTGCTTGATGGCGTAGATCTTCTCCTTGGCGAGGTAGTGGAGAACGACGTCGTCGATCCCCTTCTGGCAGACCACGACGTTCGCGCCGGAGGCCTTGATCGTCTCGACCATCTTCCGGAACGTCTTGTCTTCCTCATCGAGGAAGCTCTGGATCTGCGCCGGATTCTTGATGTTGATCTTGCTCTCGATCTCGGTCTTCTTGACCTCGAGGGAGCTGTTCAGCAGGGCGATCTTGGCGTTCGTGACCTCGCCGGGCATCCGGGGGTGGCCCCGCTCCTTGTCGAGCAGGATACCGTCCAGGAGCTCCGTGTCGCCGATCGTACCGCCGTGCCGCTTCTCGACCTTGATCTGGTCGACGTCCGCGACGGTCTTTCCGCCCCGTGTCTCGGCGATCTTCTGGACCGCCTTTACGGCGATCTTCGCGAGGTGCTCCCGGGAACCGTAGACGCCCTTCGAGCCCATCGCGGTAGTCGCGCAATCGAGGAGGATGGCTTCGTCGTCGGCCTTGACCGGCGTGCCGATCTCGGTCTCGAGGAGGCGCTTGGCCTCTTGGAGGGCCAATTGGAACCCGCGGGTGATGACCGTGGGGTGGACGTTCTGTTCGAGGAGCGACTCGGAGCGCTTCAATAGCTCGCCGGCGAGCACGACCGCGGTGGTCGTGCCGTCCCCGCACTGTTGATCCTGGGTCTTGGCGACCTCCACGATCATCTTGGCCGCGGGGTGCTCGACGTCGACCTCTTTCAAGATCGTGACGCCGTCGTTCGTGATGGTGATGTCTCCCATGGAGTCGACCAGCATCTTGTCCATACCGCGCGGACCGAGGGTCGTGCGGACCGCATCCGCCACCGCCCGAGCCGCGGCGATGTTGTTCGCCGTAGCGCCCTTGCCGCGTTCGCGCTCTGTGCCTTCTTTCAGGACGAGGATTGGGGTACCCTGAAGCATGTGGTCACCAATCCGGACAGACTTGCACTTCTATATAAAACTGACTCAAGCCGGACCCCGGAATCTCCGCTCCTGGGCCCGGCCCACCAGTGCGTGCTTCTGTACGGTCATAAGGGTCCTACCGCTGGCTGGTTCGACCCCCGGGAGAACCACCCATGGTGCACATCAAGGACGAAGGGAGCCTGTTCGAGGCGCCGATCGACGTGGTCTGGAAGTATCACGAGGATGCGGCCACCCATGCTCGGGCCCACACCTCGACCCGAAATCCCTCGTTCAAGCCGGTCTCCCCCACCGTGTTCGTGTATACCGTCGAACGGGAGTCCCGGGGACAATGGACGGGGGAGTCGATCCAGATCACGGTCCTTCAGCCCCTCGGCTTCGCGTTTGAGTGGGTCTCGGGCCCTCTCACCGGGTCGACCATGGTCTACCTCTACACTCCCCGAGGGGAGAAGACCCAGATCGACGTCGTCGGCGAGTTCGTCTCGAGCACGATTCCTTCGGGTCAGCTCGAGCAGCATGTACGGGATTGGCTCCAGCGGGAATTCAACGAGGACGCGCCCGCGGTCAGGGCACTCGCCCGGAAGACGTGAACCCCCCGCGGGAGCGTGCGCCTTCCGGTCGTGGTGGCTCCGGCTCAGGACAAGTGGGAGACGATCTCCTCGACCGTGGCCTCCAGAGGGCCGGTCGCGTCGATCCCGATTCCCCAATCGAACGCCGTGGCCTTCGCGTAGACCGCCTTCGCCCCCGCGCGCCCGTGCGGTTTCTCTCGGCGCTGGTCCCGCTCGATGCACACGGCGAGCGGCGCGGCGAGCGTGAACACATAGTGCCGGAAGTTCAACCGTCCGACCAAATTCTCGATCTGTTCCTCCCAGTAGAAGTTGCCGTCGAAGATCACCGGAATACCTCGGAGCAGGAGCGCCCGCCCCTGTTCCGCGGCGAACTCGTTGGCGGTCAGAAACTCGGAGCGAGCCCCCGACTCCCAGAGGTCGTGATCCTCGAGAATCTGGTCAATCGAGATGACCTGGCCCCCGATCTGGTTCGCCAGAAGTTTCGACACCGTGGACTTTCCGATACCTAAGGGGCCTCGGACGAGCACGTAGTACGCCCCCACCGCGCCCGCCGACTTCCCATGGGGGTGCACGGGGCGAACTGCTCGGGACCGTGTGCGAGGACGCACGGCGGCCTTCAGGTTCGGGACGCTACCTCGCGGGAATCCCAACGACGCTCCCGGGAACCGACGAATTCGAACGGCTTCACTTCTTGCCCACGGCGGCCCCGGGAGGAGCAGGCGCTTCGTCGTCCGGCTCCGCCCGCACTCGGGCGAGGGCCCACCCATCATACCCTTTCGAGCCGACGGTCTGGAGGGCCGTGGCTTCGAGGCGGGGATCGGCCGCGAGCAACTCGAGAAAACGTCGGACCCCCTGAACCCGAGGGTCGGTGCTGTGCGGGTCGTCCACGGCACCGTGACGGATCACGTTGTCCGCCACGAGGAGCGTCCCGGGACGCGCGAGTCGCAGTACCCCGGCGAGGTACTCGGGGTAGCCGGGCTTGTCCGCGTCGAGGAAGACGAAGTCGAACGGGCCCCGGCCCTCGGCGACCAACCGAGCGAGCGAGTCCCGGGCGGGTCCGTTCACGACGTCGACGAGGTGGGAGAGTCCGGCCCGATCGAGGTTCGCCCTTTCGACCTGGGCGTGGGTGGGTTCGATCTCTAGCGTGGTCAACCGTCCCCCCGGCGGCAGGGCCCGAGCGAGCCAGATCGTACTGTACCCGCCCAACGTTCCGATCTCGAGGATGGTACGGGCGCCGACCAGCCGCGCCAGAAGGCCGAGCAGTCGACCTTGCACGGCCGAGACCTGGATCGACGGCAGGCCCGCGGCCTCGCTCGACCGGAGCGCACCCTCCAGCGCCGGGTCATCGGGTCCGAAGAGCTCCGCGAGGAATCGGTCCACCTCTCCCCACTTCGGGTCGTCCGGGTGGGGTCCGCTCGATGCCATGATCCCCTGTCCTCGCTCCGCGGGGTAACTCCTCCGAGCGGATGGTTCGGAGGGGTCCGTGAGGCTCCCCTACGGCCCCGCGTTCTTCCAGGTCATCTTGAAGCTGGTACCGTCCGAGCTCAGCGCCCCGACACTCGCCTTCGTGAGCGTGCGGGCATTGTTGACCATCGTGATCGCGTCGATTTGGGCAAAGGAGGCGATGTCGCCGGTCGTACCGGAGTGGGTCGCGTCGTTGGTCGAGGCCACCGCCGTGTAGTCGAACCCAAAGTCCATCGTCCCGAAGTTGGCGAGCGGAAGGATCCCTCCCGAGTAGGGGGCCTCGGCGATCCACTCGGCGGAGTTGCGCATCGCGCCCGTCACCTTGCCCGTCTTGGTGAACGAACCGCCGGTCGTCACATCCTTGAGGGTCAGGGCGAAGTTCTTGTGCCCGTTGGTCGAAGTCGGGGTGATGGTCTTCACCTCGGCGAAGATCACGTCCCCAGAATGGATGGTGACCGAGCTGATCAGGATCGAGGGATTGGGGTAGAACTCATACCACGCGTAGTAGACGGGAGACCCGCCCTGACAGTCGGAGTCGGTCCCGGTCTGTTCGACCGTCCCCGAACTGTACCCATCCAACCCGACCCAGAACGAAGCATACTGGTCCGTGCTGGGGCAGGTTCCGTGGATCTTCGGCTGGATCCAGGAACCGTCGACCTTGGTGAACGAGTTGGTCGCCCCCGTGACGGCGTACCCTCCCCAGTTGAAACTCTTGACGTGGGACGTGTGGTAGACTCCCGACTCGAGGAGAGGAGAGCTCGCCGCCGAGGTCGCGACCACGGCGACCGCCGGAACGGCCCAGGCGCCGACCATCAGGACCACCAGGAATCCCGCCCAGACGCCCCTCATTTTCCCCACGGCCCGTCCCCGCAGGGCGGACCGATCCGGGTTACTTAAACGCGGGGATTCGCGCGGGTCCGGCCCGGGGTCGAGCTCGACTTTCGAACCCGCCAGATCACTTCGATCGGCCAGCGGCGGGCCCACGCTTGGGAGGCCGCGGAGAGGTAGGTCGTGCGGGCGTTCGCGGGGGGCTGGACTTCGAGGAGGTCCTCGACCTCGAGGGAATGGTCCCGGAACAATCGGATCCACCGCCCGTAGGGCAACTGAAAGTTGACTTCGTCCCCGTACTCGACCCGGTGGAGGTCGAAATAGTCGTAGCGGAGTCGTGGCCCCAACCGGTCGCGCTTCCGGTCCTCGCACAGGGTCCGGAACGGGCTCGAGTTGGAGAACGCGAACAGCCCGCCGGGGCGCAAGAGCCGGGCGACCTCGGGCACGGTCCGGTACGGGTCGGTGAAGGTGACGGCGCCCCAGTCACAGAAGACGATGTCGAAACGGGCCGAGGGCAGAGGTACGGATTCCGCGCTCGCCTCGACGAGGGGGAAATCGACCTTTCCGGCGCGCATCTCGGCCCGCGCCTGCTCGAGCCGAGCGGCCGAGAAATCCAGCCCGACGACGTGGGCTCCTCGCTGGGCGAGGGCCACCGACCACCGGGCGGCGCCACACCCGAGCTCGAGGACGTCTTTCCCCCGGAAGTCGCCCAGGATCCGGAGCTTTCGTTCGGGGAGGTGCCACATTCCCCAACCCATCGGGTCTCCCCGCTCGAGCGTCTCCGCATTCCGCCTCTCGTAGGCCCGTGCGTCCCGCTCCCACAGCGTGCGGTTCGTCCGTTCGTGGGAAGAGGTCCGCCGGGGAGGCCGCGGGATCTTCGCCGGCCGGGTCGTCCGCGGACTCATGGGACTCGGTGGCGCGACCCGGGAGAGCTACCTAACCGTATCGAGTCCCGACCCTTCTCGAGGAACTCATCCTCCGAGCGAGGGGGGCCCGGTCGGGCCAACTACCCGGAGTTCGCCCGCGGGGCCAACTCCCGTGCGAGAGAGAAGTAGGCTTCCGGTGGCAGGGTCTCCGGACGACGCCCGGGCCAGTCGTCGGGCCATCCGGCCTGGCGGAGAAGTCGTTCGGCCTCGGGAGCCGAGGGCACCACGCGGGGCATGAGGTTTCGGAGCTGCTTTCGGCGGGAGGAGAAAAGTGTGCGGACGACCTCCTCGAACGCGGGGACCGACGGGACGGGGAGGGTCCCGACCCTCGCCTCGTGGACCCCCAACCGGCTGGTCACCTCCGGGACCGGAGTGAAGGCGGAGGGCGGGACGGTTCGGTACAGTTCGACGGACCCGTACAGCTGGGCGATGATCGAAAGCCGGCCGTATTCCTTCGACCCGGGGCCGGCCGCGAGCCGACGGGCCACCTCCTCCTGCACGAGAAAGACGATGCGCGGGACCCGCGCCGCGAACAGGCGGAGGAGGAGCGGGGTCGCCACCGCGTACGGCAGGTTGCCGACGGCGGCGTCCACCGGCGGGAGGTCGACCTCGAGGGCGTCCCCCTCGAGGAGGGTGATCCGGTGCCCGAACGTGCGTCGCAGGAACCGGGCGAGGCGGGGGTCTCGCTCGACCACGGTGAGGGGTCCGAGACCGCGGCGGAGAAGGGCCGCCGTCAACTGGCCGAGTCCCCCTCCGATCTCGAGGATCGGGTGACCGGGCGAGAGGTCGAGGAGCGCGGCCTCGGCGTCCGCGACGAACGGGTCGGTGAGGAACGACTGTCCCCATCCCTTCGAGGGCCGAACGGCGAGCCCCGCGAGCACGCTCCGAACCTCGGAGGGCGTCGTGGGGACCGGCGGAAGACCGGTGGTCCCGGGGTCAGGGTGCGACGAAGAGCCGGTACTTGTCCTCGACACCGCTCAGTTCCTGTTCGATCCGGCCCACGATCAAGAGTTCGGGACTCTTCATGTGCAGGCGGTTCTCCATCTCCTCAAAGCTGGCGAACGGGGCCCGCTTGCGTTCGTCCACGATCTGCTGCATCGTCTTCTTCCCGATCCCTGGCAGGAGCTCGAGCAGGTGGAATCGGCGGGAGACGGCGGGAGCCTCGTTGAAGAACCGCAGGTAGCGGCTCGGGTTGGCCCGTACGATCCGCTCGAGAGCTGCCGTCAGTTCTGCCCGGGCCGCCACCGTGAGCTCGTCGTGGGCGAGGCGGCGGCGGACGTGGTCGATCGGGGGTGGGACCCCCTCGAGGGGGAGGAGCGAGATCCGTTGCCCCGGTGTGAGCTTCGCGCCGACGCGCGGTACGAGTTCGAAGAGTTTCAGCTCGTCCTCGCCGACGGCAAGGGCGAGGGGTTCACGATGGAATCCCCGTTCGGTCTGCCGACCGTTCGGCAGGTAATCCAAGATGTGCGCGTAGCTCTCCACGGAGTCCTTCCCCGGTCATCGGTGGTGCGCAATGATCTCCAAGAGTTGCGTGACCTGCGCCTCTTCGAGGGCGACCCGCTCTTTCGAGAACAGGAGCCGGATTTCCTCGGGGAACAGGGGGAGAGTGTCCGCGAGCTTGACGGCGACCACCGCGTCCACGTAGGGGAGGCCGCGGAGTTCGGTGATGAGCTTCTCCGTCTGTTCGGTCGAGAGCCGGACGAACAGCTCGGCGTGCTGGAGCGCGAGCGCAGCCTCCCGCGGAAGGGTCCGGTGGGCGGCCTCCTCCGTGAGGAGGTCCTTCACCCGAGAGAGCGGGACCGGGTCAGGCATGGGTCGCCTCGGCCTTGGGGACCGGCCACAGGTGGACCGGGGTGGCGATGAGCTGCTTTCGCTTGCCTCCGTCGAGGAACTCGACCCGGTAGGCCCGGCCCGACTTCGCCACCACGACGCACGTCCTTCCCTGATAGCGGGGGTGGGGCTGGCCGTGCGGGTCGGACGGCTCGATCCGTACCGTCACCCGGTCGCCGATCTCGAACGAGCGGAGGAACCAGTTGACGGGGGGCATCCCCTTCTCGCGGACCTCTTTGGTGAACGTCCCGCGGCTCCGCGAACGGAACCCCTTCGAACTCTTGACCATGGAACTATCCTAGCGTGTCGTGAACGTCCAGCACGTCGAGGAAGCCGACCTTCAGAGGGACTCCCACGAGTCCCGCGAGGTTTGGTTCGGTACGGCCCCCATCTCCTTCCACCCACTCCTTGACGTATGTGCCCGCTTCGGTCCGGATCTCGAGCGTGAAGCCCGCCTCCGCCGACTCGACGACCCGGGCCGAGACGATCCGACGCGCGCGGACGCGGTCGGAACGCCGGTGGGCCACCCGAGTGGGGGTGCGCTGAGCGATCGCTCGGCCCGTCGCGACGTCCAGCGCCTCATTAACTTTTGCCACGGGTACCGACCCGACGACGCCGACCCGGTAGCTCTTTTCCGGCGCCGCTTCCTTCACGAGCAGCACGTCGCCCGCGTCGGCCGTCCGGAGCTCGTCGACTTCGACCCGCCCGGCGGAACTCGTGGCGACCTCCGAGACCAGCGCGGCGAGGTCCAGCGTCCTCCGACGGGGCCGGACCAACTCCAGGACGAAGGGGCGGCCCCGACCGAGCATCCGGGCATCGATGTCTTCCCGGCCCATCCCGTGGAAGCGGGTCTCCTCGGCGCCGGCCGCAGTGAGGAGCGGCCCACCGACCAGCTCCTCCACGCTCGTCGGGTACGTCTTCCCCGAACCCCCGCACGTGTCGCATCCACGCCCCCGGCAGCGTCGGCAGGGCCAGTGGGTCTGAGGGATCGTCCGGTCGAGCTTCCGGTACCGCCCCCGGACGTAGACGGGAAGGACGGTCGGTTCGACCCGGCCCACGGCCAGGTCGGCGAGGAAGACCACGTCCGGCCGGTCCGGACCGCCGGAGGCCCCCGTCCGGCCCTCGAGGGCCTTTCCCCACTCCCGGTTGAAGGCGGACCGGGCGCTCTCGCCCCACTCACTGGTGACCTGGAGCCACAGATGCTCCTCCCGGGCGAGCACCTCCGGTTCCCAACGCGAGCCGCAGGTGAACCGGTGCCACTCGAACCCCTCGACGGCGCGAAGGCCCCGGTCGACCCAGATGTCCAGGCGGGCGAACACGTCGCCGCACGCGGGGCAGGGAGTCGCCGCCGGCGACCGGGACTCCCCGAGGAGCTGGTCGAGTCGGGCCGCCCGTTCCGGGTTCGAAAGTCCGTGACCGAGCCGTCCGAACAGGCGCCCGAAGCACTCGGCGCAGAGACCGCGGTCGAGCGCGCCCCGGGCCGAGGCCAGCGCCGGGGGGGGTGGGTCGAACACGACCGGGTCGGGCACGGGGAGGCGACCCCGGAGCGTCACAAAAGTTCGTCGGAGCGTTTCGTGTCGCGCGCACACCTTATCCTCGGTCCGGCCGGTGCCTCCCCGACCGGGATGGCGTCGATCACCGAAGCCGAGCTCACTCGCGCGCTCGAACGGACCCTTGTCATTCACGGAAAGATGCCCACCGAGCAGGCCCGCCCGACGGCCCGGATGGTGCTCGGCTACTTCGGCGCGGAGGGGACCGTGCTGGACAACAAGCTCTCGAGCGACGACCGGGACCGGTTCTACCAGCTCGAGGAGGAGGGACTCCTGTCGAGCGAGGAGGAGGACGCGACCGTCTCACGCGGCAAGACCTGGAGGATCCATTACTGGCTGTTGAAGAAAACCCGGATCCGGGACGTCGGCCAGGGCGGGGACGCTCCCGCGACCGACGAGGCCGAATCGGTCTACCGCTCGATCGGCGAGGCCGCCTGGCAACGCGACGGGTCGAAGCCCCGAAAGGCCTAGGGCGTCTTCGGCGGACCGGGCCGTCGGCCTCCGCGGGGCCGGTACCGCGCCGAGCCGAGTTGGATGGCCGGATACTCGGCCGTCGCGACCACCGAACGGACGTGCTCGATCGCGGCGAACGCGAAGAGGATGGCCGCGATCAGCGCGACGTACGATGCGGTCGTGACCGCGAAGCCGGACGCCCCGAGGAAGACGAGGATCACGGCGAGCGATGCGAGGGCGTTGAAGCCGGCATGCATCGCCACGGCGAGCAGGTAGTAGGAACCCGTACCGGGCCCGGGCTGGTGGAAGCGACTGCGGGCGAACCCGTACCCGAACATCCCGGTCGAGCTCCCGTGCAAGAGGACGCTCGAAAGACTCCGGACGATGATGAGCGCGAGGCCGACCTCGAGTCCGCCGACGAGGTACGCCCCGAGCCCGTAGAGGAGGGTCTCGAAGAACCCGAACCCCAGTCCGACCGAGGCGCCGAACACGGGGCCATCGGCGATGCTGCGGAACCGATCCCGGTAGGAGTACACCCCCGAGGCCTTCAGCGCTTCCTCGACGACCGGTGCGATGACGAGGACCAGGAAGAACCCGCCCAGGGTCGAGTTGCCGTTCAGGAAGACGAACTCCGGTCCGGGATACTGCTGGCTCGCGGCGGTCCCGAGCGCGACCAGGATGACCTCGACGAGCCCCGCCGCGACCGTCGCGAACAGGGCGCCGTAGAGGAACGCCCCGAGGAGGGGCCCCCACGTCTCGCGTTCGAGGCGGGCCGAGCGGCGGACCCACGCCAAGTAAATGAGCGCCGGGACGAGCGCGATGACGACCAGGAGGACCAGGTCGAGCGTGGCGTCGTTCGAACTCATGCCGTACTCCCGGTCGCGGGGTAGCGATAGAATCCCTCGCCGGTCTTCCGACCCAGCAGGTGGGCCGAGACCATCGTGCGGAAGAGGGGACAGGCCCGGTAGCGCGGGTCATGGAAGCCGTCCCACAGCACATCGAGGATCGCGAGCGCGGTATCGATCCCGACCAGGTCCACCAGTTCGAAGGGGCCCATGGGGTGGTGGAATCCCAGCTTGTACGCGGTGTCGATGTCCTCCTGGGTCGCGACGCCCTCGTAGAGCATCCAGGCGGCCTCGTTGACCAGGACCGCGAGCGCCCGGGTGGTCACGAACCCCGGGGTGTCGCGCGAGAGGACGACGGTCTTCCCGAGGCTGACCGCGAACTCGCGCGCGCGTTCGACCACCTCCGGCCGCGTGGTATGTCCGGGGATGATCTCGACCAGCGCCATCTGGAGCACCGGATTGAAGAAGTGGACGCCGACCAGACGGGAAGGTTCCTTCAGTCGTTCCCCGATCGCCGTGATCGGGAGGGAGGAGGTGTTGGAGGCGAGCAGGGCATCGGCCCCGGCGGCCTCCTCGATCTCCGCGAAGACCTTCCGCTTCAACTCGAGGTTCTCCGGCGCCGCCTCCACGATGATCTGGGCCGAGTCGGCCCGGCGGAGGCCGATGCCGACATCGAGGCGGGCCATCGCGGCCTCCCGGTCCCCGGGACCGACCTGGCCCTTCCGTACCGCGTGGTCGAGGGCCCGGGCTGCGCTCTCCCGGCCCCGGCGGGCGAACTCCTCGTTCACGTCCACGAGGGTGACCGGGTAGCCGGCGAGCGCACACTGGGCGGCGACGCCGCTCCCCATGATGCCCGCCCCCACGACGAGGACCCTCGTGCGAACGGAGTCCCGAGGGTCGCTGTCCGTCGGCCCGAGCGGTTCGGTCATGGGGCCGCCGTCGGGATCATGGGCAGGCGCACCCGTTCGAGGTACGTGCACGATCGGCACAACTCCCCACTCGAAGCTTCTCCGCACTCCCGGCACGACCGAGGGGCGCCGGCGCGGCCCGTGGAAGCCACGCGCTCGAGGAGTTCCTCCCGGGTCCGGAGCAACGCCTGACGAGAACCGGGCAGGGCCTCCTCGAGCTGCCAGAGGACGTCTCGGAAGACATTCCGGGCCGCCCGGCCGGCGTGGGGACACTCCCCGTGGTCGAACGGGAGTCCCGTGAGGCGGGCGTAGAGGAACACCTCCCGCTCGGGGATCTGGGCGAGGGGAGCGATGCGCGGAACGAGTCCGGGCTGCCGGGTCCGGTGGGGCGCCATCCGCCCGATCCGGTCGAGGTCTCCCCGGACGAGGTTCATGAGCACGGTCTGGGCGAGGTCGTCCAGGTTGAACCCGAGGACCAGGACCTCCGCCTCCATGTCCCGGGCGGCCCGGTTCAGGAGGCGTCGCCGCCAGACCCCGCAGAACGAGCAAGGGACGGTATCCGGGAGCTCGGCCGCCGCGCGGTCGGTCGTCATCCCGAGTTCGGACTCGGCCCGGACCACGCGGTGCTCCACGCCCAATCGCGCAGTGAGTCGTTCGGCCGCCTCGAGGGTCCCGGAGCGGTACCCATCGATCCCTTCGTCGACCGTCACGGCGACGAGCCGGACCGTCGACCGTCGGGCGAAGTACCGGTGCGCGGCGGCGAGCGCGACCGCGGAATCCTTCCCTCCGGACAACGCGACCGCGACCGTCCCGCCGGAGAACCGGGGGAGTTGGCGATGGAACTCCGACCGGATCCGGTCGTCCACGGAGGAAAGAAAGTGGCTCCGGCAGACGTGCTGGCCCCGGTAGGGCTGGTCGACCACCGCCGGCTCGTCGCAGGTCGAGCAGTTCACGAGGGCCGGAACCTCGCGCTGATATTTAGCCCGCGGGAAGCGGGCCCGTTCCTGTGCGTCCATACGATTATTAGGCGAATCCCGGCCAGCGAGCGTCGATGGCTTCGACTCCGCTCGCGCGCGGACCCTCGCCCGTGCGGCGGGGGAGGAACGATGGGCCGGAGCCGGCGGAGGGGCCCACCTTCCGCGTGGACGAGCTCGTAGGGCGATTCCAGCGGATGCTCCAATCGAAGGAGAGGAGTCCCTGCACCGTCAAGCAGTACGGACACATCGCCAAGACGTTCCTCGGCTACACCCAGAAGCCCCTCGAGGACGTGACCCTGCACGACCTCGAATCGTTCCGGGAGTACCTCGTGCTGCAGCGGCATTACTCGAAGAACTCCGTGTACACGACGGTCCGGGGTCTTACCTGTCTGTTCCGAAGCTTTGGGTATTCGATCGCGGACCAGCTCGAGCCACCGCGCCGGCCCGAGCGGCTCCCGCGGTACCTGACGGAGGACGAGATGCACCGCCTCTTCGAAGCGGTGAAAGACTCCCCGCGGGACAGCGCGATGGTGCACGTCCTCGGGTTCGCGGGGCTGCGCGTCGGGGAACTGTGCCACCTCGAGCTCGAGGACATCGAGTTCGAGCGCAACGTGCTCCACGTTCGCTCCGGTAAGGGGGACAAGGACCGGGAGGTCGTGCTCGAGGACCGCTCCCGCGCCGCCATCGACCGGTACTTGACCGAGCGCACCCTCGTAGGAGAGGGGAGCACCCGTCTCTTCCCGGTCGGCCCCGTCACCGTGGAACGGATCGTGCGGAAAGCGGCCCAGGCCGCCGGGATCCAGCACCGAGTCACTCCCCACGTGCTTCGCCACACCCTCGCCACCGCCCTCCTGTCGCGGGGGTGCGACATCCGGTACATCCAGAAGCTGCTCGGCCATGCGTCGGTCGCGACGACCCAGATCTACACCCACGTCGACATCACGGCGCTCAAGGAAGCGTACGCCCGGGCCAAGCCGCAGTATTAACCACCCCAAGGGCTGCCGCGCCCGTGGCCGCCGAGCGGGTCGACACGATCGTGCTCGGTGCCGGGATCGCCGGCTGTGCGCTCTCCTACCACTTGGCGGGTCGCGGGGTGGGCCCGGTGCTCCTCTACGACCCCCGGACGCCCGCCGCAGGAGCGACCGGCCGGGCGGCCGGGGTCGTGACGGAACAACTCTGGAACTCCTGGGACGTGGACGTGGCCCGGGCCTCGAAGAACGAGTATGCGGAGCTCGCCGCCCGGTGGAATCCCTCCGCGTACACGGTCAACGGCTTCGTCCGGTTCACGGCCCACCGGGAGGCGGCCCGGGTGCTCGAGGACGCCATCCCGCGCCTTCGGCAGTGGAACGTCGACGTGCGGCCGGCCGGGGCGAGCGAGCTCTCCCGCGCCGTCCCGTGGGCCCGATTCGACGACCTCGAGGGGGCGATCTTCAGTCCGGGCGACGCGGTCGTCACGCCGAGCGCGATGACCGAGATCTACGCGGAGGGGGCCCGGTCCCGGGGCGTGGACGTCGAGTTCGGTACCCCCTTCGGTTCCCTATCGCACGATGCGGAGACCTGGGAGATGACCGTCGGCCGGCGGACGGTGCGAGCCGCTCGACTGGTGGTCGCGGCCGGAGCGTGGTCGAAGCGGATCTTCGCCTCGCTGGGCCACCCCCTCCCTCTCGCCCCGTACCGAACGCAGGCCGCGGTCCTGCGACCCCCGCCCGGCGGGCCGGCTCCGTTCCCCTCGGTCCATGACGTCGACCTCGATGTCTACGTTCGGCCGGAGGACCAGGGGAGGATCCTGGCCGGCGACGGGACCGAACTCATCGAGGTCGATCCGGACCGGAGTTCGGGGGGAGGGGATGAGAAGTTCCTGACCCATCTCGCCGAAAGCTTCGGGACCCGCTTTCCGGGGTGGGCGGAGGCCGAGCTCGTCCGAGCGTGGGCCGGGGTATGCACTTCGACCCCCGACCGCCGCCCCTTCGTGGGGCCCATTCCGGGGGCCCGGGGACTGTTCGCCCTCACGGGGTTCAACGGGTTTGGCGTCATGCGGGCCGGCGGTGTCGCCCAACGGCTGGCCGAGTACCTCGCGGTCGGCGAGGGAGCCACCGCCGAGCGGGACGCGCTCCGCCCGGTGCTCCCCGAACGCTTCCCCGCCGGCACTCCGGCCGTCGCCCCCAGACCCGGGTTCACGTTGGAGGGGGGCGACGACCCCCGATTCTGACCCAGCCTCGCGGAGGAACCGCACCCGGACCCGGCCCACGGATCGGCCGTGTTCGCGGCGAAGCCTCCGAGTGCGGCGAGCCGATGGGCCGCTATGCGTCGGATCGGAGCCGCTCGAGCTTCTCGAGGAACTCCACGCCCTCGCCGGTCTTCATCCGCTTCCCATCCTCACGGACGAGAGGCAGTCCGGCGGCCTCGCAGGCGGCTTCCGGGGTCTTTCCCTCGAGCAGCAGCCGAAACGCCTTCCGTTCCTGCCGGCCCAGGGAGATCCCCTCGCGCTGGAACTCGTCAAAGGCCTCGAAGGCGACGGGGGTGACGAGACGGGCGAGCTGGTCGACCGCCGTCGCGAAGAGCCGGATCTCCTCCTGGGCGTGGGGGTCGAGGCGGAGGGACAGGAAGTGGAACAGGTTGTGCAGGTTCGTCTTCCAGTACCACTGGGTGTAGTAGGCGACCGGGAGGACCAGTCGGGCGGTCTCCCGCGCGACTCCGGCCTCGAGGGCGGTCGTGTACGTGGCGTAGGCGTCCTTCGCGATCCGTTCCAGGTCGGTCCGGAAGCGGTGGACGACGTCGGGGGGCAGGGCCTCGCCCCGACCCTGGCGGTTCCGCTCGGATTGATGGCGAACCTCCTCGACCGGCGGGACCTCGAACTCGTCCGGGATCACCGAATAGCGGGCGCTGTACTCGTTGACCGAGGCGGAGCGATGGCGGATCCACTGGCGCGCGACGTAGATGGGGAGCCGGACGAGGAACTTGTACTCCACCATCTCGAACGGCGTGGTGTGGCGGTGCCGCATGAGATAGCGAATGAGTCCGCGATCGTCGCGGACGGTCTTCGTCCCCTGGCCGTACGAGACCCGGGCGGCCTGGACGATGGCCGCGTCGTTCCCCATGTAGTCGACCAGCACGACGAACCCGTGCGACAGGACGGGGACCTTCACGCCGACCATCTGGTCGGCCTCGGGGACCGTCGGGCGGCGCATCGGGGGTTCGGCGGAACTCACGACCCCCGGACCCGAACCGGGAAATAAAGGAACGTCGCGCGGACCGGGGGTTACGTCCCGCGAACGTCGGACCTAGGCGCGCGCCCCGATCTTCGCCAGCACCGGGGCGGTCGATACCAAGTGGCGCGGCAGCCCCAACTCCTCCGGAGTGGCCCCGAGGGCCAGCCCGACGACCTGCGGGAGGTGGAGGACCGGCATGTCGAGGGAGTGGCCCACGGCTTTCTCGGCCTGGTTCTGGTACGCGTCCAGCGAGATGTGACAGAGCGGACAGGGCGTCGCCATCGCTTCGGCGCCGTGCGCCTTCGCGTCCACGATCTGTGCGCCGGCGATCTTGCTCGCCGTCGCCGGCTTCACGAATTGGATCGGGAACCCGCAGCACATCACCCGCCCCCGATAGTAGACGGGCGTCGCGCCGAGCGCCGCCAGGAGGTCCTCGAAGGAGTGGGGCTCCTCCGCACTCTCCCAACGGAGCTCGTCGGCCGGCCGCAGGAGGTGGCACCCATAGAACGCTCCGACCTTCAAGCCCTGGAGCGGGCGCTTCACCTTCGCCCGGATGGCGTCCAGGCCGATGTCCTGCGTGAGGACCTGCAAAAGGTGTTTCACCTTCGTGGTCCCCCGATACTCGATGCCGAGCGGACGGAGCGCGCCGTCGACCCGGGACTTCACCTTCGGGTCGCCGAGGCGAACGTTGGCCAACGTCAACATCCCCTGGCACGTCGAACAGATCGTGAGGAGGTCGAGGCCCGCCTTTTCCGCGATCGCCAGGTTGCGCGCGTTGAGGGCGACGTTGAGGACCTCGTTCGCCTCGTCCAGGAACCCCGAGCCGCAGCAGGAAAAGCTCGGGAAGCTGACCAGCTCGATCCCGAGGGCCCGCGCGACCCACCGGGTCGCCATGTCGAGCTCCTTGCCCGATTCTTGGGCGACGCAGCCGGGATAGTACGCGAGCCTCACGGAGCATCCTCCTTCGTCTTCCCGTCGTCCAGCGCCTCGTAGATCTTCTCGACCTGGTCCGCCCCCTCGATCGGATGGGGAGCGTGGAGGAGTTCGGGCTTCTTTCGCCAGATCCGGATCCCCTGGGGAACCTGGGTCACTAACCCCGGCAGACCGGCCGTCTGGCGGGCGAGCTTCATCTCGTTGAGCTGACCCCGCTCCCGGATGTTCTCCTTGAACGCGAGCGCATGGCGGCTGCCGGGTTCCGTCGCGCCCTGCGCGGCGATGGCGAGCTCCTTGAGGTCCCGGATCCGCTCGCTGGGCCGGACGTCCTTCGGACACGCCTCCGTACACAGATGGCAGCGGAGGCACAGCCAAAGTCCGTCGGTCTGGATCTTGACGAGTCGGTCCTGCTGGCCCTGGTCGCGCGGGTCCACGACGAACCGGTAGAGTTTGGCGAGGGCCATGGGGCCGGGGAACGCGGGGTCGGCCTCCACAGCCGGACAGGCCGAGTAGCACGCCGCGCAGGCGATACAGCGCGGGGTTTCCTTGAACCGGTCGACCTCCGCCGGGGTCATCGGGTTCGCCGTACCCTCCGGCATCGGGTGGCGCGGGTCGAGGATCAGGTGCGGTTCGATCCTCCGGTACTCCCGCCAGAACGGTTCCTGGTCGACCACGAGGTCCCGGAGGACCGGTTGGTTGCGCATCGGTTCGACCACGATCCGCCCGTCGCGAGCGAGCTCGGGTCCGATGGGGGCCTCACAGGCGAGCCGGCTCTTCGAATTGATCTGCATCGCGCACGAGCCGCAGATCGCGCTCCGGCAGGAGTAGCGGAGCGTGAGCGAGGGGTCGAGGTCGGCCCGCACCTGAAGCAGGGCAGTCAGGACCGGGGTGTGGGGAGGGAGGTCGAGGACGTACCGGTCGTACCGGGGCCCCGCATCTCGCACGGGGTCGAATCGGTAGACGTCGAACGTCGCCTTCACCGTCGCTTCCGACATCAGTAGACCCGCTCCTTCGGTTCCCACCGCGTGTAGGCGACGGGAGCGTAGGAGAGTTGCGGACCCTCCGGGGTGCGCGTGGCGACCGTGTGTTTCATCCAGTGGACGTCGTCCCGCGTCGGGTAGTCCCGTCGGGCGTGCGCCCCCCGGCTCTCCGTCCGGGCATAGGCTCCCACCACGATGACCTCGGCGAGCTCGAGCATGTGCCCGACCTCGAGGGCGTCCGTGAGGTTGAGATTGTAGACGGGGGACTGGTCGACGACTCGAACCCGCTCAAACCGCTTCCGGAGCTCGCGGATCCGACGGACCCCCTCGAGGAGGTCCCCCTCCGTCCGATAGATCCCCACGTACCGGTCCATCACGCGCTGCATCTCCGTCCGAAGGGCGGTGGGATCCTCCCCGTCGCTCCGGCTCGACCAGGCCCGCAGCGGGGTCACCGACCGGTCGAGGTCGCTCTCCTGAAGGGCAGGCGCCGGCGCGGTGGAAGCAAACGCGGCCGCTGCGATGCCCGCCTCCTTTCCGAACACCAACGTCTCCAGCAACGAGTTCCCGCCGAGTCGGTTCGCGCCGTGGATCGAGACGCAGGCCGCCTCGCCGGCCGCGAACAGCCCGCGGAGGTTGGTCGCGCCGTGGATGTCGGTGCCGATCCCGCCCATCATGTAGTGCTGGGCGGGGTAGACCGGGATGGGCTGGGTGACGGGGTCGATCCCGGCGAAATTTCGGGCGAAGTCGCAGATCTCCTGGAGCCGGGACTCGATCCGCTCGCGACCGAGGTGCATGAGCTCCAGGTGGACATAGTCCCCAGGAAATCCGCGCCCCTCCAGGACTTCGGTCACGATGGCACGGGACACGACGTCCCGCGATGCGAGGTCGAGGACATGGGGGGCATACTTCGTCATGAACCGCTCTCCGACCCCGTTCTTCAGGATGCCTCCCTCTCCCCGGGCTCCCTCGGTGATGAGGATCCCGGATTCCATCAGCGCCGTCGGATGGAACTGGACAAACTCCATGTCCTTCAGCGAGGCCCCGACCGAGTACGCCGCGGCCACGCCGTCGCCGGTGCAGCTGTGGGCGTTGGTCGTGCGCCCGTAGACCCGGCCGAACGGACCGGTGGCGAGGACGACGGCCTTCGCCCCGATCTCGGCGAACTCTCCGCTCCGCCGGTCGAAGGCCACGAGCCCCTGGACCGCCCCCTCCCGGACGATGAGGTTCGTGACGTCCCACTCTTCGTAGGTGGTGAATTGTTCGGTGCCCAGTCGTTCCCAGAGGGCCTGAAGGAGCGCGAGTCCGGTGCGGTCGGCCGCATAGATGGTCCGTGGGAATCCCGCACCCCCGAACGGCCGTCGCGCGAGCGAGCCGTCCGCCCCGCGGTTGAAGATGGTGCCAAAGTGCTCCATCTCGACGACGGTGGGGCCGGCCGCCCGGCAGAAGAACTCGATCGCGTCCTGGTCGCCGAGGTAGTCCGACCCCTTCACCGTGTCGTAGATGTGGGTGTCGACCGAATCCTCGGCGCCGACGGCGGCGTTGATCCCGCCCTGCGCCGCTCCCGAATGGGAGCGGAGAGGGTGGAGCTTGGACACGAGGGCGACGTCGCGGCCGGCCTGGATCGCCGCGAGCGCCGCACGCTGGCCGGCCAGACCCGCGCCGACCACGACGACTTCGTGCTTCTGCATCCGGGCCTCCCGATGCGAGCCGGGTTTTAATGGGGACGGCGGGGTCGACCGGAGGGCCGCGACCGGAGCCGGAGTTCTCGGTCTACGAGGTCGCTTGAGGTTCCTCGGTGTCGCGCGCGTAATCGCCGCGCGCGCCGTTATATAGCGCGCCCGGGTCGGCGGTTCGTTCTCTGTCGTCTACAGGGGTCTACGATGCAAGGGCAGATCAGCGCCATGGACGAGGGGCGGCTCCTCAAGGGTACGACCACGATCGGAATCTCGGCGAAGGACGGGGTCGTCCTGGCGACCGAGCGCCGAGCGACCGCCGGCACGATGATCTCGAACAAGCAGACCCAGAAGCTGTTCAAGATCGACCAGAACATCGGCATCACGATCGCGGGCCTCGTCGGGGACGCCCAGGTCCTGACCCGGTACTTGAAGGCGGAAGTGGCGCTCTATCGGCTCCGCCGGAACGCGCTCCTCTCGGCCGAGGGTGCGGCGACCCTCCTCTCCAACATCCTCTCGGGCAACCGGTACTACCCGTACTACGCCTGGCTGATCGTTGGCGGCGTGGACGCGAAGGGCAACCACGTCTTCTCGGTCGACCCGGCGGGCGGATGCATCGAGGACCGATTCGTCTCGGTCGGCTCGGGTTCGACGTTCACCTACGGACTCATGGAAGAGGGGTACACTCGGGAGATCTCCACCACCGACGCGGTCGACCTCGCGCTCCGGGGCCTCACCGCGGCGATGAAGCGGGACAGCGCCAGCGGGGACGGGTACCTCGTGAACGTCATCACTCCGAAGGAATACCACGAGTTCACCGACGACGAAATCAATAAGCGCCTGAAGGCCCTCAAGATACCGTTGCCACCGGTCCTGCCCTAGCCGTCCCACCGGGTCCCGGCCAACCCTTTCCGGCCAACCTCTTCCCCCAAGAATGAGTTTCGAGTCGTTAGTCAACGAGACCCGGGAGACCTTGAAACAGGTCCTGCCGGACACCATCGAGGTCACGGACATCGAGCTGGAAGGCCCGCATATCGTCCTCTACACGAAGCAGTTGGACGCCTTCCTTTCGGGGGGAGACCTGCTCCGGCAGGTCGCCCAACGGCTCCGTCGTCGCGTGTTGGTCCGAAGCGACCCGTCCACCCTCATCGACCCCAAAGAGGCGGAAAAACAGATCCGGGCGCTCATCCCGCCCGAGGCCGAGATCAACCAGTTGTTCTTCGAGCCCGAGACCGGGGAGGTGACGATCGAGGCGGCCAACCCGGGCGCGGCCATCGGTCGCGGCGGGTCCGTGCTCAACGACCTCAAGCGGCAGATCGGTTGGATCCCGACGGTGGTCCGAACCCCTCCGATCCCCTCGAAGACCGTCGAGGAGGTCCGGATCCACCTCCGGAACTCGTTCGACGACCGGCGCGCCTTCCTGAAGAAGGTCGGCATCCGGATCGCCCGGGACCCGCTCCCCGAAAAACTCTGGGCGCGGAACACCGCCCTCGGGGGGTACCGGGAGGTCGGACGGAGCGCGCACCTCCTGACGACCCAGAACTCGAAGGTGCTGATCGACTGCGGGATCGACCCCGGCTCGGACCGAACGCCCTACTTCAACGCACCCGAGCTGCTCCCGCTCGATTCCCTCGATGCCGTGGTCGTCACCCATGCCCACCTCGACCATTGCGGGCTCGTGCCGGTACTGCTGAAGTACGGGTACAAGGGGCCGATCTACTGCACGGCGCCGACGCGCGACCTGATGACGCTCATGCTGCTCGACGCGATCAAGGTCGTGAACCAGGAGGCCCGGAAGGGCCTCTACGATTCGTCCAATGTCCGGGACCTGGTGACGCGCACCGTCCCGCTCCGCTGGGGCGAGACGACCGACATCGCCCCCGACATCCGGCTCACCATGCACAACGCGGGCCACATCCTCGGGTCGTCCATCTGTCATTTCCACCTCGGCGAGGGGGACCACAACCTCGCCTACTCCGGCGACATCAAGTTCGAACGAAGCTGGTTGTTCAATCCGGCGACCAACCGCTTCCCACGGCTCGAGACGCTCGTGCTGGAATCGACGTACGGCGGGTACCGGGACATCCAGCCGAGCCGGCAGCAGGCGACGGACGACTTCAGCGCGCTCGCGACCCGGGTGGTCGGCCGGGGCGGAAAATTGATCGTACCCGTGTTCGCCGTCGGCCGCTCCCAGGAGGTCATGCTCGTCCTGGAGGAGCGGATGCGCGAGGGGAAGATCCCGAAGGTCCCCGTCTACCTCGACGGGATGATCTTCGAAGCGACGGCCATCCACACCGCGTACCCGGAATTCCTGAACAGCCAGCTCCGAACGCAGATCTTCCAGCAGGGCGACAACCCGTTCCTCTCCGACATCTTCCGCCGGGTCGACTCCCAACAGATGCGGATGGGGATCCTCGACTCGAAGGATCCGTGCATCATCCTCGCGACGTCGGGGATGATGAGCGGAGGTCCGGTGATGGAGTACTTCCGGGCCTGGGCGCCGGAGGAGAAGAACGGGCTCCTGTTCGTGGGCTATCAGGCGGAAGGGACGTTCGGCCGGCGGCTCCAGCGCGGGCTCTCGGAAGCGACCTTCCTGGACGGGCCGCGCCAGGTGGGGGTCCCGGTCCGTCTCACGATCGCGACCATCGAGGGGTTCTCGGGCCACTCCGACCGGGTCCAACTCATGAACTTCGTCGCGTCCCTCGACCCGCGCCCCCAGCGGATCATCCTCAATCACGGGGAGGAATCGAAGGCGGTCGACCTCGCCGGAAGTCTGCACAAGCGGTTCAATATCGATTCCCGCGCCCCGTTCAATCTGGAAGCGATCCGGCTGCTCTAGGCGCGCATCACGAACGGTCGTCCGGCGCGCGCTGGCGCTCCGCATAGACTCTCCGAGTCCTCGGTAGCTGCGCCGTTGGACGAAACACTAAATAGGGTGACCCGGGTCGAACGCATCGGAGCGTCATTGACAGCTTCGATGCCGTCGCCGGCCCGCCGCTTTCTCATCCTCGGGCTGGACGGCGGGACGTTCGAACTCCTCGACCCGCTGATGGAGTCGGGCGACCTCCCCTTCCTCCGTTCGATGGCGCGGAAGGGCGTCAAGGCCCCGCTCACCTCGGTCTATCCGGCGAAGACGATCCCCGCGTGGTACTCGTTCGCCACCGGTCTCGACCCGGGCGAGCTCGGGATCTTCGGCTTCACCGAGCCGGCGGGCGTACCGGGCCATTCGAAGCTCGTGCAGACGTTCCGGCCGGCCGAAGCCATCTGGGATCGTCTGTCCCGCATCGGGCGGCGGGTGGGCGTCGTGAACTTCCCATTGTGGTCCGGCTACCCGGTCCACGGGTTCATCCTTCCGGGGATGTTCTCGAGTTCCGCCCCGACCTTCCCGGGCAACCTCCGCGCCGAAGTCGAGGGCCAGCTCGGCGGGGAGTACCCGGCCGAGCTCCCGGTGTTCAAGGACACGGAGCGCGACGCCTGGGTCGCGGGCGCGACGCGCTCGGTGGTCCAGCGGGGTCGGGCCGCGGCGGCGCTCGCGGCGCGTCACCGACCCGACTTCCTCTTCGCCCTCTTCCGCGAGACCGACCGTTTGCAACACCAGCTCTGGAAGGAGCTCGCCCGACCGGCCTCCGAGATCCCGACGGACCTGCGCGAGTTCTGGCAGGCGGTCGACACGGCGTGTGCGGACATCGATGCGGCCTTCCGCGCGACGGCCGGACCGGCCGTCACCCTCGTCATCTCCGACCACGGGCACGGAGAGATCCACTCCGATTTCCTGACGAATCGGTGGTTGCAGGAGGAGGGGTTCCTGCAGTTCCAGAGCGCTCCGAATCCCCTCGGTCGGCGCCTGTTCAGCTCGCTGTTCCTCTCCGCCCAGAGAATTCCCGGCGTGGCCCGGTTCTCGCGACGGATGGCCGACCTCCTCCGTGAGGGACACGGGGCGAGCCTCGCGAACCTCGTCGTCGGCGATGCCTCGTTCGAGCAGGCCCACTCGCACATCGATTGGAAGAAGACGATCGCATTCTCCTATCCGGTGCCCGAAGGGATCTACCTCAACCCGCACAATCCGGACCTCGCCACTCCCGCCCGCCGTGCGTCGGCCCTCGACGCGATCCGGGAACGGCTCGAGCAGTATTCCGAGGCCCGAATCGAAGTCCTCGGGCCGGAACAGATCTACCGGGGCCGCAACCTCCGCCACGCCCCCGACCTCCTCATCCGGGTCGACGACATGCGCACGGAGCCTCGGATGGATTTCGCCTACCCCCAGGCGTTGATCCGCGACCGCCCCGACTACTTCTGCGGCTCGGGCACCCATCGCATGGACGGGATCTTGATCGGAGCCGGGGACGGGATCCGGGCCGGAGCCAACCCAGGAGCCATCCGACTCATCGATGTCGCGCCCACCATCCTCGAAGGGATGGGGGTCGTCGCGCCGGCGACCTGGAACGGACGGTCGTTCGGGGCCCGTCTCGGCCTCGCGTCCTAGGCCGCCACTGCGACGGAACGCTTTTTGGGCCCTCCCGACGACTCGGGGGCGTGTCGGGACGGACCATCGACCTGGTCGCCGTCGGTCCGTGCCCCCGGGACCCGTACGACCCGGCCGCCTCCGCTTGGGCCCTGGCCGCCGGCTTCGCCGCCGGGGGCGACCAGGTCCGAGTCCTCCATCCGGCCGGACCCGCAAGCGCCGAGCCTCCGTTCGGTGTGCAACCGCTGCTGGTCGACGTGCCTCTGCGCCGACCCGGCGCGCTGGTCGAGGGAGCGGTGCTGACGCAAGCGGCCGGACGACGGATCCGTCCGGATGCCGACCTCGTGGTCCGCGACCCGTTCGGCCTCGGCCGACTCGGGCTCGAGACCCGGCGCGGGAGCTCTCCGGCGGTGGTCGGCGTGGTCCACCGGCTCGAACTGGCGGTGTACGACACGGAATCCTCCCGCCGGCCGGCGACCTCCCTGTTCGATCGCGTCGACACCTGGAGGGACCGCCGCGCCGTGCGTCGCCTCGAGCGGGGTGCGCTGGACGAGGCGCAGCACCTGGTCTACGACTCTCCGGAGCTGCCGGAGGTACTGGCCAGGGAGTACGGCATCTCGGCGGGACGTCTGCGTCCCGTCCCTCCGTCCGTCCGGGACAGCGGTGTCCGCGTCACCCGGGAGGACGCCCGACGCGAGTTACATCTCCCGCTCGACGTTCCCGTCGTCATCGCCCCGCTCGCCTCCGAGGATCCCTCGGTCTCCGGGGCCGCTCGGGTCCAGGAGGCGTTCCGTCGTACCCGCTCGCTCTTCTCCGGGGCGCGGCTGGTCGTGGTCGGCGGCGCGGCCCCTACGGAGCCCGGGGTCTCGTCCATCCTCGACCGGGACTCCGCGACGTTCGAACGGGCGTTCGCCGCGGGGGACGTAGCGCTGGTCGCCCCGTCGTATGTAGGGTTCGACCCGGGCGTCATCCTCTCGCTGCGGGCGAACTGCCCCGTCATCGTGGGGCCCGGGGTCCGCTTCCCGCTCGACCCCGGAGGCGCGGTCCGCACCGTACCGTCGGACGATCCGGCCGAGCTCGCGGCCGCCCTCGCGGAACTCCTCGCCGACTCCCGCGAGCGGCGCGAGCTCACCGCCGCCGGAGAGCGCTACGGCGACCGGTTCCGACCCGAACGCGTGGCCGGCATGGTCTCCGAAGGGATCGCCCGGACGGCGTCCTAGCGCGACGGGTCCGTCCCCTCATCGAGGCGCCACTCCCGGAATCCCCGTCCTCCGGACGCTCGACGCACCGTCCCCGGCACCCCCGACCAGGGCAATCCCGAGGGAACGTCGCCCCGCTCGATCGCGTCGAGAACTCCGGAGAACCGTTCTCGGAGGGCTCGGTACGGGTCGTCGCCTCCCGGCGAGGGCCATCTCCCCGCCGCGCGGGCCACGCCCACCCCGGCCGGGTCGCACCACCAGATACCCACCGGCTCGGCCCGGGTCCCTTTCGTGCGTTCGGCCAGCGCGGTCGCGGAACGGCGGGTCGACACGACCACCGCGACCCAGTCCCCCCAGACGCGGCGGACGAGAGCCTGGGTCAGCACGGCGCGGGCGTTCGCCACTTTGGCTTCCACCAACCCGACCTCGGCGCCCCGACGAGCGACCAGGTCGAAGTAGTCGGTACCGTCCGGATCGATCCAGGTCCGGTATCCTTCGGCTTCGAGGTGCCGAGCGGTCGCCTCCACGATCGACCGCTCCGACGGACGGGGGGTTCGTGCCGCGGTCATGCTCCGGAGCGGAGGAACCACCGATCGATCCGGCTCTTCGGGACCCGAACCTCGATCGGGCGACCGTGCGGGCACGAGTAGGAGGCTTCCGGAAGGTGGTGCAGGGCGTCGAGGACCCGGGCGAACTCCTCGCGTTCGACGACGTCGCCGGCCCGGATCGCGGCGTGGCACGCGATCGACGCCGCCGTCCGTTCCTCGAGGCCATCCGGAAGCGCGGGACGCCCGCCGGTCGCGAGCTCGGAGAGGAGCTCGGCCAACGCCTCCGCCCGGGCTCGGCGACCCCGGTACGCGGGTACGGAACGAAGGCGATGGGTATCGGGCCCGAACTCCTCGACGTCGAAGCCGGCGGCTCGCACGGCGTCCGCGTGCGCCTCGAGGGCCGCGCGCTGGACGCCCGAGAGATGAAGCAGAAGGGGCGCTACGAGGGTCTGGCGCGAGAGGGTGCCGTCCCGCCGGAGGGCTTCGTAGACCACTCGCTCGCTCGCGGCGTGCTGATCGACCAGCACGAGCCCGTCCTCGGTTTCCGCCACCCAGTAGAGGGCCGCGATGCACCCGATAAGTTCCAGTCGGGGGTGGGGGCCGCGGGCCGCGACCGGGCGGCGGACCGTGGCCGGAGCCCCGGCGAGGAGCGATTGTTGGCGCCCACCCGATCTGGGTCGGGAGGTCGTCCCGGGAAGTTCGGCGGGCGAAGAAGCCCGAATGCGGGCGGCCCTCTCGGGGGTACGCGGTGAGCCCCGAACCTGCGGAGCCTCCGCACCCGTCGGGGTGCCGAGGAGCGTCTCGCGTACAAGGATCCGGATCCGGTCGGCGAGGTCCCTCTCGTGAAGGAACCGGACTTCGCGCTTGGTCGGATGGACGTTGACGTCCACCCGGTCGCGGGCGAGTTCCAGTCGGAGGACGCCCACCGGATACCGGGACTTGGGGATGTAATCGCCGAACGCCAGGCGAACCGCCTGGGCGAGGGGCCGAGAGGTGACCGCGCGTCCGTCCACCGAGAAGTGAAGCCCCCGGGAGGACGAAGCGGCCGTCGCCGGCCGACCGAGGAGACCCTCGACCCGGCCCCCGGGGATCTCCCCCGCCAGGAAGAACGACTCCCGCAAAAGGGACGGGCCGAGTACCCGAGCCGCGGCGTCCCGGAGTTCGGTCGTCCCTGGATAGACGGCCAACTCGCGTTCCGCTCCTCGAACCCGGTACGTCACGTCCGGCCGGGCGAGGTACATGCGTTCGACGGTGGCGACCACCTCGACCTGCTCGGCCGCCGCGCTCCGGAGGAATTTGCGCCGGGCCGGGGTGTTGAAGAAGAGGTCACGGACCTCGACGGTCGTCCCCACGGCCCGACCGACCGGGACGACCGATCCCGCCGTGCCGCCCTCCACCGTCAGTCCGAACGCCTCGTCGCGGTCCGGGGTCCGGGAGACCAGTCGGAGGCGGCTCACGCTGCCGATCGCCGCCAACGCCTCCCCCCGGAACCCGAGCGAGTCGATCCGGTCGACCGGCCCGGCCGGGTCGAGCTTGCTCGTCGCGTGGCGCTCGACCGCCAGCGGCAGCTCTCCCGCGGGTATCCCGCCGCCGTCATCGGCGACCTCGATGCGCGAGAGCCCTCCCTCTTCGATCCGGACGGAAACGGTCCGAGCCCCCGCGTCGATCGCATTCTCGACGAGCTCCTTCACGACGGAGGCGGGCCGCTCGACGACCTCCCCCGCCGCGATCCGTTCGACGGTCGACGCATCGAGCCGGCGGATGGGTCGACGGGCCGGAGCGGCGGTCGGGCTCACGGGTCCCCGCGGAGCGAGAAGGAGGAGCGTCGGGCCAGTTCCCGGAGTTCGCGCAATCGACGTTGGGCTTCCTCGGCGGTGAGCGAGTCGGGGTCGACGTCTTCTAGGGCTTGGAGGACGGGGTCGCGCGGACGGTCGGTTTCTGCGAGGAGCACGGCCTGGGTGTAGCGGGGCGTCGGACGTCCGGACCGGCGCGAGGGAGCCGCGGTCACGATCCCTTCCTCCTCCAACTGTCGGAGCAACCGCTCGGCCTCCACGAGAACGTCCTCCGGGACACCGGCAAGTCGAGCGACGTGGATGCCGTAGCTTCGGTCGGTGCTTCCGGGCACCAGCCGATGGAGGAACACGATCCCGTCGGGTCCCTCCCGAACGGCCAGGTGGGCGTTCCGAGCCTGCGGCAGGGAGCCGACGAGCTCGGTGAGCTGGTGGTAGTGGGTCGCCAGGAGACAGCGGGCCCCCGTACGTTCGTGGAGGTGCCGCACGGTCGCCCAGGCGAGGGCGAGGCCGTCGAAGGTACTCGTCCCACGCCCCACTTCATCGAGGAGAACGAGCGATTTCGCGTCCGCCGCATGGAGGATCTCGGCGACTTCGCTCATCTCGACCATGAAGCTCGACTTGCCCCGGCCGATCTCGTCAGTGAACCCCATCCGGGTGAACAGACGGTTCACGAGTCCGATGCGCGCGAACCGGGCCGGGACGAAGGAGCCGGCCTGGGCCAGGACGACCAGCAGGCCGACCTGCCGCATGTACGTCGACTTGCCCGACATGTTGGGGCCGGTCAGGACGACGAGCCGGCCGTGCTCCGCGTCGAGCTCGGTATCGTTCGGCACGAAGGGGGGAGCGTCGGCCCGCTCGAGCACCGGGTGCCGCCCCTCCCGGATGAGGAGGACCGAGGAGTCATCCACGACCGGCCGAACGTACCCTCGGGTCTGGGCGAGATGGGCAAAGGTCGCCAGGACATCGAGCTCTCCGACGGCCCGAGCCACCCGGTGGATCGCGGGCACGTGGGTATCGACCGCGGCGAGGAGGCGTTCCCACTCGAGTTCCTCGGCCTCCGAGGCGTGCCTCCGGGCGTCCAGGATCCGGTGCTCGATCTCCTCGAGCTGGTCGCTCGTGAACCGCTCGGCCTGGGCCACCGTCTGGCGGCGTCGGAAGTGGGACGGGACTCGCGCGAGGTGCGGTCGGGTCACCTCGATGTAGTAGCCAAAGACCTGGTTGTACGAGATCCGGAGCGTCTTGATCCCCGTGGCCTGCTGCTCCGCCCGCTCGAGCGTGGCGAGCTCGGTCAGTGCGGTCTGTTCCAGGGTGCGCCAACGGTCGACCTCGGGGGCATGCCCGGCGCGGAACCGTCCGCCATCGTCGTCCCGGAGCGGCAGGGAGTCCGGGAGCGCCGACCCGAGGAGCTCGAGAAGTTCGGGAGGGGGAAGCAAGGTTTCCCGGAGCCGGTCCAGGCGGACGCCCATGGGAGTCTCCGCTAGCCACGGGCCGAGGTGCTCGGTCGCGAGGAGTCCTTGACGGAGAACGCCGAGCTCCGGAGGCCGAACTCTCCGACCGGCGACGCGGGAGGCGATTCGGGCCAGGTCGGCGATCGTGTGCAGACGGGTGCGGAGTTCGTCCAGGAAGGCGCCCCGAGCGAGGAGCGCAGCGACCGCATCCTGACGCTCCTGGATCGCCCCGACGTCGGCGAGAGGGTTGGCCAGCCAGAATGAGAGCGTACGCCGGCCGGGCGAGGTGACCGTGGCGTCCCAGGTTTCGAGCAGGGTCGGCCCGCTCGGGTCGTCCGGGTTCATCGGGCGACGGATCTCGAGGTGCCGCAGCGTCTTCGCGTCCAGGGCGAGCCGGCGGGACTCCGTGCCGTGCGGGACGACCTCGAGGTGCGGAAGGAGCCGCGGCTGGGTGGCGCGGAGGTACGCGGCCAGCTGGAGGTCGACCTTCGTCGCCGCATCCGGCCCCGCGAACCCGCGCCGGAAACGCTCGGGGAGTTCGGCGAGGGTAAGGGGGGACGGGGCCGCCTCGAGGCGCGCTCCGGGGTACTCTCGCCCGAGGGTTCGGGAGAGGGTCGACGGACGGTCGGCGGGGACCGACCACAGGATCTCCCGCGGCTGGAAGGGCGCGAGCGCGGAGGCGAGAGCTTCGGTCCCGGGGCCATCCGCGGTCCCGTGGTACCACTCTCCGGTCGTGATGTCCACGGCCGCGTACTCACCAGCCCCGCTCTCGATCTCGCCGGCGACCGCGAGGAAGCTGTGGTCCGGACCCCCCAGGATCCGGTCTTCGACGACCGTCCCTGGGGTGACGACCCTCGTCACTTCTCGACGGACCAGCCCCTTGGCGAATCGTGCGTCCTCGACCTGGTCGCAAAGAGCGACCTTGAACCCCTTCTGGACCAGACGCCCGAGATACGTGTCGACCGCGTGGTGGGGCACCCCGGCCATCGGGGTTCGAACTCCCTTTGCGTCCGCGGAACGGGCGGTCAGGACCACGTCGAGCTCGCGGGACAGCAGGCGGGCGTCGTCCCCGAACGTCTCGTAGAAATCACCCACCCGGAAGAGGATGAGATGGCCGGGGTAGCGGGCCTTCACTCCCTCGTACTGCTCGAGGAGCGGAGTGGAGACGCTCGCGTCCGGCATGGCCCGGTCGGCGAGCGGGACCGCGCTTATAATCGGGACCGGGGGTCGCTGGAACACGGGGTGACACGAACCTCCTCGTCGGCCGGATGAGCGCACCGACTCCGATGTACCGCCAACTGGCGGTCTACTATGACCGGATCTACTCCCGCCGCGACTACGAGGGCGAGACGGCCCGCGTGGTCGCCCTCGCGCGGCGATTCGGCCGGTCGTCGGGCCGTCGATGGCTCGACGTAGCGTGCGGGACCGGTCGCCATCTCGAGTTCCTCCGGCGTCACTACGACGTCGCGGGGGTAGACCTGAGCCGCCCGATGCTGCGGGAAGCTCGGCGTCGACTCCCCGGGGTGTCCCTCGTCGCGGCCGACATGCGGTCCCTCGACCTCGGAGCGCGGTTTGATGTGGTGAGTTGTCTGTTCAGCGCGATCGGCTATCTCCGAACCGAGTCCGACCTGCGCTCCGCGTTTCGGGCCTTCGCCCGTCACCTCCGGCCCGGCGGGGTGGCGATCTCGGTGCCCTGGCTCGCTCCGGAGGAATTCCGTCCGGGGCATGTGAGCGTGGACCTGTACGAGGACGCGACCACCAAGATCTTGCGCGCCGGCTACGGCACGCGCCGGGGGGTGAATTCGCAGATCCACTTCGACTATCTCATCGGGGAGGAGGGACGGGGATTCCGACACGTCCGCGAGGTCGAGGAGTTGCGCTTGACCGAGCCGGCCCGGCTGAAGCAGCTCCTAGGGGCCACGGGCCTGAAGGCGACCTGGCTCCCACCGCGCCGTCGCGGATCCATAGACCGGGGATGGCTCGTCGGGGTCGCCCCCGAGGAACGCTGAGGGGGAGATTTGAACTCCCGTGGCGGAATCGCCACCAGCTTTCAAGGCTGGCGCCTTACCGGACTAGGCTACCTCAGCGCGAAGAGCGAGCGGAACCCTCGGGAATAAACCCTCGCCCGGGGTCCGAGGACGTCGGGAGTGCAGGTGCCGGGAGCTCCGCGGCGGATCGGACCGGTCCGCCGATTCGAACCCGGGTGGTCAGCTTGGAGGGCTGACATCCTAGCCACTAGATTACACCTGCACGGACGCCCGCGGACCGGCGCTCCGACCGACTTCCGTGGTTAATGCTTTGCCGTTGACGCGTGTCCCGAGGGGGTCGTGAGGTCCACCAGGGCGACCCGCTCGAGCACGAGTCCCTCCCAGGCCGAGGTCGGTACGGCACGACGCTCCGCTTCGTTGACCCCGATTCGGTCGAGGGTTTCCTCGACCACCGCCCGGGGATAGGCGGTCGGGTCGAGCGCGAGACCGAACCGCGCGACCAGGTCGTTCGGTTCGACGGGGCGCTCCGCCACGACCACGAACTGGGAGGTGTCGTCCGAGACGCCCACCCGGGCGAGCGCCCGAGGAAGTTGATCCTCTCCCGACACGTACAGGGCGAACTCCGCACCCCGGTCCCGAAGGCGCGTCTCCCCGCGACCGCGGGAACGTCCGAGGTGAGCCCAGGCGGAGAGCAGGTGCCGCTCCCCGGCGATCCCACGCGCATCGAAGAGCGCGACGAGGGACGAGTCGTCCCGAGCGAGCTCCCGCAGTTGCCGGATTAGTTCGGAGGTCGGAGGAGTGCCCGCGGTCGGTCGACGGGCACCCACGGCCCGAAGGCTTCGCTCCTCGGGGGTAGGAAGGGGAGGCACGACTCCTACTCCCGGAGGAAGGCGAGGAACTCGTCCTTCGTGCGCGGTTGGAGCGTGTAGTTTTCCGCCTTCTCCCGGCCGATGGTCGAGGTCGGAGTGACCCCGTAGTCGTGCCCCGGGAGGACGACGAGCGCATCGTCGAGGTGAACGACCCGGCGGAGGAGACTGTCGTACATCTCGGCGGGGCTGCCTCCGGGCAGGTCGGTGCGGCCGCACTCGCCCACGAAGAGGGTGTCGCCGGTGGCGACCTGTCCCTCGAAAATGTAGAGGACGCTGTCTTTCGTGTGCCCCGGCGTGTGGGCGACTTCGAACGAGAGCGGACCCACCTTGAACCGGTCCCCGTCCTCCACCGAGACGTCCTGCCCGAGGGGAGCGACCCGGTGGGCCACGACTTTCGCCCCGGTCCGTTCTCGGACGTCCGCGTTGCCGACGACGTGGTCGGTGTGGCTGTGGGTGTTCAGGATGTAGCGCACTTTGACGCGTTTCGCGTCGATGGCGGCCAGGACCGGATCGATCCCGTACGACGGGTCGATCACGACGCCTTCCCCTCCTTCCTCGTTCGCCACGAGGTAGGTGAAGTTCAACGCCGGCCCGATTCGGTACTGGTCGAGGAGCACGGGCGCTCGAGCGGGGGGGCGTATTTGACGATGGAGGAACGACCTATCGAGCCGACGGCGGCGTGGCGTTCCGGTGGCCGGTCACTGCGTCGAGGACGACGCGGCCCTGAGAGCCCTCGGCGTACCAGTGGGGGAGATAGATCAGCTGCAGCGGTCCGATCCGAATGTCGTCGGGGCCCGGCGGCACGCGACGCGTCTCGATTACGAGCGCCCCCCCGTGCTGCTCGGTGTGGTCGACGTGGATCGTATGGTGGCGTCGGATCGCCTCCAGCGCGATCCCGGCGGCCTCGGACGCGGTCAGCTCGGGTGCGATGAACTGGTGAGGGATCTCGAGTCGGCTCACGAGCTCCCGATCCACTTCCTCCCAGATCTCCGCGTGTTTGGATACGCCATGGACCGCGACCGTTCGGTCGATGACCTTCACCCCCTCCCCATACGGGGAGGCGGGTCGTACACGGTACGGGGCGACAAAGAACGGAACGAGACGGAGCGTGAACCCCGGCCCGTCCGCCCCGACCAGGAGTTGGGCTTCGCTCCGACCGATGCGCGGACGGACGATCCGCACACCTTCGGGGAGGACGGAGAAGGGGGTCTCGAGGGTCGGGCCCCGCGTCGGTTCCTCCGCCGGAGACGAGGGGGACGGAAGCAGGAGCTCCCCGAGGGCCGGGCCGAGCGTCGAAGGGTCCAGGGTCTCGATCCCGCGGTCGGCCGCGATCTCCCGAGCCACCGGACCCGGATCGTCGTCGTAGATGATCGTCCGGTGGGTCGAGTCGACGGGGAAGAGACTGTCGAGCTCCGCGGGCGAACGGGTCGCCGCAGAGAGAACTACCGCCCTACGGTCCCGGATCCGGACCGCGGTCGTGGCCAACTCGTGGCGCTGGACGCGGTACCCCGCCGCCGCCAGGAGCCGCAGCAGAACTGCGGGAGACGGGGTGGGGTCGGTCACGAGTCGTTCGACGTTCCGGCCTCCATATCTCGCTTCCGTTCCTGAGGACCGAACAGAACCCGGAGCGCCTCGTGGCCGGGCGCGACGCCCGCCAGACAAGAACCTATTTAGGCGGGGTACGGGTGAAACGGCTCGCCGATGGGCGAAGCCATCACGCTGCGCGTCGCCGAAGCCTTCCAGCAGGACATCGGTCTGGGCACCGCCCGCCTCGACGTCCAGACCCGTCAACGCCTGAAGGTGGGGCTCGGCGACGTAGTGGAGATCCGGGGTCGCAAGGCCACCCCCGCGGTCGTCAGCCGAGCCCAACCCGACGACGAGGGTAAGGGGCTCGTCCGGATCGAGGCGGTGGTGCGTCGTAACGCCGGCGTCAGCATCGGCGACCGAATCTCCGTCATGCGGATCGATGCGCCGAACGCCGATTCCGTGACGATCGCACCGATCTACGCGGGGTCGGCCCGCATGGACCTCGGGCCGGGCCTCGAGAGCTTCGTCGCGAAGGCGCTCGCGCGCCGTCCCTTTGTCCGCGGCGACGTGTTCGTCATTCCGGGGGTGTTCCTCATGGGAGGCTCGCTTCCGTTCATGGTGGTCGCGACCCAGCCGAAGGGGTTCGTCCAGGTCGCGCCCGCGACCTTGATCACCATCAAGGAAGAGACGGTCAGCGAGACGGAGGTCGCGGCCCCACGCATCTCCTACGAGGACATCGGCGGGCTGAAGGAGAAGCTCGGCCGCGTGCGGGAGATGATCGAACTCCCCCTGAAGCATCCGGAGCTGTTCGACCGGCTCGCGATCACGCCCCCGAAGGGAGTCCTGCTCTACGGCCCGCCGGGGACCGGCAAGACCCTCATCGCCAAGGCGGTCGCAAACGAGGCCGGTGCCCACTTCATCGGGATCCAGGGCCCGGAGATCATCTCGAAGTACTACGGGGAGAGCGAGAAGGAGCTTCGGGAGAAGTTCGAGGAGGCGGAGAAGAACGCCCCGAGCGTCATCTTCATCGACGAGCTCGACTCGATCGCGCCCCGTCGCGATGAGGTCGTCGGCGAGGTCGAGCGCCGGGTCGTCGCCCAACTGCTCACGCTCATGGACGGGCTCTCCGGACGAGGGAACGTCATCGTAATCGCCGCGACCAATCGGGAAGAGGCGATCGATCCCGCGCTCCGACGTCCCGGTCGCTTCGACCGGGAGATCGAGATCGGGGTCCCGACCCAGGAGGGTCGACTCGAGATCCTCCAGATCCACACGCGCGGGATGCCGATCGAAGGGTCGGAGCGGGATCGGGAGCGTCTGCTCAAGGACCTGGCGGCCCAGAGCCACGGATTCGTCGGAGCGGACCTCTCCTCGCTCGGCCGGGAGGCGGCGATGCGGGCGCTTCGAAGGTACCTCCCCGAGATCGACTTCGACCAGCCGATCCCGATCTCCCTTCTCGAGCGGATGAAGGTCACCGACCAGGATTTCCGCGAGGCCCTGAAGCAGATCGAACCCTCGAGCCTGCGCGACGTAACCGTCGAGATCCCCTCGACCCGTTGGGAGGAGGTCGGAGGCCTCGAACGGGTCCGTCGGGTGCTGGAGGAATCGGTCGAGTTGCCGTTCAAGCATCCCGAAGCCTACCGTCACATCGGCATCGACCCTCCGCGGGGCATCCTGCTCTACGGTCCGCCCGGGGTCGGGAAGACCCTCCTCGCGAAGGCGGCCGCGACGGAAAGCCAGGCCAATTTCATCTCGGTCAAGGGACCCGAAGTGATGAGCAAGTGGGTCGGAGAGAGCGAGAAAGCCATCCGAATGATCTTCAAGAAGGCCCGGCAGGCGTCCCCGTCGATCGTGTTCATCGACGAGATCGATTCCATCGCTCCGCGTCGCGGTCTCCAGAACTCGAGCGGGGTGACGGAACGGATCGTCAACCAGCTCCTGACCTCGATCGACGGGCTCGAATCCCTCGAGCGGGTCTTGGTCATCGCCGCGACCAACCGGCCGGACATCCTGGATGAGGCGCTCCTCCGGACGGGTCGCTTCGATCGGCTTCTGTATGTCGAGCCGCCGAACGTCGTCGGCCGGGTCGAGGTGCTGAAGGTCCACACGAAGCGAATGCCGCTCGCGGACGACGTCGACCTCAACGCGCTGGCCGTCCGAACCGAAGGATACGTCGGGAGCGATCTCGCGGCCCTCTGCCGGGAAGCGGGGCTCTCCGCACTTCGGGAGAACATCAAGGCCTCCAAGGTGACCCGGGCCCATTTCGACGGCGCGCTGCGCACGGTGCGGCCGTCGTGCGACGCCGATACGCTCCGGTCCTACGAAGAGTACGAAAAGCGACTCTTCCGCGACCGCGTGGCCCAACGGAGCGAGCCCGTCCAAGGAATCTACCGGTAGCGTTGCCCTCGCCGGACCGCGGGTCGGGATTCGCCGGAATTTTGCACCGGGCAAGCTATATGTAGCAGGGCCAAGTTCGGCGCCGCGCCTCCCTATAAGGAGGCGAGCAACGGGAGACGTGAAGCAGTTGGTCCGGATTGGGTCCCATGCCGCCTTGTGGGTCCTGGCCCTCGTGGTCCTGGCGAGTACGCTGGGCGCGCTGGTCGGGGTCGCGGCCGCGGCGTCGCCGACGTACACGCTGAGCGGGGCAGTCGAGCAACCGGGAGCAGGTCATCCCCCGGTCCCTTCGGGCGTGCAGGTCGACGTCGTGTCCAAGGCGACGGGTGCCCTCTGCACCACGACCGTCGCCAGCGGCGGTCTCTTCAAGGTCTCGAGCTCCGGCTCGAACCCGTGCTCGGGGCTCGCGCCCGGCTTCTGGGGAGTCTTCGTACCGGTCCAGACGAACCTCACCCTGAACGCCTGTCGTCCGTTCGCATGCGCGATCCTGCCGCAGAACTCGACGCCCGTGTACTACGACCAGAACGCGAGCCAACTGACGAAGGTCAGCTACGCCATCACCGTTCCCAACGTCGCCGTCCTCTCGTACACTGCCACCTTGCGGGGGAACGTCACCTCCCAAGGGAATCGGGAGCAAGGGGCGATCGTCTCCCTACTGGCCGCCAAGTACAACGGAGTGTCGTTGGTCAACAACACCACCGACATGAACGGGAGCTTCACGCTCAAGGTTCCGTTCGGCACCTGGGTACTGCAGACGACCTTCAATGGGGTCCCGACGACCTACAACTACACTCAGGTCACGGTCGCCAACCGAACGCCGACGCGGGTCAATCCCCAGCTCAACAGCTACGTGGTCCAAGGGCGGGTCTCCGTCGCCTCGACGGGCGCTCCGGTGCCCAATGTGGGCAACGTGACGTTGATCGACCCGACGAACCAGTACATCTACTCCTCCGCGACCGCGGGGGGATTCTACTCTACGGGTACGTACCCGGCGGGATTCACGAGCGGGACCAACACGTTTGACGTGGTCCTTGCGACCTCGGGCTACACGACCAACTGGTTCTACCTCCCGGTCTCCGCACCGGGGATCGTGACCCACGACCTGTCGGTGAGTCCCCTGGTGCCGAGCCAGCTCGGTGTCTACGCGACGACCCTCAACCTCTCGAAGCTCAACCTCCTCGGAGGCTCGGGGAACATCTCGGTCGTCACGGGGGTCAACCTCGGCAACAACTCGGTCCTCTCCGACCTTCCGAACGGGACGGTCAGCCAGCTCTGGGCGCAACTCGGCTTGGATTGGGCGCACTCGGTCAACTTCTCGTCGGTCGACAACGCCGGCGTGCAGGCGTGGCTCGCCTCGTCCGGCCCGACCTTCCCCGCGGTGCAGGCGGGTCTGACCATCAACGGGACCGGCTTCCTCAACCCGACCGTGAGTCCTACCTTGGCCAACTTCTCGTCGTCGTGCCTTGGGACGTGCAACCCGTCCACGGTCGGCGGGTCGATCTCCTACGGATGGCACTCGGTCTACGCCGTGAACGGTACCTTCCCGAAGAACTCGAGCGCGTACTCGGTCTCCTTCGGGTTCGCCCACCCCACCACCGCGGCCGACGTCTACAACTACAGTGTCGTCCTGCCCGCGGACTACGTGCTCGCGGCGGGCACGACCCCTCCGGCGCAAACGTCGCTCTCTCCGACCGGGCCGAACGGGACCTGGACCAAGTTCACGCTCTCGTCGCTCCCGTCCTCGACCCCGTCGGGCACCGCGACGTTCTCGATCGTGAAGGCGGCGAACCTGACCGCCAACGTGAATGTCTCGGTCAAGAACTTCGCCTTCTCCTCGAAGAACGTCCTCAACGGGACCCACGCGAACTACACGGTCGTGGTCGGGGTCGGCCAGAACGTCACGTTCAGCGCGCTCAACTCGACCTATCCGGCGGGGACGAACGGTACGAAGTTCGTCTGGGATTTCGGCGACGCGAGCCCGAACGTGACGAAGGGCGTCGTGACGGCCAACCACACCTACGCCACGGCCAGTGGAAGCACCCCCTACACGGGGACCCTGACGGTGACTAGTTCTGGCGGGCAGGTCAACAACACGAAGTTCAAGGTCTGGGTCGCGGCGACCGGTGGCGTCACCGCGAAGATCACCGGCAACTGGACGAGCTCGTTCACGACCCCCGGGCCGTATGCCCGGATTAACTGGTCGACCCCGATCCAGCTGAACGCGACCGGGAGTACGGCGCTCATCTCGCCGACCGCGCCGGTCCACGACGTCATTTCGGTCGCCTCTTGGACCATCACCGCGAAGGGGTACAAGTCCACCCAGAACTTCTCCGCCAGCACCAACGGCGTCCCGGTGCCCGGCAACTGGACCCCGCATTTCCTCGGCGCGGGCAACTACTACACCAAGACCGCCCTCGTCGGCGGGAGCCCGGTCACCCTGACCGGCTGGGAGTTCAACGTCAGCCTCACCGTCTGGTCCGGTACGGGGCAGTCCAACACGGCGACGTTCAACGTCCTCGTGAACGACACGGAGAAGCCCACTTCGGCGTTCGTGCTCCAGAATGCGGCGGGCAAGGCGATCTCCGGCACCAACATCCAGGTCGGCAAGAACGACAGCGTGAAGGTCCAACTGAACGCGGCGAACGCGACCGACCCGCACAACGGGTCCCTGGTCCGGTACTACTGGCTCCTCACCAACCCGGGCAACACGAGCGTTCACTGGGGCGCGAACTACTCGACCGTCAAGCCGAACGGGAGCGTCCCGAGCACTTGGCTGAACCCGCAGTTGAAGCCATACCTCGTGAACCTGACGGTCTGGGACCTGAACGGGAACCACGCCTACGCGAACCAGACCCTGACCGTGTCGGTGAACACCACGTTCCGCGTCCTCCTCGCGTCGAACAACCTGACCGCCCCCTCGACCCTCACGTCGGGTACGTCGTACACGATCTGGGTCAACGTGACCGTGGGTGGCGGCAGCAGTGCGGTCGCGAACAACGTGACCGTGTCGTTCTACACCCTGTCGCCGAGCGGGACCGGGAACAAGGCGCTCGTCGGGGGGTCACCCCAGTCGGTGCGGTTCTACAACTACGTGGGTGGAGTCGTCAACTCGACCGTGCTCGCCACGGGCGCCGTCCCGACCCTCGGGTTCAACAAGACCGTACGGGCGGAGATCTCCTGGAACCCCGGCTCGACCGGGAACTTCGTGCTCTACGCGAACGCGACCGCGAGCAACGAGTTCGCCGGCGACTACGCGAACGGGCCCCAGACGGTCCAGCAGTCCATCACGGTGAACCCCAACCCCACGACCACCCTCCTGATCGACATCGGGATCGGGGCCGCGGCGGTGGCGGTCATCGTCGTGATCTACCTCGTGATCCGGTCGCGCCGAAAGTCGTCGACTCCGAAGGGTTCCGGCCGCTCGGGCCAGGACCGGAAGAGCAAGGAGAAGGACGCGGACGACGACGACGAAGACGAGGACGACGAGAAGTAGGCGCTCGCGTCGCTCGGACGAAAACCCCTTCCTCCCCCCGTTTCTATCGACCGCGTCGACGGTCCCGACCTTCGAATCCCGCCGGGACCTTTTCGGCCCCTCGGTCGGATCGGGCCGCGCGCCGGATTCGGACTAACCGTACGGGCCGACCTCATCGAGGAGGTCGACGTGGGTCAGCAGCATGCGACGGCAGCAGTATCGCTGAAGTCCGAGGTTGGTCAGGACCTCGCCCGCGTCCTCGCCCCGGGCGGTACGCTCGCGGTACTCGTCCCAATGCTGGCCCACGACGGCCCCGCAGGTGAAGCACCGGACCGGCACCATCATCGTCATGGTCGATCTCCCCCCTAACGGTAGGACTTCTGCCGGCGCTGGGTGGCCCCACGGCCGCCGGGCCGCTTCGGGAGCTTTCGGCGAGGGTCGTTGACCGTGAGCGAACGGTCGTAGTGACGGAACATATCGCGCAAGCTGTCGTCCTTCAACCAGATGAGGAGGCCCCGCGCGACCGCGGTACGGGCCGCGGAGGCCTGACCGACGATCCCACCACCCCGGACCTGGACCGCGATGTCGATGTTCTTCACTCGGTCGCCGACCATGAGAAGCGGTTCCTGGATCTTCTGGCGCACGATCTCGGGTTCGACCAGTTCGAGAGGCCGCTCGTTCACGCGCACCTTGCCGATCCCCTTGCGTACGGTGGCCCGCGCGACCGCCGCCTTCCGTTTTCCGGTCGCCAGAACGATCTGGGGTGCCTTCATACCTTGGCTCCCAACAGTCGCGTGACCTCGGCGAGCGTGAGGGGAGGGCGGAGGGCGGGGCGTGGTTGGGCGGCGGGCAGCGTCTCGCCGTGCACGCTCTGGAATGGTTCGGGGACGCCGATGTGGACCTCGAGGCGGTCCATGGCCTCCTTGCCGCGCGTCTTTAGGTGCGGAACCATCCCGCGCACCGTTCGGCGGAAAATCCGGTCCGGGTACCGGGGGAAGTGGGGCCCGCTGCGGACGGAGCCGCGGGCGCGCGCCGCCGTGTAGAAGGCGATGACCTGGGTCCGGGAGCCCGTCACAACGGCCTTCTCCGCGTTGACGACGACGATCGACTCGCCGTTCATGAGGCGCTTCGCGATGACGCTCGCCGCCCTACCGAGGATGAGCCCGGAGGCATCCACGACGGTCGGAGTCGGCCCGGGGGTAGCTTCAGGCAATCAGACGCACCCCCGCGCCGCTGGGCTTGGCCTTGAGCAGGTCGTGGAGCGAGAGCGCGGTTCCGCCGGCGGCGTGGATCTTCATGCGCGCCTCCGCCGAGTAGGAGAAGGCGGCGACCGTCAGCTTCTTGGAAAGGTCGCCGTCCGCGAGGACCTTCCCCGGCACGACCAGGGTCTCGTCCGCCGCCGCGATCCGCTCCAGCTGGCCCACGTTCACAGCGGGGGTCTGGTGCCGGGCACGCTCGAGACGGTCCGCGACCGAGGCCCAGACCGGGGCGTCGTGCGAGCGGGCCGCGAGGCGCAACTCGTGCACGACCCGGAGGAGTTCCGGGTTTCCCTTGACGTGAGAACGGGCCATGGGCGGGTCGCCTCCGACCCGGGTACCCGATATAAGCGTTGGCCCCGGGTGAGGTACGGCGCGGGTTTCCTGACGGCCGGAGAGCTTCCGGAGCGCCCGGTGCGACGGCATTCTGCCGGGGGCCTGCGTCTCCCCATGAACGATTAAATACTGCCCTCCGCCATCCTCGCCCGAGGCCTTCCTCCATGCGCAGGTTCCTGACTGAGCTCCGCGGCAAAACGGTGATGACGAACGACGGCCAGATCCTCGGCCTCATCGACAATTTCGTCGTGGACACGGTCACCGGTGGCATCGCGCACGTCCTCGTCACGCCGAGCGAGGATGTCGAGCAACGCCTCTTCCAGAGCGACACGACCGGCCGCCTCGTGCTCCCTTTCAAGAGCATGCGCGCGGTCAAGGACGTCGTCGTGATGGACATTGGGAAGTAGTGACCCTGCCCCAGGGCTGATCTCGGTCGTCATCACGGTCCGGAACGAGGAACTCCACCTCGGGCAACTGCTCGAGAGCCTCCTCGCCCAGGAGGCGCCGTTCGAGGTCGTGCTGGTGGACTCGGAGAGCCGGGACCGTACGGTGGAGATCGCCGAGCAATTCGCCCGCAACCACGCGGGGTTCCTTCGGCTCGTCCATCGACCGGGCTCGCGGGGCCTGGGGCGGAACGCCGGGGTCCGAGAGGCCCGAGGGGAGTTCGTGGCGTTCATCGACGGGGACTGTTATGCAGACCGTCAATGGCTCCAGGTGCTGCGCCAGGGCCTGCGGAGCTCCCCAGTCGTCGCGGGCCGGACACTGACCGTCGGGAAACCCAAGTACGGCCAGCTCGAGCGCGTGGAGCTCTTTGAGAAAGGGAACGATGTGACGTTCCCGACCTGCAACCTTGCCTACCGCCGTGAACTCTTCCTTCGGCTCGGTGGGTTCGACCCCCGGTTCGTGACCGCGGAGGACATCGACTTGAATCTGCGGGCGGTCGAAGCGGGGGGATCCCTCGTCTACGACGCGGAAGCGCTCGTCTACCACCACCTGCGCACGACGTTCGTCCGGTTCCTCGTCCAGGCGTTCTGGAACGGGTACGGCCGCAAACAGCTGACCGAGAAGCACGGGAACCTCTGGGGGAAGTACCGGTTACGTCGGCTCATGACCGGCCAGCGGAGCGCGATTTCCTGGGCGCGCCTCCTCGCCGCGCTGGGCGGCTACTTCTTCCGGGTCACCACGGGAGGCGGGCGACGGGTGGACCGGACGATGCCCCGACGCACCGGTCTCGAGGCGTAGCGGGCAGCGCGCGGACGCGCGTCAGTTCGCCTTGAGGAGCTCGGCGACCTTGCCGACCTCCTCGAGGACCTTGGTGACGTCCGCGGACTTGTCGACGACCGCCACGAGGAGGGCCTTCTTCCCGCTCCCCACGATGATCGTCTTCGAATCGTTCCCCTCGATGACGATCCGCTCCGGCGGGGAGCGATTGAGCTCCGTGTTCGCCGTCGCGGCGGCCCCGAGGATGGTGGCACACATGATGGCAAAGGTCTCCGTGTAGACTCCGGCGGGGACGTCGGCGAAGAGGACGAGCCCATCGCGCGAGACGAGCGCGGTGGCCGTGCCCCCGATGCGGGCCTTGAGCTCCTTCACGACGGTGCCGACGTTCCCGGTTGCCATCATTCGGTCCGACCCCCTCCTACATTTCCTCGACGCGGAAACGGCACTCAGGGTGGCCGGTGCTAGCGCACATCTCTTCCGTGCATTTAACGCGCCCCCCCTTAAAACGTTCGTAGAACTCGCGGAGCATGCCGCGAAGGCGGTGGCAGGTTGGGATGTCGCTCGGGGAGACCTCGATGGACCCCTTCACGACCACTTCGTGCTCGGCGAACGTGACCTCCTCGACCCAACCGTGCTCCTTCAGTTGGTGCCCGGCCCGCTCGAAGTAGTGGGCCCGGTCCTTGAGGGCCTCCTCCGCCATCGGGGCGGCGATGACCGATCCTTCCTTGAAGAACAAGCCGTGGCAGGCGTGGGACATCACACCCTCGTAGAGCTCCTTGATCTGGCGGAGCTCCGACTGGTCGAGCTTAACCTGACGCATCCGGGGCGGGCACCACAGAGACGGGTATATACGTTGTCTCGGACGGCGGGGCGCGGCCCCCGAACGGTGGGTTACCCGCGCCCGGTCTTCTGCAACTCGAGGAGGTCCTCGGTCGACACCTTCTCCCCCTTCTTGAGACGGGCGAGGAAGTCCTCCTCCCGCGGGGGCTCGGCGTCGGCCCAGCTCGGGGGCGCACGTCCTCCGCGGGCCGCGAAGAGCGTCTTCTCCAGGTCCCGCACCTCCTCGATCGAGGCGATGTGGGCCCGGTGTTCCTCGTCCGCGGCGGTCTTGACCTCGATGAGCCGGGTCTGGATCTCGTCGGCCTGACGTCGGAGCTCGTCCACGAGCTCGTAGAGCCCGACCATCGCCTCATGCTCGAGCTGGGCGTCCTCGGCGAGCTGGCCGACCGCGGCGTGGTGCTTCTCGGCTTCGTCGCGCGCTTCCTGGAACGACTTCAGCGTCGCCTCGACCTCGGGATCCTGCCGGAGTTCCTGGTCCTGCTCTCGGACGGCGGCCTCGAGCCGCTTCATCTCCTCGATGAGCCGCTTTTCCTGGTCCCCGGTGAGCGCGGTCGTCATGTGACGGAACTCGAGCTCCTTGAGCTCCTTGCGGAGCCGCCAGACGGGGATCGCGCCGGGCCGCGGGGTCCGGCTCCGCTTCAGCTCCTGGACCTTGTCGCCGAGTTCCTGCAGCTTGCGGTTCCACTCCTCCCGGAGCCGCTTGGCCTCCCGGACATCGGAGTTCAGCTGGTCGCGGTGCCGACGGTGATCCTGCGCATCCGCACTTCGGCCGTGCAGCTCGTCCAGGATGCGGCCTCGCTCATCGGCGATCGTGCGGGCCTCCGCGTTGAGCTTGTCGCGCTTGGCCCGGTGCTCATCCGCTCGAGCGTTCGACTCCGCCCGCTTGCGTTCAAGTTCTTCTGCCGCGTCCGTCAAAGGCCCGCGCCCCGCCGTGACCGATCGAGTAGGGGCAGCATTCCACCGAGCCCCGCGATATAAAGACTTCCGGCGCGGGCCACCTCCGCTTGCGTCTCCCGCGTCATACTAATATCCGACCCCCCCGGTGAAACGCCTCGTGGAGGAGGTCGGACGCATCTTCGGCGACGTCGGCCTCGGTCAGTTCCAGCTCAGCCTCACGCTCCCCATCGAGCGGGGCGACTACCTGACGGTCGTGGACGAGATCCACGGGAAGGTCCTCTGTCAGCTGGACGACCTGAAGCGGAAGAGCGACCTCGACCTCGAGCACGCCGGCGCCCTCATGCCGAGCGAGGAGACGCCGATCCGCGAGAGCCTCCTCGGGGCCGCCCGGATCGTGGGGTACCGGGACGCCCAGGGGCTCGTGAAGATCCCTTCGATCCCCTTCCGGCCCGGAGCCCACGTCTTCCGCGCGGAGGAGCCGCTCATCGCGGACGTTCTCGGGCTGAAGCACCACGCCAACAGCGGCGCGTACGTAGGGCTGCTACGGAACCACAACCTTCGCGTCGAACTCGACATCAACCAGCTCGTCCAGCGCCACGTCAGCGTCCTCGCGAAGACCGGGGGCGGGAAGAGCTACCTCCTCGGCGTCCTCATCGAGGAGCTCCTGCGGCACAAGGTCACGTGCGTCATCATCGACCCGCACGGGGAGTACGGCTCGCTACGGATCCCCGCCGAAAAGAACGGAGGCCACGACCGATTCGGGGTCGAGTCCCAGGGGTTCGCCCGCCAGATCCAGGAGTACTCCCCCGACGTGAGCTTGAACCCGTCGGCGAAACCCCTGACCTTCAACCTGCGCACCACCGACCCGCGGGACCTGCTCGTGTTCATGGGGCTCACGAACGTCAAGACGTTCCTCGCGCCGCTGAAGCAGATCATGGAGAACGTCGCGGCGAGCAATCCGGACTATACGGTGCACGACCTGGTCCGCGCGGCGGAGGCCGGCGAGGGGGCGGTCGCGGAGACGCTCCACGAGCGCCTCGAGTACGTCGAGCAGACCAAGCTCCTCGGCCCCCAGGGGACGAGCCTCAACGACCTCGTGAAGAAGGGCGATGCGACCCTCATCAACCTCCGCGGGGTCGCGCCCGACGTCCAGGAGCTCGTGGTCGCGAGGCTCGCGACGACCCTGTTCGAGAACCGGAAGAAGGACAAGATCCCCCCGCTCTTCCTCGTCCTCGAAGAGGCCCACAACTTCGCTCCCCAGCAGGGGAGCGCCACCTGCTCCCGGATCCTGAAGAACATCGCGAGCGAGGGACGGAAGTTCGGTCTCGGCCTCTGCGCGGTCACCCAGCGGGCCGCGCGCATCGACAAGACCGTCCTCTCCCAGTGCAATACCCAGTTGATCCTCCAGGTCACGAACCCCCTCGACCTGCGCGCCATCGCGCAGTCGATCGAGGGGCTGACGCCGGGCATGACCGAGATGATCCAGTCGCTGCCGGTCGGAGTGGCCCTCGTGACCGGAGGAGGGTACCACACGCCGCTGTTCTGTGAGGTCCGCCCGCGCGCGACCCGCCACGGCGGCGAGAGCGTGCAGATCGTGGCGAACTGACGGCCGCTACCCCTTGGACGTGCCAAGGTCTTGGAGGTACCGCGCCACGAGGCGAACCCCGAACCCGGTGGCCCCGAGATTCTGGTAGGTCGGTTGGTACTTTCGCGTCACGGGGTTCACCCAGGCCGCGCCCGCGATGTCGAGGTGGGCCCAGGGGGTCTTCCCGACGAACGTCTCCAAGAACGCCGCGGCGGTCAGCATCCCCGCGACCGCGATCTCGGTCGAATTTCGGACGTCGGCCAGGTCGCTCTTCACGAGCTCCCGGTGATAGTCGGTGAGCGGCATTCGCCAGATCGGCTCGCCCGTGGCCGCCGAGGCCATCAGGAGTCCGTTCGCCAATCGGTCGTCGGGGCAGACGAGACCGCCCATGTCGTCGCCCAGCGCGACCACCTGGGCTCCCGTGAGCGTGGCGAGGTCGATGACCTCGTCCGGATGGAACTGGTCGACCACGTATCCGAGGCCGTCGGCGAGCACGACCCGGCCCTCCGCGTCCGTGTTGAGGATCTCGATGGTCTTCTGATTGTAGGTCCGTACGACGTCGCCGGGACGGTAGGCCGACCCGCTTGGCAGGTTCTCGGCGCAGCACATCACTCCGATGACACGGGGCGCGACCTTCAGGGTCGCCGCGGCCCGCAGGATGCCGAGGACGGCGACCGCCCCCGACTTGTCGAACTTCATCTCGGACATGCGAGCGGCGGGTTTGATCGAGATCCCTCCCGAGTCGAACGTGATCCCCTTGCCCACCACGGCGACCGTGCGGCCCCGGCGGGTGCCGCCCGGGTACTCGAGGATGACGAGACGGGGAGGATGGACCGAGCCGCCGCCGACCGCGAGCAATCCTCCGCATCCCATCTTGGCCAACTGCTTTTCGTCGAAGACCGTGACCTTGAGACCGAGGGCCTTGCCCAGCACGCGGGCCTCCTCGGCGAGCCGCTCGGGCGTGGCGGTGTCGGCCGGCAGGTTCGCGATATCGCGGGTCCACAGGACGTTCTCCGCGATCACGGTCTGCTCTGCGACCTCGGACGTGAGGCTGCGTTCCTCGGAGGAACGGTCCTCGCCGAGATGGACCGACGCTTCCTCTACGCCGCCCTCGGTCGTGGTCCGGTAGCGCAGGAACTCGTACGCGCCCAGGATCGACCCGTCCGCGAGCGCGCGGGCGGCCATCGAACTCGTGACACTCCCTTCGACGTACGACCCGAGCTGGAAGGCGAGCGTGCGGGCGCCCTTGCCCCGGAGAGCGCGCACGACGTCGGCGGCCGCGCGCCGGACGACGTCCGCGGTAAACTGCGATCGGGCGCCGAGGCCGACGAGGAGGACCCGGCCCCGCCCGTCGGGACGGTGCAAGACCGTCACCTCGCGTTTCTTTCCCTTGACCTCTCGGCGTTTCCAGGCCCCGGCCAGGAGTCCGCCGGTGGCCTTGTCGGCGAGCGCGAGCGAGGGAGGGAGCCGGTCGTCCTTCCCCTCGACCTCGAAGACCCCGACCGCCGCGGCGTCCGCGGACGCCGAGAGGGCTTCGCGACGATCGACGCCGAACTTCATGCCGGAGGATCCCGGACCTAGAAGGAGGGCCGGATCTTATTGCGGTCGATCCGGATCCCGGCCGGGGTGATCGCGAGGAGGTTCTTCGCGATCCCGGCGACGTCGCCGCCGGTATCCTTCGTGACATTCTTCAGATCGATGCTCATCCGCTTGACGGCGATGGAATCGTTGGCGATCGAGGTATAGTCGAGAAGAACGATGTCCCCCTGGTAGGCGAGCTTGGAGACCTGGTGGAGGTCCTCGAACCGAAGGATCTCGGCGAGCCGGACCGTGCCCTTGGTCCCCGCGAGCGCGCCCGCCTCGTCTTCGAACGTCATCGCGCCGAGGTCCAGGAAGGACCCTTCCTCGAGAGTGTCTGCGCCGTGGTGCCGCCGGAGAATACCGCTCTTTTTCATCATGGACGCGTGCCCCGCTACCGGGGTCATCGAGTGGGGGTCGATTCTTAAGACTATGGTTCCACGGCGGGCGATGGGGGCTTCGCCGGACGGGGGAACCGGAGACAGAACGTCACCCGGTAGATGTCCCTCCCGTCCTTCCGTCCGAACAGGGTCGCCGATTCCTTCAAGGACGCGCCGAACCGCTGTTTCGCGAGCTTGGCCATCGCACGGGCGGCCAGCGTGTCGGTGAAGAAGCAGTCCCAGCCCTCGGGGAGGGGCTCGAGCCAGGAGACGGCACGCCGCCAGTCCGGTCGGGCCTCCTGGTAGAGTCGGTTCCACTCGGTCTCGAGTCGGGCCCGCAACGCGGGGGATTTCTCGGTGGGGCCCTCGGCCGGACCCCGGAGCTGGAGGGTGGCGGTGAAGTATCGTCCGCTCTTCCGGCTGCAGTCCGGGCAGGTCCGGTGGTCGATCCGGACCGACAGCGGGACCCGGATCATCCGTTCCGCGCCCCGGAAGCCGACTCGGGCCTGTCCCTCGTACTCCCGGACGGTCGGGGTGTGGGAGACCTCTTCCCAGTCGACCCGGCGGAGTCCCGCTTCGGGGTGGACCCTCAGGTGCGGCGTGAGGTCCTCGCTCGTCAGTAGGGAGCTCGAACCCGCCCCCTCCCAGCGGGTCCCCTTGGGCCGCGCGCCGCAGGTCGGGCAGATCGTCACGACGACCCGGGGCGCGGCCGATACGAGCCGGGTCCGGTCGATGGCGCATTCGGCGCACGTCCCGTCGACGAGCACGCGCCCGGTCGCCCCGCACACGACGCAGAACTCGGAATCGTCCATCGGTCCCCCTTCGTTCACCCGAGGAGGGCGAAGATCTCGGCGTGGGGGACCCCGCCCAGCTCCCCCGTCGCGCCGGGCTCGATGTACCCTTCCTCCTCGGCGAGTCGAGTGACCCGGGTCCCCAGGAGGTTGGCGATCGTCGCCCGCTGCAGCGCCCAGAGGAGCTCCTCGCGCGACACGCGCCGCTCACCGTAGAAGTGGGAGGTCACCGTGACCGTCCGGCCCGACGAGCCGACGGGGAGTTCCTGGCCCACCAGCTCGGCGTCGCACGCTGCGACCACGAACTCGGTCCGGACCCGGTGCACCCGCATCACAAACCCGGGGTCCGTCCCCTCCGCTACCATGGGCTCCTCCGAAGGGAAGGGCCAAGGTCGCGGGTATACGACGGTTTCCGTCGGAGTCGGCTAGAACCGGACAAGCTGGTACTGGTTCGGCCGGGGCTCGATGACCTCGCCCTGGTTCCGGAGCGAGAGGAGTAGGGCCTCCGCCTTCGGGGTAGGTATCCCGGACCGGTCGGCCGCGACTCGGAACATCTCCATCGTGAAGGTCCCGCCGCCTTCCTCCTGGAGTTCGCGCATCACCCGCATCACGATGTCGAGGCGCTCCCGCTGGCTGTGACTGACGCCGGACTGGGCGAGGTCGATGTCGAGCTTCCCGTCCTCCGACGTCGAGACCCGCTTGAGGAAGTTCTCCATGACCTGGATCGCCCGCCGGGCATCCTGGACGTCCACGTCGGGCGAGAGCCGAGCGCGGGCGGCCGCCTCCGAGAGCCGGACCAGGGCCTCGAGCTGCCGGGCGGTGATCGGGACGGGAGAGTTCGGCTCCTCTCCCTGTCGGCGGACCCGGACATAGAAATCCTCGAGTTCGACGAGGGCTCCGGTGGTGAGCACGGGCCGGATCGTCCTTCGGGCGTACGCGATGTACTTCTTGAGGAGGTCCGTCGGGAAGGGGGCGCTTTCGGCCGTCGGTACCCCTCCCGGAAGGCCGCTCACCTCCCCCTCGCGGTGGGAGGCCAGGATCCGATGCGCCAAGCGTCGATCCTTCTCCTGATTGGGGTGGTCCTGGATGGAGAAGATCACGTCGAACCGGGACAGGAGCGTCGGAGGGAGGTCGATCTGCTCGGCGATCGTCCGGTCCGGGCTGAAGCGGCCCCATTTCGGGTTGGCCGCGGCCAGGACGGGGCACCGCGCATTCAGGGTGGAGGTGATTCCGGCCTTGGCGATGGAGACCGTGTTGTGGAGCACCAATCCCTCGCTGACAAAGGTGTGGGTGGGTTCCACGGTCACATCGTACACCCATTCCTCGCCGGCGTTGGGAACGACCTCCACGTCCCGAATCGGGACGAATCGAAGCGGGGACTGAACCCACTCATTCAGTGCGCGAACCTCCTCCGACGCCCCGACCACCTTTTCGCGGGCCAAGCCGGCCGTGGCGCGAAGGATCATCTCGCTCTGGAGAGAGTCGCTCTGCCGGTCGTGGAGGGTGACCCAGGAAACCGAGCGGCCGACACGGGCAGCCACCGACGTGAGCGACACGTGGTACGACTTGCGCAGATCTCGGGGAGAGAGGCTCCCCGGAACTACGATCGGCATCGACGCCAATCGGGTTTCCACCTTTCGGAGGTACTTCTCCACCGTCATCCGATGGGAGCTCCCGGCCTGGGTCATCGCGTGATGGAAGTACCCGTCGTCGAGGTCCAGCTGCCCGAGAAGGTGTTTGAGGCGGGCCACCAGTTCGTTCGGCAGGCGGTCGGAGTCGTTCGGCTGTCTCTCGCTCCGCTCCACGAACTCCCGGATTCTCTCGGCTCTGGGATCATGCTTGCCGATGAGCTCGAAGAACCTACGCTGGTTCCGGGACCCTGAGACCACGATCTTGTATGCGGTGCCGACGCGAGACTGACCGTACTGGTAGTTCGACGCGGTGATGTGGGAATATATTCTCAGGGACAGCAACAGGTCTGAATAATCTCTGGCGAGGCCCTCGGAACTGGTCGTCAGGCCGAACCGCTCCGAATCGTAGAACCCATCCCCGCGGTAGGCGCCGATCAGGAACTGGACCCGACACTCTTCCAACGCATGGAAGACGGATCGAGGCACCCGCTTCTCCGGAGCCCTCCGGGCCAACTCGGGGAAATTGGACTGGATGTATCGGAGCAGGTCGACGCTCACCGCACGAACGTCATAGAGCGGAAGCGTTGCCCCGTTCTGTCCCGAGGGGGGTCGCACGTGAACGTACGGGTCGACCTCAAAGAGAGATCGGAAGAGGCCCCGGACGTCTTCGACGATCTCCGGATCCGGGTTGGAGACTCCGATCTCGGCGGGTACCGCGTCGGAGTCATGAGGCACATGCCCCTCGCTGACGATGTAGCCGAGGAGGCGTGAGAGGTCAGCGTCCAGCCCTCCGGGAAAGTGAATCATCTTTCGGCCGGTGAGCTGCTCTGGCGGCCGGAGTACCGCCTCATTGAGCACCCGAGGATATTCGGACACTCCTGGGGCGAGATCACCTGGGCGCACGGCCTCGGCCGCCACGGTCGCCCATTCGCCCGCCCTCCACACGAAAAGGGGGTGCTCGGGGGTGACGGTCAGGACTCGCCCGTTCCCATACGATACTCGGACGAATCGGGAGGGGGCCTTGTGACGGCTGACCCGGTCCACGCGCACCCCCTGAAGCCCGTGGAAATCGGTGGAGAGCAGCGAGTACTCCTCGGCCGGCAGAGGGAGAATCTCGCAGTCTTTCCCCGGAACGACACGCTCGGAGTGTCGGTGGAGGAGTTCCTCCACGAACTCTCCGATCGGTCGTTTCTCGCCGTTCAGGAACATGATCTCGAAGGCGGGATGATACGACTGCTGCTCAAGGGCCTCGTGCATGGCCGAACGGTCCTCGGGGCTCATCTTGTCGAGCTCGTCGATGACCGCCATGCCCCCATCGGCAAGGACGAGCATTCCTGCCTCGAGAACCCAGCGGCCGCCGGCGAAATCGTCCTTAACGGCCGCGGCCGTCAACCCGGCCGCCGTGGCTCCCTTCCCGCTCGTGTAGATCGCCCGAGGAGCGACGTCGGCGACGTATCGGAGGAGCTGGCTCTTCGCCGTCCCGGGATCGCCGACGATGAGCGTGTGGATGTCCCCCCGCACCCGGACCCCGTCGGAGTGGCGTTTCTCGACCCCCCCGAACATCTGGAGCGCGATGGCTTCCTTCTCCTGTTCCATCCCTTTGATGGTGGGAGCCAGAGAGAGGACGATCTTGTCGACGACCGTCGGGTCCCCCCGGAAGCTGAGGATGACCGCTTCCTCCTCCGGGGTGATCTCGATCTCGTCGTACTCGATGACTTTCGATTCGACCGACGTGCCGAGCACGAGCAGGTCGAACGTCGTGTTGCGGACGACCCCGCCCCGACCGGCGGCGGCCCGCTGGTAGCTCTTCAGGACCCCGTTGAGCACGACTCGGTTGCCGGGCAGGACGTGCCCGGCGAGGTCCTCGGTGAGGAGGACCGCGATTCCCTGCGGGTGGGCCCCACGACGCAAGCTCTCCGGGTTCTCCTGCATCTCGATCCGTTGGGCGTCCACATAGGTCGACTTCTCGGGGAGCAATCGGAATCGGGTTCGGCCCTGAGGGCGGCCGCAACCTCCCTGAGACTCCGGGCATTCGAGGGGTTCCCGGAAGACCATGGAAGCGTCGTCCTGGGGCTCGTGGAACTCGGTGCGGCAGGCGACGCACTGGAAGACCGCGTCGCGGATCTGAGGTCGCACTTCGGTCACACGGCGCACGATCCCGTCGATCGCGACCAACCGGTTCAGGTCGTTCTCTCGAAGGGCTCGGATCGATCGGTGGGCCGTGGGTGGGAGACCGAGCGGACGGAGACGGAGACCCTCGGCCTCCGGCCCGGAGACCGGTAGGAGTTCCCCCATCGCTCGCCGGCCGGCCTCGAGGACTTCCTCGGGGCGCTCGAGCAGCAGGTCCGCGAGGCTCGTGTCGGAGGCGTCCAGCAGGGAGAACGGAATCTCGAGGGAGCGGGCTTCGGGGAAGCGGTCGGAGAGCGAGAGGATCGCCGGTCGGAGCCCGGCCTCTTCCAGGACGGCCGCCCATCGGCTCTGAAGCTCGGGCGGCGCGGGGAGAGTCCTCCGTGCAGCGACCATCGGTGCGTCCTCCGCTACGGGTCCAGGCGGTAGCGGTCGCGGGGGAACAGGCGGGCCTCCCGTATATTGGCGAGCCCTGCCAGCATCTGCACGATCCGGTCGATCCCGAGTCCCCAGCCGCCATGCGGCGGCATCCCGAATCGGAACGCCTCGAGATAGCCGGCGAAGTTCTTGGGGTCGAACCCGCCCGCGACCATGTTCTCAGTCAGCTTCGCGAGTCGGTGCTCGCGGGGGCCTCCGCTCGCGATCTCGAGACCCCGGAACCCGAGGTCGAAGTAGCCGGTCTTTCGCGGGTCGGCGTCGCTGCGCCCCGCATAGAACGTCCGGAGCTTCACCGACGTCGGGTAATCGATCAGGAAGTAGAACGGGGAGCCGAACTCGGCCTCGGCCCGGACGCCGATCGTTTTCTCCTCCTCGGTACCGAAGTCGACCTCGGTCCCCGGGCGACCGACCCACTCCTCGCACGTCTCGAAGGGGATTCGGGGAAAGGGGCGGGAGAGATCCGGCAGGAGCTCGGACAGGGGGTTCTGGATCTCGCTCAGGTCCTTGCGGACGCTCGCGACCGTCTCCTGAACGATGGCTTCGAGGGTCGCCCGGAGGTCCTCCGCGCCGTGGATGTAGGCCATCTCGGCGTCCAGACTCGTGAACTCCGTGATGTGGCGCACGGTGTCGGAGGGTTCGGCCCGGAAGGCGGGGGCGATCTCGAACACCCGCTCCAGCCCGGCCCCGATGAGCATCTGCTTGTAGAGCTGGGGGCTCTGCGCGAGGAAGGCGCGCTGGTCGAAGTACTCGACCGGAAAGAGGGTCGCCCCCCCTTCCGCGCCCTGTCGAAGGAGCTTCGGGGTCTCCACCTCGAGGAATCCCCGTTTCGTGAAGGCGTGGCGAAAGCCGGCGAGGACCGCATGCCGAAGCTCGAAGACCGCGCGGACGGCGGGCTTCCGGAGGTCGAGGACCCGGTGGTCGAGCCGCGTGTCGAGCTCGGCGCCTACCTTGTCGACGATCCCGAGGGGAAGCGGGACCTCAGCGCGGGAGAGCACGGTCACCGCCAGGGGGACGAGCTCGACGCCCCGGTGGGCCCGCTCGGAGGTGCGCACCGTTCCCTCGACCTCGACGACCGATTCCCGGGGAAGCTCCCCGAAGAGCGTGAAGAACGTCGGGTCGGCCGCTCCTTTCTTCAGGGTGACCTGGGTCGTCCCCGAACGGTCCCGGACGAGGGCGAACGCGACCCCACCGAGCGCGCGGTAGTCTTCGAGATGACCCGCGACTCGGACGACCTCGCCGTCCCGCGTCGCGATCTCACGCGAGAGCCGTCGAGGGGCTGACAGGGCTCGGGACCTCCTTGCGTGCGATGGCGGCCCGAACGAGGGCAAGGTAGAGCGGGTGGGGCGATTCGGGGCGGGAGAGGAATTCCGGATGGAACTGGACCCCGAGGAAGAACGGATGCTCCGGGGATTCGAGGACCTCGACCCGGCCGTCGACCGAGCGGCCCGTGATGCGGAGCCCGGCCGCTTCGAGCCGGTCGAAATAGGCGGGGTTGATCTCGTACCGGTGTCGGTGACGTTCCCAGATCTCGGTGCGCCCGTACACCTCGGCGACCCGGGACCCGGGGGTGAGGAGGATCCGCTGCGAACCGAGTCGCATCGTGCCCCCGAGTTCGCCGACCCCTTCCTGTCCCTCGAGGAGACAGACCACGGGATCCGGAGTGGTCGGGTCGACCTCGGAAGTGTTCGCCCTCGGTAGGTGGGCGCCGTTCCGCGCCCGTTCGACCGCGGCGATCTGGAACCCGTAGCAGACGCCGAGGAACGGAATACCGTGCGCCCGCGCGACCTCGATGGCCTGGACTTTCCCTTCGACGCCGCGCGCCCCGAACCCCCCGGGAACGAGGAGGGCGTCGGCGTGCTCGAGTCGTCCGAGGAGTGCCGGGTTCGTCGGGATGTCCTCCGCGTCGTACCAATGGAGTCGGATCTCCCGGCCGATGTGCCCCTGCACGTGGTGGAACGCCTCGGAGTGGGAGAGGTAGGCGTCGCGAAGTTCGGTGTATTTTCCCACGACGGCCACGTCCAGAACGCCCTCGTTGCGCCGGTAGGTTCCGAGGAACTCCTTCCAGCGTGCGTAGTCCGGGGTCTGGTCCGGGAGGCCGAGGATCCGGGTGAGGAGTTGGCCCACGCCCTGGGCCTCCAGCACGAGGGGCACTTCGTAGATGACCGACTGGTCGGGCACCGAGATGACGGCCTCGGGCGGGACGTCGCAGAAGAGCGAGATCTTCGCCTTGATCTCCGGCGTGAGGGGGGCCGGACCTCGGGCGACGATCAGGTTCGGGCGGATCCCGATCGCGCGAAGCTCCCGGACAGAGTGTTGCGTGGGCTTGGTCTTGGCCTCGCCGACGGGACCGACCACGGGGACGAGCGTGGTGTGCACGAACGCCATGTGGCCCTCGCCGAGCTCGTAGGACAATTCCCGCAGCGCCTCGAGGAAGGGCATCGACTCGATGTCGCCGACGGTACCCCCCACCTCGACGAGGATCACCTCGGCTCCGGCCGCCTGGGCGACGTCCCGGATCAATCGCTTGATCTCGCCGGTGACGTGCGGGATGATCTGGACGGTGTTGCCGAGGTAGTCGCCCCGACGTTCCTTCTCGATGACCGCCCGGTAGATCTTCCCCGTGGTCAGGTTGTGCGACCCCGAGAGGCTCTGACCGAGGAACCGTTCGTAATTCCCGAGATCCAGGTCGGCCTCGGTCCCGTCGTCCAGGACGAACACCTCGCCGTGCTGGTACGGGTTCATCGTGCCCGCGTCGACATTGAGGTACGGGTCGATCTTGAGGATGGTGACCGAAATCCCACGGGCTTTCAGCAGGCGACCGAGGGACGAAGTGGTGATCCCCTTTCCGAGACCAGAAATCACGCCTCCGCTCACCACAATGACTTTCAAGGCCGCCTCGCGGGGTCGTAGGGGGGCGTTCGCATAAAGGCTCTGGAGACCGGCGGGGGCGGCCCGCCCGTCCGGCCGCCGAGAGGAGACGTACGTTCCGCCGCGAGACTAGAAGGGAACGCGTCGACCGGAGGGGTCCCGGTGGAATCGAGCGAAGTCCTCGGTCGAGGTCAGTCGGTCGGCACGGAAGACCGGGCCATCGACGCAGACGTGGTACGGTCCGAGGGCACAGGCGTCGCACATCCCGAGGGCGCACTTCATGTGACGTTCCACCGAACAGAACACCGGAACCCCCTTCGGGGACGCGGCGGAGGCGACCTTGCTCATCATGATCTCCGGTCCGCATGTCCAGATGGCATCGAACGTTTCTCGTTCCAGGAGGGAAGAGACCAGGGCGGTGACGTACCCACGGGTTCCCTCCGACCCGTCGTCCGTCGCCACTTCGACCCGCGCCCCGGCCGCCCGAAGACGGTCCCGGAAGAGGAGTTCGTCCGCCCGGGTCGCTCCGAGAGCGACGGTGACGAAAGCGCCACGGGCGAGGGCCCGTTCGGCGGCCGGTGCGAGCACCGCGGTGCCGGAGCCCCCACCTACGACCAGCACCCGGTGGGGGGAAAGGTCGAACCGATTCCCGTACGGGCCCCGCAGTCCGATGGGAGTTCCGCGTCGGAGCGACAGGAATCGTCGGCTGGTCTCTCCCATCGCCTTGACCGTGACCCCCTTCGACCCCCCTTCCGTGTAGGAGAGGGACATCGGGAGCTCGTCGTCACCCGGTATCCAGACCATGACGAACTGCCCGGGGTCGGCTGGGGGTTCGTAGGGGAAGCGGAGCGTGATGGTGGACGGGGTCTCGACCACCGTCTCGGTGACCTCGACGACCGTTCGCACGCTCGGCCGTACGGTCCACGAGATATAGCCGCGTCCCCGCCGGGCGCGAACGGTCAGAGGTGGGCGGCGTGGGCGGCGCCGACCGCGTCCTCAAGGCGAGCGATGCCGAGTTGGTCGAGCCGATCCGACAGTTCCTGGTTCAGGCGTCCAAAGACGGCCACCCCGCCGAAGGTGATCGCGGTCCCGACCTGAAGCGCCCGCGCGCCCGCCATGATGTATTCCAAGGCATCGAGGCCGGTCCGGATTCCCCCGACCCCGATGACGGGGATCTTCACTCGACGATAGATCTGCCAGACACAGGCGAGTCCGACCGGCTTGATCGCGGCCCCGCTGAGTCCGCCGAGGCCGTGGGCCAGGACGGGTCTCCGAAGCGTGACGTCGATCGCGAGGGCCCTCAGAGTATTGATCGCGCTCACGGCGGCCGCACCCCCCCGTTCCGCCGCTTCGGCCAAACCGGCCGGATCGGCCGCATTCGGTGTGATCTTCGCGATGACGGGGACGCGGACGGACCGGACGACCGCACGCACGATCCGTTCGACGTCCTCCGGTTCCGACCCGACTTCGGTGCCGAAACCTTCGGCGTGCGGACAGCTCAGGTTCAGCTCGACCGCTGCGACCCCCGTAGCCTCGATTTGATGCGCCAGCCGAGCGAATTCCTCCTCGTCCCCGCCGAACACGGACCCGATCACGGTCGCCCCGGCCCGACGAGCCGCTTCGATCTCTCGGGGATACTCGTCGATTCCCGGGTTCGGGAGTCCCATCGCATTCAGAAGGCCCCAGGTCTCGTACACCTCGATCGTGGGGTTGGGGTACCCGGGGCGCGGGGTCGAACCGATCGACTTGGTGATCACTCCCCCCGCCCCCGCGTTCCAAGCCCCGGACAGCGACGCGCCGCTCTCCCCCCAGATGCCGGAGGCCAGAAGGAACGGGTTCCGGAGAGCGACGCCGGCGAGCCGGACCCCGAGATCGGCCACGACCGCTACGAACCAGTGGTGCCCTTAAATCGACTGGGGCCGATGCGGGCCGCCCATGCAGCTCGACCGCCTGAGCGACGCGGCACGAGAGGCGGTCGAGAAGGCCTTCGCCCGGGCGGCCGAACTCCGTCACCCCGCGGTCGAGCCTGAGCACCTCCTGTCGGCCCTCCTCCGGCAAGCCGAGGGCCCCGTGCCATCGATCCTGGCCTCCCTCGACGTCCCGACCGATCGGTTGGCTAGTGGGGTGGCCGAACGCCTCCGGACGCTTCCGACGGCCGACCACGTCGCCCCGTCGGACCAGTACATCTCCCGCCCGCTGACGGCGGTCATCGAGAGTGCGGAGAAAGAAGCGGCCAAGAGAAAGGATCGGTACACGACCGTCGACGAACTCCTCCTCGGGTTGCTCTCGACGCCGTCGCCCGCGAAGGACCTCCTCGAGGAATTCGGAGTGCGCCGCCTCGAGGTGGAAAAGGCGCTCGACGACCTTCGGGGGCGATCGGGACCGGTCGAGAACCGGAACCAGGAGGCGCAGTATCAAGCGCTCTCGAAGTACGGACGGGACCTCACGGCCCTCGCGCGGGAACGGAAGCTCGACCCGGTGATCGGCCGAGATGACGAGATCCGCCGAGTGATCCAGATCCTCTGCCGCCGGACCAAGAACAACCCGGTGCTCATCGGAGACCCCGGCGTCGGAAAGACCGCCGTGGTCGAGGGATTGGCGGTCCGGGTCGCGGCCCGCGATGTGCCGGAGGCGGGTCTCAAATGGCGGATCGTGGCCCTCGATCTCGGCGGTCTCCTCGCCGGGGCCAAGTTCCGGGGCGAGTTTGAGGAACGGCTCAAGGCGGTGCTCAAGGAAGTAGAGCAGTCGGCCGGCGAGGTCATCCTGTTCATCGACGAGCTGCACACCCTCGTTCATGCCGGCGCTACGGAAGGGGGCGCGATGGACGCGTCGAACCTCCTCAAGCCGGCGCTCGCGAGGGGAACCCTCCACTGCATCGGGGCCACCACGACCCAGGAGTACCGAAAGTACATCGAGAAGGACGCGGCCCTGGAGCGGCGTTTCCAACCGGTCACGGTCGCCGAACCCACGGTCGAGGATACGATCTCGATCCTGCGGGGACTGAAGGAACGGTACGAGCTCCACCACGGGGTCCGGATCCATGACGCCGCCCTGGTCGCGGCCGCCAACTTGACCGGACGCTACCTGCCGGACCGCCACCTGCCCGACAAGGCGATCGACGCGATCGACGAAGCGGCCTCCATGGTGCGACTGACCCTCGATTCCCGCCCCAGCGAACTCGATGTCCTGGTCCGTCGCGTCCGTCAGTTGGAGATCGAGCGTACGGCCCTCGCTCGGGAGAAGGACTCGGCGAGCCGGGAGCGCCTCAAGCAGCTCGAGAAGGAGCTCTCCAACCTGAAGGAACGGGAGACGGCCCTCGCGGCCCGGTGGAAGAAGGAAAAGGAACAGGTCGAGAAGGTCCGTCGGCTCCGGGCCGAACTCGACACAGCGAAGGCGGAGGAAGCGAAGGCTGAGCAGGCCGGCGACCTCGAGACTACCGCCCGGCTTCGCTACGGAACGATCCCCGAGCTACAGCGAACGGTCGACCAGATTTCCAAATCGGTCGAGGCTCCTGGGCCGGGCAGCCTCCTCAAGGAGGAGGTCGACGCCGAGGACGTCGCGCTCGTAGTGTCCAAGTGGAGCGGCGTCCCGCTCAGTCGTCTTCTCGAGGGCGAGGCCGACCGATTGCTCCGCATGGAGGCGGCCCTCGCCGAGCGGGTCGTGGGGCAGGAGGAGGCGGTTCGGGCGGTCGCGCGGGCCGTCCGTCGGTCCCGGTCCGGACTGGCTGACCCCAACCGCCCGATGGGGACGTTCCTCTTCATCGGTCCGACCGGAGTCGGCAAGACCGAGTTGGCCAAGGCCCTCGCCTCCTTCCTGTTTCATTCCGACCGGGCGCTCCTCCGGTTCGACATGAGCGAGTACATGGAGAAGCACACCGTTTCCCGCCTGGTCGGAGCCCCCCCGGGATACGTCGGATACGAGGAGGGCGGTCAGCTGACCGAGGCGGTCCGGACCCATCCGTACACCGTCGTGCTCTTCGACGAGATCGAGAAGGCGCACCCCGACGTGGTGAACGTCCTCCTCCAACTCATGGACGATGGACGCCTCACCGACGGTCAGGGTCGGACGGTCGACTTCCGGAACACGCTGGTCATCCTGACGAGCAACCTCGGCTCCGAACTCCTGACCGAGGCGACCACCGATGCGGCCCGGCGCAAGATCATCGACCCGGTCCTGCGGGCGCACTTCCGTCCGGAGTTCCTGAACCGGCTCGACGAGATCGTCGTGTTCCACCCTCTCACCGAGAAGGAGATCGCGACCATCGTCGACCTTCAGCTCGCCCTGGTCGAATCCCGACTGCACGAGCGACGCATCCAGCTCAAGGCGACCCCCGCCGCGAAAAAACTGCTCGCCGCCGAAGGGTTCGACCCGCAGTTCGGCGCCCGACCCTTGAAGCGAACGATCCAGCACCGCGTCGTGGACCCGCTCTCGGCAAGAATCCTCGAAGGGGGAATCCGCGACGGGAGCGAGGTGACCGTCGACGTAAAGGACGGGGAGATCGTCCTCACGTCCACCGGTGGGCGGCCGTCGAAATAGGGGACCATGGCACACTCCGTGACGGTGGCCGTGGTCGGTGGGACCGAGGTCGCCGTCCAGCTCGGGAAGAAAGGCACCGCGTCCGACGTCACGCTCTTCAACAACGTGCACGACGGCCACACGACCACGCTCGTCGAGCCGACGCAGTTCCCGGAAAAGATGGCGCCGCTCGTGAACGCGCTCTCCATGGCCGACCAGTGCCTGCTTGTCCTCCCGGAACTCAACCGTGTGGTCGCCGAGACGATCGCGACCGTGGAGGTCTCGGACGTCCCGACGACCATCGTTGTCGGCCCCGCGGTCGGCCCGGCCGAGGTCGCGCGGCTCCTGAAAGGGGGCCGCCTCGAGACCGCACCCCGGTGCCCGCTCGACTTTCCGCTCCTCCGGGCCCAGTTGGAAGCGTGGACGGCGCCCGAGGTGGCCGGTACCGTTCGGGTCCCGCTCGACCATGCGTCCCCGGTGAAGGGAGTGGGTGCCGTCGCGCTCGGGGTGGTCCGCCAGGGGACGCTGCACGCCCACGAGCGTCTTCGGTTGTGGCCCTCCCCCAAGGTCGTGGAGGTCCGGTCGATCCAGGTCCACGACGAGGACCGAAAGGACGCAGGGTGTGGGGAACGGGTCGGCGTCGCGCTCAAGGGCATCGAGGCGGACGAGCTGTCCCGCGGTCAGGTGCTCGCGCCCGAGGGGGCGCTCCTCGAGGGGATACGGCTCCGGACGGGGCCGCTCTCGAAGTCCCGATATTACCGGGGTAACGATTCCCCCGGCGCCCACCTGCACCTCGCGATCGGCTTGCAGGTCGTACCGGTGTTCGTGGAGGAACAGGGACCCGAGGGTGGTGTGCTCGTTCCGGACCGCCCGGTGGCCTTTTCGGCGAATGACCGGGCGCTCCTCATCGACCTCTCGGTCCCGTCAGGACCTCGCATCGTGGGCCAGCAGGCCGTTCTTGGCGTAGGATAGGGTCGAACGCTCGGGCCGAACGGCCTAGGCGAACATCGTGACGGATTCCTTGCGGAGCTCTTCCTCGCCCACGACCTTCTCGACCGCACGGTCGAAATCGGCGAGGGTGACGGAGTCGCGCTCCTCTCGGATCGCCCACATGCCGGCTTCGGTGCAGATGGCCCGGATGTCCGCTCCGGTCGCCCCTTCGCATCGGCCGGCGAGCGCCTCGAAGTCGATCGTCTCGCGGATGGCCATCCCCCGCGAGTGGATCTTGAAGATCTCCGCCCGTCCCTGATAGGTCGGGACCGGCACCTCGATGATCCGGTCGAAGCGGCCGGGGCGCAGTAGTGCGTCGTCCAGAATGTCGGGCCGGTTGGTGGCGGCGATAATCTTGACGTTGGCGAGGGGCTCGAACCCGTCCATCTCCGCGAGCAGCTGCATGAGAGTTCGCTGGACCTCTCGGTCGCCGCTGGTGGCAACCTCCAACCGCTTCGCGCCGATCGAGTCGAGCTCGTCGATGAAGATGATGGTGGGCGACTTCTCCCGAGCGAGTTGGAACAGCTCGCGGACCAGGCGTGCCCCTTCCCCGATGTACTTCTGGACGAGTTCGCTCCCCACGAGGCGAACGAAGGTGGCGTTCGTGTGGTGCGCGACCGCTTTGGCGATCATGGTCTTCCCGGTGCCGGGCGAACCGATGAGGAGCACGCCCTTCGGGGGATCGACGCCGATCTTCTTGTACAGGTCGGAACGCAAGAGCGGGTACTCGACCGCCTCTCGGATCTCGCGAATCTGCTCGGTCAGCCCGCCGATGTCCTGGTAGGTCACGGAGGGTTTGTCCACGATCTCGCTGGCGGTGACGAGCGGGTCGAGGGACGCGGGAAGGACGCCCATGACCGCGAGGGTCTGCTTGTTGAGCGCCACGCGAGAGCCTACCGTGACCTTTCCGTGCTCGACGGTCTCCGCCGCGTTCACGACGAAGTCCGGTCCGGTCGAGGACTTCACGATCACCCGTCCGTCGGTGAGGACATCCCGAACACTCCCGACGATGAGGGGAGGATACCGCAGTCGGTCGAGCTCGGTCTTGAGACGCTTGACCTCGCGCTGGAGTCGGAGGATCTCGGCCTCCATGTAGTGGCGCTCGCTCTCGACGCGCTTGATGGCCTCGGCGAGCTGAGTGTTCCGCAGCTCGAGGAAGTTGACCCGGTCGAACGATTCGTGGGGTACGGCGGGTGCTTCCCCCTCGCTCATGTCAACCCGGTCCGGCTTCCCCACGTCGATTACCGGATTTCAATAAGCGTGCCGCCTTATAAGTAATCCATCTTCGAACGGTGCGTGACGCGCCGGCGAGCCCGCGAGAGCGTGCGTCGTTGTCACGCATTCGCTCCGGCCCACATCACCGGAGTCTTTTCCCCGGAATTGGGCGCTCGTGACCCGCGCGCCCGGGGTTCCCGCGGCGCCGGCATCGTCCTCGAACTCGGAGTGATCGCCGAGGTCGAATGGGACCCGACCCGCCCCCCGGCCGTCAGTGTCACCTCGGACCTTCGTGGGCCCCTGCCCATTTCGCGCGACGTCGCGGTCCGCCTTGCTCCCGCCGGGAACGGCCGGGTGCGAGTACGACTCACGCACCAACTCCCCGTCGGCCAAGGATTCGGGATGAGCGCCGCGGGAGCACTCGCGACCGCATTCTCACTTTCCGCGTGTTTTCGTATCCCGCGCCAACGAGCTGTGGAGGTCGCCCACCTCGCCGACCTTTACGGGGGCGGGGGGCTCGGCGGCGTCGCCGCGATCCTCGGCGGCGGGCTCGAGTTCCGCAGCCGGGCCGGTGTGCCACCGTATGGTCGTGTCGTCCACCGAACCTTCCCGCGACCGTTGATCGTCGGCGTGGCCGGGCGGCCCATTCCCTCTCCGAGCATTCTGGGCGATCCCCGGGCGCTGCGACGCATCGTCGCGGCCGCCGAGCGGTCCGGCCTCACTCGAAGTGCCCCCTCTCCGACGGAGTTCCTGCAACAGAGCCAAGCCTTCACCGACCAAGTCGGTCTCGCGCCGACCGCGTTGCGGAACACGATCCAGGCCCTCCGAAGGGAAGGGGGGTGGGCGGCCCAGGCGATGTTCGGGCAGAGCTTCTTCACCGTACCCCGCTCGACCCTGGCTCGTCGACGTATCCTTCGGTGGCTCGAACGTCGAGGGATTCGGGCGGTCGAGCTGCACGCCGGGAAAGCGGGCGCCACCATGGCCCCAGATGCTAGATAGGGTCGAATCGATCGGTGCGGCAGAAGGTTCCGACGCCCCCGATGCGCGAGCAGGCCCCCGAACGAGCGTCCGCAAGCGACCCCGTCAGCGCTAACTTCCGTGCCGGTCGTCCCTCCCGGCGCGCTCGATGACCGCATGGGACGTGCGTCGCAGGGTTGCGCCGGCGGTCGCGCTGGCTCTCGTGGTTGTACTCGCGAGTTCGGTCGGCGGGCCATTCGCGGCCGGACTGCCCATCCGCACCACCGGGCACGGGAGCGCCGTCGAGTTCAAGCTGGGACTCACCCCACGCGTTCCTGCCGCACTCGAACGGTGGGCCCCGTCGGCGGCCTCCGTCGCATCCACCGATGCGGTCCCCGCACCGATCGGCACGTGGTCGACGTACGAGTTTGCTGCGAATCGTTCGGGATACAACTTCGATGAGCACACCCTCTCGCCCCAGAATGCGCCTGAGCTTCGGGTCGCCTGGAACGTGAGCCTCCCGGGCCCGATTTTTGCGTCCCCCACGGTAGTGAATGGCACGGTGTATGTCGGATCTTGGGATGGATTCGAGACCGCCCTCTTCGCGTCCAACGGGACGGTGATCTGGAACACTTTTCTTGGACAAGAGAATTTTACCGGCCAGGGGTACGGTTGCCCTTGGGCGAATCCCCTCGGGGTGACTTCCGCCGCCACGGTGGTCGGTGACACGGTGTTCGTCGGGGGTGCCACCCAGTACTTCGCCCTCAACGCTACGACCGGTGCCCAGTTGTGGAACTACAGTGAAGGGGCGGCGAGCAACGGCTACTACGCGTGGTCCTCCCCGCTGTACTACGAGGGGAATGTCTACGTCGGGATCGCGAGCCAGTGCGACAATCCCCTCCTGGACGGTGGACTTCTCGAGCTTTCGGCTACGACGGGAAGCGTCGTCCATCACCTGGACACGGCGGGCGGCGGACAGGGAGGTTCCATCTGGTCGTCCCCCACGGTGGATGCGGCCAACAACACCGTGTGGGTCACGACCGGCAACGGACCGTACGGCTCCGGTTCCTACGGACAGGCGGTGGTGGCCGTGAATGCCACCACCCTTCAGGTCAAGGGTTCGTGGCAGGCTCCGGCCGGCCCCAACGACATCGATTTCGGGGCCGGGGGCACGCTGTTCACCTCCTCCGGTGGGGGCCTCGGAGTCGTCGCGACCAACAAGGACGGGTGGGCGTACGCTCTGAACCGGTCGAACCTCGGGGCCGGCCCCCTCTGGTCGGACCAGACGACCACATTCCCCGGAGACCCCTCGTGCCAGCCCCCGGGGTTCTCGATCGCCCCGGCGGCCTTCGACGGAACTTCGGTCTACCTTCCGAGCTCGTACACGACCATCAACGCGGTGGCCGAGAACGGGTCGGTCCGCGCAGCGGACCCCTCGAACGGGACGTATCGCTGGCAAACCCCCGCCCCGGGTACCATTCGCGGGGGACTCGTCTCCGCCAACGGGCTGGTCGTGGACATCTCCGAGCTGCTGCCGTACACGGTCGCCGGGACATGCGCTTCCTATTCGGCCGAGAACCGCTCTTGGCTCCAGGTGCTCAACGCCACGGACGGACATCCGCTCTACAGCTTCTTCGCGCCGTACGCCTTCGCCGTGGCCCCCTCGATCGCAGATGGACGTATCTTCGTCGGGGCCGGCACCGCGGACGAGTCCGAGTGGACGGCGCTCCCGAATCACGAGGGTCACCTCTATGCGTTCGGCGTGCCGCTCTCGGCCTCGGTCTCGGTCTTCGCGGGGGCACCCGCGAACCGGATGGTAGGGTATCTCCTCAACGCGACCCCGGCCGGAGGGATGCCCGGGTACTCGTGCGTCTGGAGTTCGTCGGGTGTCGCGACCGGGAGCAGCTGTCACCTGGCAGCGACCTTCCCGTTCGGGGATCACCCTCTCCAGGTCACGGTCCGAGACGCGGCGAATGAGACATGGAATGCCACCGTCTGGGCCAACAGCTCGGCGAGCGCGCTCGCCGTCGCGCTGTCGATCACGCCGCCGACCATTGTTCGGGGAAGTCCTGTGGATTTCTTCGCGACCGTTTCCTCCGGGCTGGGCCCGTACTCGTACGTGTTCAGCGGCCTGCCGCTCGGCTGTGTGTCCGAGAACGTCACGTCGCTGAGGTGCACCCCCGGCCAGGTGGGGAACTTCTCGGTAGGAGTGACGGTCACGGATTCACTCGGCGCAGTCGGCGGCGCCCTCGCAAACCTGACCGTCACGGCGCCTCGACCACCGCCGCCGGCGATCTTCGGCTTCGCGGTCGCACCCGCCGTGATCGAGGTTGGGACGGAGATCCAAATCTCTGCCGTGGTGACCGGGGGTGCGAGCCCGTTGGTCGAGTCCATCGGGGGCCTCCCGACGGGGTGCGACTCGTCCGGTTCGCTCAATCTTTCGTGCACCCCGTCGGCCCCGGGCAATTTCTCCGTGACGGGGTCGGTCGTGGACTCCTTAGGCCGCGGCGCGGAGGTCTCCGCGACGTTGGTGGTCGTCCCCCGGCTCAGCGTGGCCGGATTCACCGCTACCCCATCGACCGCGTCCGTCGGGAGCGGGGTCCATTTCGACCTCGCCCTCACGGGAGGAGAATCTCCCTTCACCGTGAACGTCGTCGGGTTGCCGGCTGGATGTCCCTCTGGGAACAGCACCTCGTTCTCCTGCACCCCCACGTCGGCGGGGTCGTATCGGGTGACGGCCGACGTGACCGACGCGCTGGGTGATTCGGGGAACGGCACGGTGACCCTCGTGGTCACTGCGACCTCAGGGGGCGGGGCTGGGGTCAATGGCACGATCTGGTCGTTCTGGCTCACTTGGCTCGGGATCGGCGTTGCGGCCGCCGCCGTGGTCGGGGTCGCGGTGATGATCCGGCGATCCCGGAGCCCAGGTTCTCCGGAGCCGGGACGATCGGACCCTTCGGCCGGGCGGCGGTAGGCTGGCCCGGGCGGGAACTCACATCCTCGAGAACCCCGGGCCCGGCGCAACCATTTTAACGGGTCGCCCGTCAGGACCTCCCCTATGCCTCGAAAACCGGCTCGAATGTACCGAAAGGTCGAGGGCCAGATCTACACCCGGCGCGAGTACATGGGTGGGGTACCGGCACTCCGGGTGACGCAGTTCGACACCGGTGACCTTCGGGCCAAGTTCGCCCTCGAGCTCTCGCTGGGGGTGGAAGAAGCGGCGCAGGTACGGGATGTCGCCCTGGAGGCGGCCCGTATCAGTGCCGTCCGCGTGATGGAAAAGGCGGCCCCCAACGAGTACCACCTCAAGATCCGACGCTACCCGCACCAGATCCTACGGGAGCACAAGATGGCCACGGGGGCCGGGGCCGACCGTATCTCGGACGGGATGCGTCGAGCCTTCGGGAAACCGGTCGGTCACGCCGTCCGCACGGAGATCGGGGGAGAACTCATCACGGTCTACACCACCGTGGCCCACTTGGGGGCGGCCAAAGAGGCGCTCCGCAAGGCCTCCCACAAACTGCCGTGCCCGACGCGGCTCATCATCACGGAACGGGCTTCGTAACCGGCGCCCGGACCACCAGCACCGGACAGGGTGCATGGGTCACAACGATCGTGGAGACGCTCCCAAGCAGGATGCGCTTGGCGGTCGAGAGCCCCCGCGACCCGATCACGAGCAGGTCGGTCGGATGCAGCTCGAGGAACGCCAGGATTTCGTCGCTGACGACCCCGTCCTCGGCGAGCCCGCTGGCGGAACTCACCCCCGCCCCCTCCGCCCGCCGGACCGCCTCTTCCACGATCTGCTGATAGTGCGGGAGGTCGCTCTGCGGGACCGGCGTCGCGACGAACGGCTCGTTCGGTGCTACGTACACCGGTTGCAGAGGGGCGACGGCGAGGATGGTCAGCTGGCTGCCGTAGCGACGGGCCAGGTCGATCGCGACGTCGACGGCGAGACCGGCGTGAGCGGACCCGTCGGTCGCGACCGCGATCCGCTGGAAATTCGGCGGGGGCATCGGGAGGTCCAACCGCGTCGGTTACATCTCCATTGCGCACGCGGGACGAGGGAGGGCCGGCCCGACGCCGGACGACGCAAGCCTTTTTCCGAGGGGCCGCCTGACTATCCACGACGGTGACCTCGTGGCCCCGGTGTGCTCGAATTGTGGTGCGTCCGACTTCGTCTGGGCGAATGAACTCAAGACCGGCTCGATGGGTGGAGGCTCGCTCTCGCTCCGTTCCCGGGGCGAACTCGCGATGGGAACCCGCTTGTGTAAGGCGTGCGGCCACGCCGACCTGTTCCTGAAGGACCCCTCGGTCTTGCGGATGCCGCACACGTGGAAACCCGGGGAGTTTGTTCCGATCCCTACCCGTGCGACTCCCGCTCCGAGCGCTTCGCTGCCGAGCCCGACCTCGACCCCTTCGAGCTCGCCGATCCCCGCACCGAGAGCCCCTCCGACCCCGTCGTCCCCCTCCCCCTCACCTCCGACGCCGTACCCCCCCACCCAACCGGATCCTACGCCGGTCTCGCCGGTCCCGTCGTACGCGCCGGCAGAACCGGGCAGAACCTCTGGTGAATCGTCCGTTTCGCCCTCCGAATCTCCGCCCGGGACGTCGGAGCGCGCCTCCCCGCCCGAGTCGAGTTCCGGGTCCTCGGAGACCAGCGGGACATCGCGCAAATCCGGACGCCGGCGCTCCTCCAAATCGAAGAACACGGAGTAGACGTCGCACGCCCCCCCTCGGCTGGGCCACGACCCCCACGAGGCGGGTTCCCCGGGGGAGGCGAGTGCGGGGTTTTTCCCTGACCGGTCGGAAGCGGTCCCTGCCATTGGCGCCCCACTCCTCTGCTTCGTCGCCCGGCGGCGCCCGACTCCCGCCCGCACGATGATCGCCCGTGGCCATCGCAGGGCGTCCCGGTCCGCCAACGTTTGGCAGGGTCGGGTCGTCGGATGGGACCAGGACGGGCCGGGGAGGTACCCTTTCCTGCTCCACCGATTCGGTCCCTCAGGTCGGGGCATGATGTCGTGCGATAACCCGGTCGTATCCCCACCCATCACTCGACGGCGTCCAAGGTCGGTCGCCCCAACAGTGGAAGAACCCCCCCGGAGGAATCCCGCGGCATGATGGTCCGTCGCTCCCTGCGGGCCTCCCTTCTCGATCACCCCCTCTTCTTCGCCCCCGTGCTCCCCTCCCTCCGAAGTCCGGCCCACCGAATTGCCGAGCGGGTCGATGAGACCGCTCGGCTACTGCTCCACATCCCCCGGGTCGACGCCATCTACGTACCCGAGCTGGTCGAAGAGAATCATGAGGGTCGCCCCCGCTACCGGACCTACGACCCGCGGGAGTACGTCGTTCACCTGACGAGTCGGACCGGGTACCCGGGGATCGTGACGAAAGTGGTCGCCCACTTCGAGACGGTTACCGCGCTCCGCGACTGGACGGAACGAACCGTACGGATGGGCGCGCTCAACGTCGTGCTCGTGGGCGGCTCCAGCAGCCGGATCCCGTACCCCGGGCCCTCGGTGGAGGAGGCAGACCGGACGGTCGTGCCGATCCTCGAGTCCGTGGGCGGGGTCGTCGGGAACATCGCGATCCCCCGGCGGGCGGACGAAGCTTCCCGGATGCTCCGGAAGACGAAGGCCGGGGTCGTCTTTCTGACCACCCAGCTTCTGTTCGAGGCCCAGAGCGTCATCGGGGCGATCCAGGCGTACGGTCGCCTCTGCAAAGACGCGAAGATCGCGCCGGCGACCGTCGTCCTCAGCTTCGCTCCCCTCGGTGACGAGGACGATATCGATTTTGTTCGGTGGCTCGGCGCCCACTTGCCCGAGGAAATCGAGCAGGCGCTTCTTCAAGACGAGCAGGCGCTCTCGCGCCGAAGCGTGGAGCTTGCGTTGAGCGTGTGGACCGAAGTGGTCTCCGCGACGGCGACGGCCGGGGTACCGCTGGGGGTCAGCGTGGAGCAGGTCTCGGCGCGCCACCTGGTGAGCGCGCGGGACCTGTTGACCTCCTTCGGCAGTTTGCTCCCTCCGGCTCCACCCTCCGCCCCCTCGAGCCAGTCGAGGTCCGTATGACCGCGTCGCTCCCCGCCCTCCATGCGGGCCTCACGTCCCCCTTTCCGCGCTCCGAGCGACTGGTCACGGCCACCCGGGACCTCGATCGCGGCAGGACCAGTCCCGAACTGGTCGAGAAAGCGTTCGTCGAGGCGGAGAACGAACTCCTGGCCCTCGAAGAGCGTTCGTTCACCGACCTGACCGCAGGGTACCTCCGCTGGAACGACCTGTTCCGCCCGATCGCGGAGACCTGGAGCGGCTTCACGGTCGGGCCCCTCACTCGCTGGCTGGAGACCAACACCTTCTTTCGACAGCCGGTGCTCTCCGCCCCTCCTCGACGGACCCCCCTCGGGATCGCCTCCCGTCTCCCACCGCCGCTCGCGGCGCGAAGTGCGAACGCGCGGGTGTTCCTCCCTGGGCCCTACACGTTCACGAAGATCCTCGAGAACCGGTCGGGCGCGTCGGACCTGGAAGTGCTCGGGTCGATGGGGCAACTTCTCGCCGAAGAAGTGCACGAGCTCAGCGGACTTGGCTATGGACTATTCCAGTTCAGCGACCCGATCCTCGTGACCGACCCACCCGAAGGAAAAGCGGCCGAGGGGACCGTAGAGGCGTACCGCGCTATCGCGACGGCCAACCCTCGGGCGACGACCGTCGTTTGGACCTACGGCGCGGCCGTGGGCCCATCGCTGCCCCTGCTCGACCGCTTGCCGGTTTCGGTCGTCGGCCTCGACCTCACCGAGACCGAGCCGGAGTCGATCCGACCCGGACCCCACGCGCTGGGACTCGGTCTCGGGATCATCGACCCGCGTACCACCCTTCCTGAGACCCTACGCGACACCGTCGACATCGTGCGCCAGGCCCTCCGGCGACGGCCGTCCGCGAGCCTCTGGCTCGGGCCGAGTGCACCCCTCGACCTTCTACCGGCCCGACCCGCGGAGCAAAAGCTTCTACGTCTCGCGGATGTTCGGGCCGTGTTGCTCCGGGAAGGACTGGCATGAACACGCCCTTGTTTCCCACGCAGGAGATCGGCAGTCTGCAGAAGCCCTCCCTCGAGGCGCTCGGCGATTGGGAGCAGCGGATCCACTTCCTCTCCCGCCTCTCGCAGGTCCCCCCGGACGTGCTTCGCCATCCCGACGTCGCGACCTTGCAAAACCTCCGAGCGGCGTTTGGGATCGCCTTCCTCGAGTCCGCCGGCCTCGACCGCGTCTACGACGGGGAGGCGCGCCGGGTCGAGATGTACGAGTACGCCGCCCGCCAGATGACCGGGCTCCAGTTCCAAGGGCATGTCCGTTCCTGGGATTCGAAGTACTACCGGAAGGGGACGGCGGTCGACCGGATCAACCTGATCGCGCCCTACCACCTGGACGAATTCGATTTTGTCCGCGCTCACACCCACGCGGGCGTGAAGCTCCCGATCACCGGACCGTACACCCTGGCCGACTGGAGCTACAATGAGTACTATCTGGCCCGCCAATCGGGGTGGAAGGGACGTCCCCAGCGACGGGCGGCCCAACGTGAACTCGTCCTCGACATGGCCCAGCGGGTGCTGCGCCCGACCCTCCAGGCGCTCGTCGCGCACGGCTGTCGAGTGATCCAGATCGACGAGCCGGCCGCCGGGACCCACCCGGACGAGGCGCCCCTGGTGGTGGAGGGGTTCAACGAGGCGACGCAGGGACTCGATGCCGAGTTCTCGATGCACATCTGTTACTCTCGGTATCAGGACCTTCTCCCCGCCCTCCTGGAGGCGAAGGCCTGCCGCCAGTGGGCGTGGGAGTTCGCCAACCGTGACGCAGACCATCACGACGGGTACGAGGTGCTGAAGCTCCTCCGGGAGTACTCCGACACACGTTCGATCGGTCTCGGAGTACTGGACGTGCACCGGGACACGATGGAGACCCCGGAACTAGTGGCGGAGCGGATCCAGCGGGCCGCGAAGTACCTCGGCGACCCTGCGCGGATCTGGGTGAACCCGGACTGCGGTCTTCGGACCCGAACCCTGGACGTAGCCTACGCCAAGCTCCAGGCGATGGTGGCCGGCGCGGCGCTCGCGCGCCGAGAGCTCGAGGGGAACAACTCCTAGTCTCGCCCCCCGGATCGTGGGCCGACCCGGGAGTTCGAACCCTAGCAAGGGGGATGTTGTTTCAAGGGGAGCAGACGGGGGCCGCTCCCCGCGGCGTTCGGTGGGGGGCCGCCGTCAACGGCCGGGGTCGCCTCGGCGATGTCGGCGTTGTACGTGCGCCTCCGATTCGCCCCCACAAGGTAAAGTAGAACGCCCCCCAGCGAAGGAGAGCCACCATGGCGACGTTTGCCGACCGGCTGGGGGGCTTCCCACGCTGGGTCACGGAAGCCTACTGGACCGAGACCCATGGGTCGGTCTTCACGGCCCCCGCCCATCCGGCCGCCTTTCGTCGGGCCGTCGCAACGGCCCGCAGCCTGATCCCGCGAGTAGCGCAACTCACGGGAGCCTCCCCCACCGACGTGCGCAAGTGGTTGGGGGAGTTACGGGGAGCCCGGCTGGCTCAGGAGATCCGCGCCCGCTGTCCCGAAGCCAGCGGCATGGGCAGTCCGAACGCGGAGCTCCTCTACGTCTTCGTGCGGGCCGTCCGTCCGCGGGTGATCGTAGAGACGGGGGTCGAGCTCGGCGTCAGTAGTGCCTACTTCCTCCAAGGACTTCGAGACAACAACTCGGGCGAACTCTGGTCCATCGATTTACCCACGATCGGTCCGTCGGGACGCCTGAACCAAGAGGGCCGACTCGATCGTTCCCACGTGGGTTCGGTAGACCAGGTCGGGAAGGCGATCCCGGAGCGTCTGCGGCCTCGTTGGCACTTGAGCCTCGGCGACGCCCGTGAGCTGCTGCCGAGCTTGGACGCCCCTTCCCCTTGGGATATCTTCTTCCACGACTCCGACCATAGCCGTAGTCACATGCTCTGGGAATACCAGACCGCGTGGCCCCGACTCCGGCCCGAGGGTTACTTGCTGTCGGACGACGTCCCCGACAACGACGCGTTCCTCACCTTTGCGAGTTCGGTCAGCGGCCGTCCGTTCCTCTGGCTACGCCGCGGGGCTCTTCGCAAGGCCCGCGTCGCCCCGGCCGCGGCGTGAGACGATGCCTCCTACTCGGGCCCTCGGCGAGATGGGCCCTCGATCTCACTTCGAGAGGCCGTCCGGACCCGGGCGAGTCCGCGCGGAAACCAACGGAGCTCGGGAGCTCGCCGAGAGCCGACCACCTGGGGAGAATTTCGGCGCGCATCGAGGGCCGAGGGTGTACTCCCGTGCTACCGGGGGCGGGGGAATCTCCGCTGGGAACGGCCTGAGGGACTCGTCGTCGTCTCGCACTTCCCCCGGGGTTCCCCAACGACGGGCCCGGTCGATGCTTTCCTCGGCTCCCATCAGCTCCGAGGATCGAACCCCCGCGGGCCCTGCTCGGTGGTTCTCCGCGCGTGTTCGGGTCCCCGGGGCGGCGCGATGACCTCCCGGATCGAGCGCCATGCGGGGCTCGTCGTCGTGGTCGTCGGGATCCTCCTTCTCAGTGCCCTCGGTATCACGTTGGCCGTGAGTTCCCACTTCTCCCCTACGAGAACCAGCCCGAATCCCACCACTTCCCCGCCTCCCCCACCCAATCCTCCTCCTCCTGTCCCTCCCCCTCCCGCCATTCTGATCTCGGGCGGACCCTTCGCCTGGACGAACATCAGCGCGAGCGTCGGTCACACACCCGCGTGTCGGGACTCTCCGGGGCTCGTGTACGACGTCGCCCTCGAGGAGGTCGTGATGTTCGGGGGAGTCTCCCAGTGCGGCCAGGCGAACTCGTTCTCGTTGGGAGACACGTGGACGTTCTCGAACGGCACGTGGACGAACATCACGGGGACGGTCGGCGTGGCCCCGTCCCCGAGGTGGGGGATGGCGATGGTGTACGACCCGACCGCCGGACAGGTCGTGCTGTTCGGAGGGACGGACACCTACGGGTTTGCGAACAACGAGACGTGGGAGTTCAATGGGACGTGGCACGACCTGACCTCCACCCAGATCACCTCGCCCCCCCTCGGGTTCGGAGCGGGAGCCACGTACGACCCGAACGCCGGGGGCGTCCTGCTCTACGGAGGACAGAGCGGGTTCTCGG
>JAKIWQ010000029.1 GCA_022749935.1 Thermoplasmata archaeon | reverse complement strand
GTCCGCCGCGGAGGCGGCTCGACGAGGATGTGTCGTGTCGTCTGGGGCGGGAACAGATCGCCCCGAGCGGCGCGCTGCTCCACTTCCGTCTTCGGGATGGGGGGACCCTCGGTCCATCGTTCGAGGCGAACGGTCGGGGAGTGGTAGTCGATGAGCCAGGCGGGGGCTCGGGCGGCTCCCAGGCGGCGGAGCGCGGCGACCCGATGGTGTCCGTTCAGGATGACCCCAGAACCCACGGCGACCCAGATGGGGTCGTCCACCGTCTGGCCGGCCCGAATCTCCGCGACCAGCGCCTCGACCTTCTTTGGGTCCACCTCCTCGTGCTCCTTGAGGTCGCGGAGCGGCACCAGCCGGAACGTCCGTCCGTCGCTCACGAGGCGGCGCTCTCCCGAAGCCGAGTGAGCGCCCGTCGGACGTAGACCGAGACCATCCGACGACGGTAGTCGGGGAGGAGGAACGTGTTGTGCACCGGGCGGACCGCCCGCTCGACGCGGGCCGAGAACTCCTGAAGACGCTCGTCGGTGAGTTCCGTGTCCACCAGCGAATCGGTCAGTGCGTCGAATCGGCGCGGGTAGGGGTCGGCTCCTCCCACGGCGAGCCGCAGCGAACGGACCCGACGACCCTCGAACACCCCGGAAGCTGCGACGCCGAGCTCGGGGAAGTCGTACGACGGACGGACCCGGAGCTTGAGATAGGTCCCGGGACGCCCCCGGCTCGCCTCGGGCAGGTGGACCGCGACGACCAGTTCCCCGGGCGCGAGGTGCGTGCGGCGGATCCCGTCACCTCCGAGGTCGTACAGCTCGTGGAGCGGCATCCTCCGGCGGCCGTCGGGTCCGGCCACCTCGACCTCGGCGTCCACGACCATGAGCGCGGGGGCGAGGTCGCCGGAAAACGTGGCGTAGCACTTCTCCTTCTGCGGGACGACGTGGCATCGATCGCCGTCGGCCTTGAGGCAAAACCCGAGACTGGCCCGCCAGAAGTAGCTCTGATTGAAGAAAAAGCACCGGGTCTCGACGAGGAGGTTGCCTCCGACCGTGCCGCTCGCCCGGACGAGCGGCGTCGCGACCTCTCGGACCGCCTCGCCGAGCGAGGGGTAGGCGGCGGTGAGCGCCCCGTCCGTTTCGAGGTCGGCGAGCCGGGCCATCGCGCCCAGGCGGGCCAGCGTGTGACCTTGCAATTCCGCCACGTCCTCTAGGGCTACGAGGTGGGGCTTGAGGTTGAGATGCATCTTGTAGTTGGGAAGCAGGTCGGTGCCCCCGGCCAAATAATCGAAGCCACCGGCGAGGTCCCTCGAGAGCCGAACGACGTCGTCGACCGACGCCGGACGGTGGAGCTCGAACGGGTCGAGGTGCATCGAACCTACGCCCCCTTCCAGGGTCGTCCCTCTTTCCGGCGCAGGTCGATCCCCTTCAGCACGCGGTCGGGCGTGATCGGCAGGTCGGTGAACCGGACGCCGACCGCGTCGTAGAGCGCGTTGCCCACCGCCGGCAGGATCGCGATGAGCGGTCCCTCACCGGCCTCCTTGGCACCGAACGGGCCCTCGGGGTCGTCGTCCCCCACGAGGAGGATCTCCACTTCCGGCATCTGCTGGGGCATGGGGATCTTGTACTCGAGCAGCGACGGGTTCAACAACCGGGTGCCCCGGTAGTTCATCGACTCGCCCATCACCTGGCCGAGTCCCATGTGGATCGACCCTTCGATCTGTCCCTCGACTGCCAAGCGATTGAGCGCCCGACCGCAGTCGAACGCGGCCCAGACCTTCACGGCCCGATACGCCCCCGTCTCGACATCGACGTCGACCTCAGCGACGTACGCCGCGAACGAGTAGGCCGGGGCGGTCCCTGCTCGAGCTCCCTTGAAGGTGCCCCCCATGGCGGGAGAATTGTACGCGCCGCTCGCGGTCAAGGCCCCCACCCGTTCCATCGCCGTGTGCAACGCCTCGAGGAACGAGACGCCGACCTTGGGGTCGGCCTTGGACTGGAATCGCTCATGGGCCACGACGAGGGACGAGACCGGGAGGGAGAGCAGGGTGGACGCCGCCTCCAGGAGCTTGTCACGAAGCTCCTCGGCGGCGGCCCGGGCCGCGTTGCCCATCATGAACGTGACACGACTCGAGTACGAACCGAGGTCGATCGGACTCACGTCCGAATCGACCCGTTGGACGTGCACGCGCTCGAGGTCGACACCGAGCACCTCGGCAATGATCACCGCGAGGAGCGTGTTGGACCCCTGGCCGATGTCCGCCTGCATCGAGTGGACTGCGATCCCGCCGTCCATGTCGACCTTGAGATGGACGGTCGACTGCGGCATCTTCGGCGTGAAGTGGATCGGGCTGTTCGAACCGGAGATGTAGAATCCACACCCCAGACCGATCCCCCGTCCGTACGGGAGCTTTCGGAACTTCTGGTCCCATCCGCTCTTCTCCCGCGAGGCAGCGAGACACTTCCGGAACGAGGTGGAAGTGATCCGGAACTCGTTCACCGTGGTCGAGTTCGGGGGGAGGGCGTTCTGGTCGCGCAGGTCGAACGGGTCGATGCCGATCCGTTCGGCCAGCTGGTCGAGCGCGACCTCGACCGAGTACCGGATGTTGGTCCCCCCGTGGGCGCGCATCGCGCCCGAGGGAGGCTTGGTGGTGTACACCCGTCGGCCCCGATACCGGAAGTTCGGCACGCGGTACGGGCCCATCGAGAGAACCCCGTTGTAGTAGGTCGTGACCGTCCCGAACGAACTCCACGCTCCGCCGTCGATCAGCGCTTCGATGTCGTAGGCGAGAATCTGCCCCCGGGCGTCCGTCGCGATCCGCACATCATTCTGGGTCGGGTGTCGACCATGGTTCGTGTAGAAGACATCCTCCCGGTCGACCAGGATCTTCACCGGACGTCCGGTCTCGAGGGCGAGCGCCGCGCAGACGATCTCGTGCGGAAGCGGGTCCGACTTCCCACCGAACCCACCACCGACCTCCGGTTTGATCACGCGGATCCGATGCATCGGTATCCCGAGAACCTCGGACAGCGAACGGTGCAGGTAGTGCGGCACCTGGGTGGCGCTCCACACCGTGAGCCGCCCGTCCGGGGTCGCCTCGGCGATGGTCGCCAGCGGTTCGGTGAAGGCGTGGGTCACGCCGGCGAAGTTGCCCCGCACCCGAACGTGGTGCGCCGCTTGGGCGAACGCCGCGTCGACGTCGCCAAAATGTTGGACCACTTCCTTCTGGACGTTCGAGCCGAGGAGTCCTCGCGCGTGGATCGGTTCCTTCACCGGGCCGGTGCCGTCCCTCGGATCGGAGTAGTCGGGGAGGACCTCCACGTCGATACGGATCTTGGCGAGAGCGGCCTCGGCAGTCCGCTCGTCCGACGCAGCGACCGCGGCGACGATGTCGCCGATGTAGCGCACCTTGTCGACCGCAATGGCGGTCTCGTCGTGGGTGATCGGAAGAACCCCGAACGGGGTCGGATACTTCTCCCCCGTGAGCACCGCGAACACGCCGGGCAGGGCGCGGGCCTCGGTCACGTCGATCGATCGAAGTCGGGCGTGGGCCCACGGGCTCCGGAGCAATCGCCCGACCAGCATCCCCGGCCGCTGGATGTCGTCAGTGTACTCGGCCCGACCGGTGACCTTGAGCGGGCCCTCGATGTACGGGATCTTCGTCCCCAAGAGCCGGTATTCCGGGGACCCGGTGGTCGCCACTAGACCCCCTCCCTCGAAGCCGACTGGATGGCCTCCACGATCTTCGTGTACCCCGTGCACCGGCAGAGATTTCCGGAGATCGCCCGCTCGATCTCCTCCTTGCTGGGGTGCGCGTGGTCCCGGAGGAGCGCGGTGGCGGTGACGATGAACCCGGGCGTGCAGAACCCACACTGCGTCGCGCCGTGATCGACGAACGCCTGCTGGACCCGAGAGAGTCCTTGGCGCGGTGAGACTCCCTCGATGGTGGTCACGCTTCGACCTTCCACCAGGCGAGCGAGCGTGAGGCAGCTCAGGGTCGGTCGCCCGTCCAGAAGGACGGTGCAACATCCGCACGTCCCGAGGTCGCATCCCCGCTTGGTCCCTGTAAGGTGGAGGTCCTCGCGGACCAGGTCGAGGAGGATCCGGGCCGATTCGGCCGGGACCTCGACCGGATGTCCGTTGAGCTGGAACCTAAGGGGTCCGGGAGACGGCATGCTTCGACTCGTCGGATGGGCAGGCATCACGTGAGGGAGTACGTAAGGTGGTCGGATGTCGCTCGGCGACAATCTCCCCGACGATGGCGACCGCGATCTCGGCCGGGGTCTCGGCACCGATCTCCAGCCCCACCGGGGAGCGGATCCGGGCGAGTGCCTCCCGGGAGACCCCTCGTTCGCGGAGCTTGGCATACATGTGTTCCCGCTTGGAGGCACTCGCGATCAGCCCGATCGCGTTGGGGAACCGCTCGAGCGACCGGGAGAGGACCTCGAGGTCCTTCATCGCGTCGTAGCCCAGCAGGTACAGATGAGTGAACGACTCCGGCTCCAGTACGTCCCACAGGCGGTCCGGACCCACGACCTCCCTCCGGTCGGCCGTGGGGAATCGGTCAGCCCCGACCCAGTCCGCTCGATCGTCGGCGACACTGTAGTCATACTCGAGGGTGGGGAGCAACGAGGCGAGCGCGTGCGCGACGTGCCCTCCGCCCCACAGCAGCAGGTTCGGTCGGGCCGAGATATACTCGAGGGCAACCTCGACCGACCCACCGCAAAGACTCGGGAGGCCCCCCTCCGTCCACGCTTGCAGGTCGAAGTGGTGGAGGTCGCCGGTCCGAGTGGCCAACGCGTGTTGGGCGAGCGCCTTGACCTGCTCCTCGAGTGCCGCGCCACCGACCGTCCCGAGCGTCGAACCGTCGCTCCGGACGATCATGGAAGCGCCTAGCTTCCCCGGCACCGAACCGGTGGCTTTCACGATCGTGGCGCGGACGAACGGCTGGTGCGACTCGAGCAGGCGAAGCGCCTCTTTCGTCTGGCGACGGTCCATCGTTACCGCTCTCCGAGACGGCGCCACTCGTCGTACGCTGCCTGGTACGCCTCGGGCGTGTCGACATTGGCCACGACTCCGGAATCTTCGACGGTGACCCGGCGCACCTGAGGCCCGAGTTCGGGCAGCAGCGAGCGGAGCGGCACGTCGGGGCGGAGTTCGAGGATGTCCGAACGAACGGATGGTCGCCAGAGGACCGGATGGCCGCCCTTCCCGTGAAACGCGGGGATGAACCACACCCCGATCGCGTCGGCGTCGCGAACGGCCCGAAGGGTCTCGACGGTCTTCGCCGAAACGAACGGATGGTCCACCGGCCAGAGCAGGATGTCCTGGTCTTCCGGGATGGCTCGAACGCCTGCTTGGACGGAGGCGGTCCGCCCCTCGAACCACTCCTCCGATTCCACGAGGTCGACGGGGAGGCCGTGCAGTTCGTGGGCCACCTGCAGGTGATGGGTTCCGGTCACCGCGACCACGGGGTCGAACCCTCCATCGAGGCAGACCTCCGCGATCCGACGAATCGCCGTTCGCTCTCCCAGGGACAGCAACGCTTTCGGGAACCCTCCAAAACGCTGGGACGCGCCACCGGAGAGGATGATCGCGGAGGTACCCATCGTACGACAGCGGTGTGCGCTGCTCCGATAGATGGAGACCCCGTCGGGTTGTTAAGCGAATCCCTCCGCGAGTCGAAACCGGCCCTCCGAGTGCGATTGGTACCTGCCTGAGCCACCCGGCCCGCGGAGCCCGCTCTCTCGGCGGCGAGCGCGCCTGACTTTAAATATGTGGGCTGGGTGGCCGCGGCACTCCATGACCCATCCGAACGATGTTCCGCCCTCCCTGCTCCTCCCGTCCCTCGCGGCGGAACTGCGGAGCCGAGGGTCGGTAACGCCCCCCATCTGGGCGACCTTCGTCAAGACCGGCGTCCACAAGGAACGCGCGCCGGTCGCCCCGGACTGGTGGTATCTCCGAAGCGCCTCCGTCCTGAGGAAGATCTACATCAGCGGTCACGTCGGCATCGCCCGGCTGTCGGCCGAGTATGGCGGCAAGCGCGATCGTGGGAGCGCCCCCTACCACGCCCGCTCCGGCTCCCGGGCCATCCTCCGAGAGATCGTCCAGCAGCTCGAGAAATCCGGCCTCGTGAAACCGTACAAGAACATGGGCCGCCGGGTCAGTCCGGAAGGACAGAAGCTGCTCGATCAGATCTCCCAGAAGACAATGAAGACCCTCGCCGCCGAGCGGCCCGAACTCGCCAAGTACCTCTGAGCGATTAGAGTAGGGGCGGGACGAGGTGGCCAATGCCGGACGCAGAACTCGAAGAACTCCGGCGCCGTCGGCTCCAGCAGCTGCAGGAGATGCAGGCCCCGGACCTGGCGAGCGCGCAAGCCTACAGTCAGCAAGAGGCCGAGATGCAGCGGCGCGACGCCGAGCGGGCCGAGCTCCTCCGTCGCATCCTGACACCAGAGGCTCGCGAGCGACTCGGTCGGATCCGACTCGCGAAGCCGGAGGTCGCCAATTCCGTCGAACAGCAGTTGATCTCGCTCGCCTCCAGCGGTCGACTCCAACGTCAGGTGGACGACCCGACCTTGCGCGCGTTGCTCGAGCGGGTCATGCCCGACCGGCGCGAGATCAAGATCACTCGTCGGTGAAGGGGAGGACGTTCGATGGCGAACCGTAGGAAGAGCTTGGCCCGAAAGGTCCGTCTATTCCGGATCGTGAAGTCCAATCGGCGTGTTCCTGCGTGGGTGATGCAGCGAACGGACCGGCGGGTCACCCGACACCCGAAGCGTCACTCCTGGAAGCGGGGCCACCTGCACAAGTGAGGGAGTAGTTCGAGACGATGGCTCAGAAAAAGACCCCCACCGCCCGTCGGGCCGAGGAGCTCGAGCGCGAGTACGTCATCCCGCTGCGGGCGAGCATGCACCAACCCTCCCGGCGCCGCCGGGCCGGTCATGTCCTCCTCACTGTGCGCCGGTTCGTCGTCCGCCACATGAAGGGCAAGATGGAGGACGTCTGGATCGACCCTCGGCTCAACGAACACGTCTGGGAGCGGGGGATCCAGCACATCCCGTCGTACGTCCGGGTCAAGGCGATCCGCTTCGAGGACGGCCTCATCGAGGTCGACCTCCTCGAAGCGGAGTGAGCCGGCTCCCCAGGAGAGCCCCCGCGTGCCGGTCGGTCGTACTCTCTACGGGGGAAGCCCCTACCTGGGCGTCTATCTCAAGGCCGGAGACCAGACGGCCCTCGCTCCGAACGGGGTCCCCCGAGGTCTCGCGCACGACGTCGAGCGCTTGCTCGGGGTCCGGGTCATCCGGACGCAGGTGATGGACACGGAAGTGGTCGGGTCGTTCGTCGCGATGAACTCCCACGGTCTGGTTGTGGGCGACGATCTCTCGGACGAGGAGCTCCACGCTCTCGCGGGCCTGGGCCGCGTCGCCGTCGTCCGGCATCGCCAGAATGCCATGGGCAACAACGTGCTGGCCAACGACCACGGCGCGTTGGTCCACCCGGAGCTCTCCGCCGACGCGGTCGAGAAGATCGGTCGGGCGCTCGAAGTGCCGGCGGTCAAAGGGACGCTCGCGGGCCTCGGTACGGTCGGCATGGCCGGGATCGCCACCAACAAAGGCGTGGTGGTCCATCCGAAGACGACGGAGGGGGAAGCGGAAGTCGTCCGGTCGCTGCTCGGGGTCCCCGTGCACCGCTCCACCGCGAATTTTGGCGTGCCGATCGTGGGGGCCTGCCTGGTCGCGAACTCCCGCGGGATGATCGTCGGGCGACCGACGACCCCGGTCGAGATCGTCCACCTGCAGGAAGGCCTGCAGATCTTCGACTAGCGGGAACGGAAGGCGCGGACTAGGTCCCGCGCTTCCGCTTGACGTACCGGGTCGCGTATCCGGCGATCCGGTTGGCGAGCTTCTTGTAATGAACCGTCATTTTGCCGTCGACGACGACCCCGAGGTCGGTTAACTCGAGGACCTTCTGCTTGTTCTGGGCAAAATCACCGGTAAAATCGTTGGGGTAATGGCGGATCAACTCGATCGCGACCCGCTTGATGTACGTTTGCCGGATGTTGCCCATGTGGGCCGTGCCACTCCCCCCGTTTTATAAAGATGGCGGCCCGGTGGCCGCTCCCCCCTCGGACCCCGATATGGGAGGCCTCCACCGCCGACCGGACGTGTCGGATAACACCCTCAAACCGGAGGTGGTCGAGACGGAAGCCACAAATACCCCACCCTCGGTAATTGAGTGCGTGCATAATGGCGGAATCGTTCGGGGGGGTCCCTGAACTCGCCCGGGCCCGCCCGGTTCCGGAGTCTTTTTTGGGGATGCAGGATGGCGCCGGCGGGACCCCGGTCGCTCCCACGCGGGAGCGACACGTGCTCGTTCTCGACCTGTCCAAGAGCATGCTCGCCCCGTTGCCCGAGCCCGGGACGGAGAAGGGCGAACACCAGAAGGTGGAGGTCGCCCGGACGGCCGTCTTCCGCATCCTCCAGGATGCTGCGAACAACGGCTCCCTGTTCGGCCTCGTGACGTTCACCGAGACCGTGCGGGCCCCCGTGCCCCTCGGGGAAATGCACAAGGAGAATCTCCCGTACGTGGAGAACCTGATCTCTCTCCTCCAACCCAGCGGCCGCTCCGCGATCTGGGATGCGCTCGCCGTGGGGGCCGATCTGTTGCGTATGGGCACCCACGGAGTCCAGGGCAACCTCGTCCTCGTGACCGATGGATGGGACAACGCCTCCCAACGGTTCGACGTCCGTACCGAGGGCCAGGCGGCGGTCCCGCAGGGCCGGGTCGACCTAGTCCCGTACCTGTTGCCGGCGGGGTCGAACCTCACGCTCCGCGTCATCGGCATCGGGAGCGGGGACGAACGGGACAAGGGCGTGGACGCGGGCCGCGTGCACCAGCTCCTTGGCCAGATGACCCTTCGAGCCGCGGCACTCGGACAACCCGCCGCCTTCACCTACCAAGAGGTCACCACCGGAACCCAGCTGTTCTCCCAGATGGTCAACGCGTTCATCGATGTCGGCTACGAGGACGACCGCCCCATCGAGGAGCTCCACCCGGAGGAACTCGCCCGCCATGCCGCGAACGCTGCCCGGGCCCTGAAGGAACCTCAACAGCACGCGACCGTCTCCCGCCTCCATTCCGCTGCGACCGCCCCTCCCACGAGCCCGACGTACTCCGAGGTCCCCGACCTCGAGATCGACGTGATCGCCGGGTCGGGGGGCGCCACGACGCCCGTCTACCTCAAGGAGCGGTACGGCCCCCTCGGCGAGGTCGTCGAAGCGTACCTGGCCGGGCAGCCCGACCGGGCCCTCACCCTCCTGCAACGCGCAGGGCCGGTCTTGCCGCCGGTCACCCGCCTCTATTGGGAAGCTCGTATCCAGTTCGCGCGTCGAGCGATCGTGGAGGCCGCCCGAGCGCTGCTGTTCGCTTGGGCCGAGGTCGACAAACTCCCCCCCGGCTCGCAGACCCGGATCCTCCGTCGACTCGCGCTCCTCCAGGCCCGGATGCAGAACGACAAGGAGACCGAGACGCTGGTGCGGTTCATTGACGAGACCGAACACCGTTTGACCGAGGCCGGTCCCGAAGTGCGGGCCCGCCTCATCGACCTGTTCACCAAGCTGATGGAGCTCCGCGGGACGTACCAGCTGACCCAGCTCGCTAACGAGGGGGACCTCCAGGACGCCGCCGTCAAGCACGAAGCCGCCGTCGAACAGGTGTTCGGCCAGCTCCAGGACGCCCGACTCGACCTCGCCTCCGCCGGGCCCGTCGCAGAGGGTGCGCTAGACTTCATCGAGATATGCCTCGCCGAGATGCGGTAGGGAGCACGATTCATGGGAGAGGTGAAGGTCACCACGCGCACCCGACGCGCGGCGGGGACGAAACGGGAATCCAAGAAGGGCCCCGACACCGCCCGTATCGCCGTCGTGGGGATTCCTGCGTCGGGCAAGACGACCTACTTCCGCTTCCTCGCCGGCCACTTCGGCCTCAACCTTCCGATCCTCTACGTACCGGCCCGCGCCGACGGCGGTCAACTGCCCATCTACGGGGATCTCGACAACGACGTGGCTCTCGAGGAGACGACCTACGAGACCACCGACCCGACCGACCCCGAGGGGAGCCTCGAGACGACCAGCCGGTTCTACGTGAACCGGCCGATGGAGGACCGGAAGAAACTCTGGGTCGAGCTCGCGGCCGGCCGCGAGGACCAGGGCGTCCTCACCAAATACCCGCTGCCGACCAAGTTCAACCAGTTCGTCGAGATGAAGATGCGTTTCCGCTACGGCGCTCCCGGAGGGGAGGCCGGCTCGAAGCCGATGGAGCTCCAGACCATCGACGAGGCGGGCGGGATCATCGCCGACTACTTCACCTACGACCGACTCTGGATCGATTCCGACACGGCCGAGGTCACGGAGAAGAGCTGCCGGGTCATTCCGCACTTCGATTCCTGGCGGCCCGACCGGCGGGACCTCTGGCGGCGGGGCCTGACCCTCCTCGGTCGATTCGTCCACGGCGCCGACGCGATCATTCTCCTCCTCTCGCCCGCTCTCCCCTCGCTCCACGACCAGGCACAACAGGTCAACCTCGCTCGCGGGGTGTTCAAATACGTTCGAACGCGGAACCTCCCCCTCGTCATCGCCATCTCCAAGGCCGACAAGCTGAAGGAGTTCTACACCGAGGTCGAGCAGTCGGTCCGGGAGCGAACGTTCCGGAGCACGTTCGACACGGTCGACTTCCTCCTCCGGCGGGACGGCGGCGGAATGGGGACGATCCTCGTGGCCCAGGAGGGCCGCGGGCTCTCGACCAAGTCGGATGTCTTCCTCGTGTCGAGCGCGGTCTCCACCGGTGGGGGACATCCCCTCCTCGTCGGGGACGCCGGGCAGGAAGCTCCGTCGGTCGGCAGCCCGACCATGGGCGTACCGGTGATGGTGAACACGACGCTCCCGCTGGCCCGGGCGTGCGAGCGCGTTCTCGAGCGGCGGGCGACCAAGGGGGCGTGATGACACCGGGCGACGCCGCGAACCCCGGGGCCCACACCCCGATCGCCGTCGTCTGGTGCCGCCAGGTCGACAACGAGGCCGAGAGCCCCGGCTACACGACCATCCCGGACGACTTCGCGGGCCGCCGAGAAACCCTCGAAGCGATCCGCGTCGTGGGAAACCTCACCGTCAACGTCGCGGACACGCACGACTACTGGGACCCCGACCCTTCCCAACCGCTCTCCTACTACCCGAATCTCTTCCTCTATCCGGCGGCGGGAGGACGCTACACGTGCGTCGGCCGGATGTTCCTCTCCACCGAGGACCGGCCCCGCATCGGCATGAAGACGCTCGTCTTCGACACGGCCGCCCTCGTCGCGACCGGTGAGTTCGGGGCGGCGGTCCTTCGGGCCCATGCGACCATGGGGGGTCGCACCGACTCCTCCAAGCCGACCTCCGAGCCCGACACCCAGGTCTACCAAGGGGTCGGGGAAGGGTTCCTCTTCCACCGAGGTTCGACGGAGCCGGTCGTGCTCGTCGCCGGCGATCATTGGGAAGCGGTCAACGCGGTCGCCCTCGAGCTGGTCCGGACCCTTCCCACCTCGCTCGTAGCGCTCGGCGCGTTCCTCGTCTTCCCCTACTTCTTGCCCGTCGCGAAGGTCGACATGCATCAGTTCACCGAACAACTCCCCCTGGCTCTCGCGGTCATGCGAGTCCCCCGGGCCGAGGCCCAAGGAGACCGACACGCCAAGCGAATCCAGGGGTGGGAGGCAGCCCCGGTCTCCCTCCGGGATATCACTCGTCCGCCCTCCGGACGGGGGAAGGACGCGCTCCCGCTCGTCCTCCAGTACGCTCGGGACCACACGGACGAGAAGCTCAGTGAGGTCAGCCGCCGGGTCGACCTGGTCGAGGGACCCCGTCTCCGCGCGCTCCTCGCGGACGCGGACCGTCAAGCCGGTCGGGACCGACGCAAAGAAATGTGGCGGATCGGAACCGCCATGGAGACCGCGGCCCTCCTGATCTCGCGCCCCCGGGGCCGGTCCATCCCGCTCAGCGGGGAGACCGGACGGCGGGCGAGTGAATACGTCAAGGCGCGCGTCGAAGGGGAGGCGAGCAGCGCCGGTTCCGTCGCCGCTCCCCTGCTCGAGAGCGGACCGGTGTCGACCACGCTCCCCCCGTGGCTCCAACGGCCCCCCGATATTGATGTCCCCAACTCCGGTTCCCTCTCGGTCCCGGTCTCCATCCAGACCGACCCCTCGCTCTTCCCGTCCTCCTCGCCCGAGCCTTCGACGGGGGCCCTGACCTCCGATTCCTCGTCTACCTCCGGCCTCCCGCCGCCTCCGCCCCCGCCCGGCTCCGGGCCCTCGAACGGGGCCGCGCTGGACGAACGGATCGCGAGCGCGGTCCGAGAGAGCGATGCGACCTGGCGGGCGACGCTGGATGCCCGCCTTACCGAGGCGAACCAAACGGGAACCCGTGCCCTGTACGAGGTTCAAACCGACCTCGCCAGCCGGCTCGCGGTCCTCGAGGCCCGCCCGCCGCCGCCCCCTCCGGATGAGGTGGCCGGTGAGGTTGAACGGCGGATCCGGTCGAACGCCGACCCCCGCTTCGCGGAACTTTCCGACAAGATCCAACAGACGGTCAAGGCCGCGGGAGAGGTGTGGGCCTCCGCGCTTCGTCAGGAACTCAAGCAATGGGCCGAGGAACTGACAGCCCGGTCCGCGCACACCGAAGAGGAGTTGCGCGCGGCCCTGGTCGCTCAACTGGAACTCGAAGTCTCCGAGGCGAAGGAGCAGAACTCAGCCCTTCGCGAGCAGATCGAGGCCCGGGTCCGGTCCCTCATCGACGGCCGGTTCGCCGAGCTCGACCAGCGCCGCGCGCGCGATGCGCGCGAGCTCGAGCAGAAGGTCGGTATCCTGGTCGAAGGGCGCGCGAAGGTCGTGGAACAACGGATCGGCGCGAACGTCGACACCCGTGGGAAGGAGATCGAGGGCCGGCTCGCCGGGCAGGTCCTCACGGCGCGGACCCAGCTGGACGAACGGTTGGCCCAAAGTACAAAACGCCTCGAGATCGACCGGGAGGCAAGGCTCGCCCAGGTCTCCGAGACCCAGAGCAAATCCCTCGCCGGGCTTCAGGTCCGAATGCAGTCCTACCTCGATCAGAAGATCCGGGAGGACCAGGAACGGGAGCGGGGAAAGTACGTCGAGCTCCTCGCCCGGCTCAAGGCCGAGGTCGACGAGGCGCTCGCGCGGACGATCGATTCGACCCGCTTCGACGCCGCCGTACGGGAGCGCGTGACCCGCGCGGTCGGTGAAAGCCGGGCCGAGCACAATCGAAACCTGGTCGACCTCGAGAACCGGATGCGCACCGACCAGGGCTCCTCCATCACCCGTCTCGAATCCGTCGAGGCCAAGATCCGGGAGCGGGAGACCGACCTTGGGAAGACGGAGGAAAAGGTCCGCCACGACGTGGAAGACCTCGACCGTCGCATCCAGGTGATGTCGGACCGGATGCTCCCCCTGGTCCGCAAGACGTGGGTCCGTATCGAGGAATTGGAGAAGACCGTCTCCTCCGGCCTCGGGTCGGCCACCCTCACGGACCTGCGACGCGACCTCGCGCGCGAGCTTCGGCGCATGGAGACCGAGCTGCGCGACGAGCAGGCGGAGCTCCGGGAGCGATTGGAATCCACCGTCACGAGCCAGGGCAAGATCTGGCTGAACCTCGTTCGGCAGATGGCGGAGGCCGGAACCGGGTACGTTCCCTCCGAAGAGGAGGTCCGGCGGGCGAGCGGCCGACGCACCGGCCGCCGGCCCTCCGGAGGCAGCGACGACCCCGACCTCGACCTGCTCGGCCGCCCGCGCAACCGGGAGGCCCCCTACGCAGCGTTTGACGAGGACCCGGCCAATCCGCTCGACCCGCATCTTCCCTCCGAAGATCGGACCCCCGCACGTCGTCCGGCGCCTCGCACCGGTCGGGGCGGCGGGAGCCAAAGTTAAGGTCCGGTCCGACCTCGTAATCCCTCGTGGGGATCGACGCCCAGCATCGTCATTGCAAGGTCTGTGGACGCGCGTGCGACCTGGACGACGAGACCTGTTCGAAGGCCTGCCGGACGAAGCGCGAAGACATGGTCCGATCGCGGCGGATCTACACCTACATGATGTACGGAGCGATCGCGCTCGTCGCCATCGTATTCCTCTCGGTCTTCGTTTGAACCGGGGTCGACCGTGAAGCGGTTCGGCCGGGCGGTCCTGGGAGGCACGTTCGACCGGCTCCACCTTGGACACGCGGCGCTCCTCGATACCGCGTTCCGCCTTGGCCGAACCGTCGCGGTGGGCCTGACCACCTCTGCCTACCTCACCGCCCACCCGAAGCCCGACGGTCTCCTGATCCAGGCGTACGCGGCCCGCCACCGGGCGCTGGCCGCCTACCTGCGTCGGCACCACCCGGGTCGGAGATGGAGCATCGTCCCACTGAACGAACCGTTCGGCGGCTCCGTCCGCCCCGGGGTCGATGTTCTGGTGGTATCGGCCGATACGAAGCGGGGCGGACGCGCCGTGAACGCCGAGCGCCGGCGTCGGGGTCTGTCTCCCGTCCCCGTGGTCCTCGTCCCGCTCGTGCTCGCCGACGACCTCCTCCCCGTGTCCTCTCGACGGATACGGTCGGGCGTCATCGACCGACGCGGACGCCGCATCGCTCGGATTCGGATTGGACTTGTAACATCGCAGCCCTCCGACTCGCCCCCCGCCGAGCGGGCTCTTCGGTCGATCTTTCCCTCTGCGGTCGTAACTCGAGGTTCCACCCGTCGACCGACAGGAGGCAGGGGGACACCTCGGCCGAGCGACAGGTCCTATGCTCGTGGAACGGGGGAGGAACTCCGGGTCACGGTCCGACCGGGCCGCCGGGGAGGTTGGACGGTCGAGGAGCGGTCCGCTCGAGTGCGCCTGACTCCAGTCCACGTGAACGGCACCACCCCCCAAGAACTATCTCGCGGGCTCCGGGGAGCGCTTCGACCGATTCCGGACGCGTCCGAAAAGCAACCGTTTTAGACCCGACCCCTCCTCCGTCCCCCGATGGAAACATATCTGCGGGTCACCTTCGACAGCGAGGGAGCGAGCCCGTCGGAGATCGCCGGTCGGCTCAAGTCGATCGGTTTCGTCCCTACACAGGGAAACTACGATTTCGTGTTCGACTGGGCCGGGAACGCGACGCACGACCAGGTGCTCGACCTCTCCGACGAGGTTACGCGGCGGTTGCGCGGGTACCGCGTGCTCTTCGAGATCGAGACAGTCTGAGGAGCGCCGGGGAGCCACCCGAACTGGTTCCCACCCCGCCGGCCTCTCGCCGGACCTCACCGATTCGGGCAACCTTTTATCGAGTATCCCGTTCGAGGCCGCACCGTGCAGAAGTATCCGGTCCGTCCCAGTCACCGACCGAATCTCGCACCGGCAGCTCTCGACCGAATCCTGGGGACCCACTTTGAGTCCGTCGGCGCCGCCGGCCCCGACCGGACGGCGAGTTGGGGTGCGATCACCCGCATCGCGGTCCATGCCGAGGGGCGGGACCTCCTGGTCGAAGTCACGATGAACCCAAAGGTCTCAGAGGAGGTCGCTCGGGAGACCATCGCGCGCTACAACCGATTTCTCGAGGAAACCTGCGGGTACTCCTCCAAGGAGCGGGCGAAGCGACTGAAGAAGTCCGCCACTACCCCCCCGGCGGGGGCTTAGCGCCGTGCGGGCCACGCCGGGGCCGATCCCTTCCGGTGGTGGCTCGGAGCTCGACCGGATCCGACGGATCGTCGGCACCGAGTTCCCGATCTACGACACCCGGGTCGGACCTCAATCCCTCATCCTCGCGGTCCAGGTCGACCCTACGACCCTGGAACCCAAATTCGACCGACTTCGGAGAGAACTCTGGGCCGCCGGCTACGTCCCGATCCTCCGACGGCAGATGGGCGAGGACTTCCTCGAGGTCGTACCTCGGCCCCGCCAACGAAACCGTCGCGACTGGGTGAACATTGCCTTACTGGCCGCCACCGTCGCGACCACGACGCTCGCGGGAGCGCTCATCTGGCTCGTCTACGTCGGCCAGGAGACTCTCGCGCCGTTGGACTTCCTCTACGGCGGGCTCTTCTTTTCAGTTCCGGTCCTCACGATCCTCGGGCTCCACGAACTGGCCCACTTCTTCATGGCCCGTCGCCGAAAGATCGACGCGTCGCTCCCGTACTTCATCCCGCTCCCGCCCCCGTTCCTCTTCGGAACGTTCGGGGCGTTCATCAGCATCCGGGAGCCGTTCCCGGACAAGAAGGCCCTTTTCGACATCGGCGCCGCCGGTCCCCTCGCGGGGTTCGTCACGTCGATCCCCATCGCCATCGTCGGACTCTACCTCTCGGCGCACTCGGCCGCCCCCTCGGTGACGTACTGCGGCCCCACGATCTTCGGCGTGAGCTACGGGAGCCTCGTCATCGGACCTTCCCTCTTCTGGGAGTTCCTCGCCCTGTTCTTCCCCCACTCGCTGCTCTCCCTCCACCCGCTCGCGCTGGCCGGATGGGTCGGAATCTTCGTCACGTCGATCAACCTCCTCCCGGCCGGACAACTGGACGGGGGCCACATCTTCCGCGCGCTCTTTGGCGACCGGATCCGATTCGTCAGCTACGGGACGGTCATCCTCCTGTTCGGGTTCGGGATCTTCTACACCGGGTGGCTGTTCTTCGGGATCCTCATCCTCCTCCTCGGGGTGCGTCACCCGCCTCCCCTCAACGACGTCTCGCCCCTGGACACGAAGCGGTACGTCGTGGGGGCCGTGGTGGTCGCGGTCCTCATCACCGGCTTCGTCGTGCAACCCCTCTACACTCCTACGGGGATGGTCTCGATCGAGACCGGCGCCGTCGGATACTCGCCCTCGACGCCGGCCCTGCCCGTCAACGCCAGCCTCAACTTCACCATCGTGAATGGCGACCCGGTCCCGCACGGGTTCGTCCTCTCGGCGACCGTCGAGAACGTCTCGAGAGACGTGAACAATACGACCGTCTATCTTTCCATGGCCGACATCGCCAAGTGGGCCTCGACGTCGGAATGGATGTTCCACCTCCCGGGGGGTCGGTCGATCACGCTCAACGGCAGCTCCGTCGCCCTCTCCGGCACGGAGTACGTGACCGTTCAAGGGGCGGGGTCGGCCAACTCGGCGACGGTGCGGATCGATTTCGCCAACTCCGTCACGGCGCTCGCGGTCGT
>JAKIWQ010000028.1 GCA_022749935.1 Thermoplasmata archaeon | reverse complement strand
GGGTGTGGGTCAATGCTACCATGACCCAGGCCACACGGGGAAGGACTCGGGAGCTTGGGGAGATCGTGCGATCTGCGGGTTTCGACCAGCTCAGGGTTCAACACCTTTGGTTCGCGGACCAAGCGATGTTGGACGCCCACTCTCGGGCCCTCCTGGAGGATTTTGGCGAGGTGGACACGGATGCCAAGGGTCACTTGATGGCGATGCCCGGGCCCGAGTACGGCAGGTCGGTCGTAACCGAGCTGATTCAGAGTGAGCGTGCCCTTTGGCCGTTTGTAATGTATCAAGCTCCTCGGCTCACGCCCGACGAAGGCGCACGATACTATTCCGACCCGAACTTTTCAGTTGCCAAGCATTGTGCTAAACCTTGGACTGGTATCAATATTCGGGCGGACGGAACCGCGGTTTTCTGTCCAGATCAGTGGGTGAATTGGCCCATTGGACATGTCCGCTCTGAACCGCTCGATTCTATATGGACGGGACAACGCGCAAAATTTTTCCGACGCGCGCTGGATCGCCGCGGGCTTTGGCCCGGCTGCGTCAGGTGTTGCCACATCAACCTTCAGCGATACTAGAGCGCGACGGCCAGCAGCGCTTTGGGGTGGAAGCGGGTGACAATTCCTGGCCCTGAGCAACCGAACGCAGGTCAGATAGGTTGTGGCGAGAAAAATCGAACTGAGCCCGGTGTTCAAGACTCGCCCTAAGCGGAGTGCCCATCCTGAAAGTGCCCCGACACTCAAGTTCGGGACGACCTTGTTCCGTTTCAGAAAGAAACATGATTGGGATTGACGATCCGACCATCCGTCGCTTCTTTCGCGTAGCGTTCATGATCGCCGCCTACGTGATTCCCTTCGAACTCCTGGTACTAGGCGCATTAGGTCCGGACGTCTGGTCCCCGTCTTGGTTCGCCCTCACGATGGCTTTTCTTTCAGGGTTCTCCGTGCTTTGGTCAGCCCCGCTTTCCGCGGTTATCGCACGGAACCTTCACAGCTAGTGGTAGGAGGTTACGAATAAGTCGAACACGCTAGGTCGACCTTCGGGCCAACCCCTCGGTCTGGTCTATGAGGTGTGTTCCCGGGCGCAGTGTCGGGACCACGACCAACCCGAATATCTTTGCGAGCCGCTGACCTGCGTTCAAAATCTTGGTCGCGAGGCTTGAGCGACGGGGCGCTACCTTCCCCGCTATCCAGTCATCCACACCGACCTAACTGCGCCGTGCCCGGAACGAAACCCGAACCTTCTTTTTCCTCTTCACCGTTGCGCCAAACTGAACCCTCTTACCCTTCGCCTTGAAGGATACTCTCACCTTCTTCGGCCGTTTGACCTTGGCGATAAAGCTAACGCGCTTCTTCCGTGGTGCCATGTTAGGGAGGATAGAGTTCCAGTCTATATGCTAATTCTGACGGTAGTCCATACGATTGACGACGCTTGAATCGCACCCAGGCAATAAGTAAACCGGATGTCCGAATCGGCCGACCGCCTATCGGCCGCACGTTCGCGGTTAAACTCGCTCAGGGTTCAAGCCCAAAGGCTCGCGGAGCAGCCCAACCCGAGCCGTCATGTCGTTCGTCCCGACTCTTCGATTGCGGGCTATGCACTAACAGAACTTGGAGGGGCGGTAACTCAGAGTTTGTTTGGTCGAAAGAGGCCGGGCCAGTCGTTTGTTCGAAGTATTTCTTGGAACAATCTACAAGCGATGCGTCAACGGGCGATCACTCACTCAAGGAACCAAGCCCAAGCAATCCTGTCAGAAGTGGAGTCCGAGATTCGAGGTTTAGAAGGGGCGATCAAGAGTGACGATCGCCTGCGACTCCTTCACGCTCTAGCTGCGGCCCGGGGGTCGGTGCGCCCTCAAACAATGGCCAATCGATGCCTGATAGTGATTGACCGAGTCAGTTACACCTCACCCAATGACCTTCCTAAGCCCTCCCGAGCTCCCCAAACCAATACTCAGACGGCCGAAGACGGAGCTGCCATTTTGCGCTCATTCGAACGTGCGCTACAGCAACACATCAGTCACGAGTTATCGAAACAATCCCCCTCCTGGTGGGCCGATCTGGTACCAAAGCCGGTCAGGGATCAAGCTGAACACCGGCGGCTTCAACGCGAGCGACAATGGCCATGGACGAAGCCGGATGAAACAGACTTGATTCATTTTGTCGATTTCAAGGACTACGGGAAGATAATCACTGATAGTCGAAACTGGGAGACGACCTTCGGAAGCATCTTTCGTGACAAGGAGTTTGTAATCCAAAGGTTGAGAGAGCTGGAGCCTATTCGAATCGAGATTTCGCACTCGCGAACTTTACCCGATAAGGATACGATAAAGTTGAGGTAGTACTCCTTCGAGCTTCGACAGATGATGGGATGGGGATGATTCTGCTGACCTGGACCGTTCCCAGCCAGTGATCTCTGAGGCCCAGATCGATGCCACGGTGGCACTCGCGTCCGAATCGAGCCTCTGAGGCCGAACAGGAATCCGACGATACACCATTGCGCCATCTTCCCGCAGCGATCTTAACCACTTCGGCCACGCTGCTTCTAATTGGATACTTTCTTCCAGAGATCCTAATCTACTCGTTCCTTGCAACCACTACTTTCGTTGCAACGGACGTCGCTCTAACCGGATTCATTCGGACGGGACCGAGACGGATTAATGTATTCGCAGGCCACCTGTATGCCACGCGGGGAGTCGGATTCTACGTCTTAATCGTCTTCATGCTCATTGTCGCCCCATTAATCGCCGTCGCGTTCTCCTTCACCCCCGGTCTAATCGCTTCGCAGACGGCCCCACTCGGGACTCTTTCACGGTTGGCGGGGGTAACCATTATTTCCGTACTTTCGATGGGGACAGTCGGCGCGTACGTCCGTTGGCTGACTCGGTCGAAGCCCAAACACTAAGTGCATAGATTAGGGCACCCCCCAGTACAATTGATACAACGACCCAGGTCGTTGGCAGCTCCAAAGACGTCGTCAGCACCCTACCGCAATTTCCCCAACGACAATCAGGATGGCCCAAGTCAACGCCACGCCATCGGCCGACAATCGCTTCCCCCTGGGCATAGGATTAGCACCCCGTGTCAGACGGGGTTTTCGGGCATGAGCCCGAGTTTACGGGCAGAGAGCCAATCTCGGGGAAAGCCAACGAGTTGAGAAAGGGGAAATAGGGATGAAGTCGAGGTCCACTAGACGCGTTAGTTGCGGGGATTTGAACTAATCGGATAGTCCCGACAACCGCATCCCTCTCGGGCAGGACGAATGAACCCAGTACGCGTCCGAGCCACGGAGGGGGCGTGACGCGCGAGACGGTCTTCGTCGTCGGGGCTTCCGGCCTCGTGGGCTCGGCGGCGGTCCGAGCCCTGGCCCTCCATGGTCACGAAGTCCGAGCGTTGGTCCGGCGTCCCGAAGCGGTCGCAGGGGAGTTCGGCCCGGGGGTTGCGGTCGTGGCCGGCGACCTCATCGATGCCGGAGCGTGGGGCGCTTCGCTGGACGGGGCCACGGCCGTCGTCGATGCGACACAGGTCCGCGTCCCCGGTCGGCTCACCGTCGGCATCGCGCGAGCGGCCGCGGAGGACCGGCGACGCATGGCGATGGCCCTGCTCGCCCAAGTCCGAAAACGGGCGCCCGGGCTCCGCCGGTACATCGCCCTCAGTGGACTCGAGGATTATGCCCCGACGGGCGACGCGTGGTTCGACGAGAAAGCCCCGAAGGCCGCGACGCTCCGGGGGTACTCTCACTTGGGCGTCCGGGCCCGGGGGCTCCTCGCCCAGGCGCGGACCGAGTGGGGCCTGCCCGTGGTGGTGCTTCGGATGGGCCTCATCTACGGTTCAAGCGGGTGGTTTCCCGGGTTCGTCGACCGGATCCGTGCGGACCGAGGGGTCCTGGTCGGCTCCGGTTCGAATTTCTCGTCGCTCGTCTCCGCCCCCGATGTCGGGGACGCGATCCGAGCGGCGGTCGAGCGGGCGGAGCCCGGGGAGGAGTACTTGGTGACCGATGACGAGCCGATCCGTCAGCGGGAGTGGCAGGGGGTTCTTGCGTCGGCGCTCGGCCGTCCTCCGGTCCGGCGGAGGGTTCCCGTCTGGGTCGCTTCGCTCGCGGTCGGACGGATCAACGCCGAGACCTTCTCGAGCTCCCGCCGGGCCCGGAACGGCCGGGCGAAGGAGCGCTTGGGCCTCACCCTCCGATATCCGACCGTTCGGGAAGGGTTTCCGGCGCTGGTCGCGAAGGTCGCACCGCCGGCGATCCCTTCCGGCTGAACGGAGCGATGCCCCGACCGAACGGGGTCCCCAGTCCCGGCTGCCTGACTCGAACAGGCGACCTGAGGATCTCCACGGGGGCCGCCGGTTTCCCGGCAGTCACGCCTACAGTCCCCCGCTCTACCACTGAGCTAAGCCGGGATGGCCTCTCGAGCAGGCCGTGGCCTATAAACTTGACGAAGGTTCGAGGACGAGGAGGCTCTCCGTGCGCTCCGTCATCCACCGACGTCACAGTCTTCGCCGGCCGGGGGACGTCCACCTCAGTCCGGAGGGGATCGAGTTGGCCCGACGCGTCGGTCGCTCCTCGGGGCCGTTCGACCGCGTCGTGACTTCTCCGAAACCGCGGGCCGTGGAGACCGCCGTCGCAATGGGGCTCGCGGTCGACGCCGAGATCCCGGAGCTGGGGGCGCTCCCGGATCCGGTCGCCCGGTTCCTCGAGCGGGAGCCTCCTTCGACGTTCGGAGAGTTCGTGCGGATGGTCGCCGAAGTGGTCGAGGTCCGGGAGTGCGCGGAGGGACTTGCGACGCTCCTGGCGCACCAGCTGACGCTGGTCCCCGAAGGGGGTCGCCTCCTCGTGATCTCCCATGCCGGCCTCGTCGAATTGGGGGCGACCGGGGTCGCCGGCGAGCGGGTCGCTCGGTGGGGTCCGACCCTTGGCCCGCTCGAAGGGGTTCGCCTCGACCGCGATGGTGCCCGGTGGGGCCACGCGGAGGTGCTCCGGCTCGGGACGTGACCGGTCAGCCCACGGCGGATCGAACGCGCGCCTCGACCGCTTCGGGGGAACCGGTCGCGTCGACCGACCGAACCAGGCCCCGGCCCCGATAGAACCGGAGCAAGGGTTCCGTCTCGACCCGGTAGACCTCCAACCGAGTACGGACCGCCTCCGCGCGGTCGTCGGGGCGGTGCATGAGCTCGGTGCCGTCGAGGTCGCAGCGGTTCGGGACCTTCGGCGGGCGGGTCGTCAGGTTGTACGCCGTATGGCACTTCGGGCACGTCCGGCGTTGGGTCAGACGGGTCAGTAGGAGGACGGTCGGAATCTCGAAGGAGACGACCACGTCCAAGGGCGTTCGGCGGTCGAGAGCCTCCGCTTGCGCCAGGTTCCGGGGAAACCCGTCGAGGAGGAACCCCGCGGCCGCGTCGGCCCGACCGAGACGTTGCCCGAGGATCTCGAGGACGATCGAATCCGGCACCAGGCGTCCCGCCCGCATGTGTTCCTCCGCCGCCAGCCCGAGCGGGGTCCTCCCGGCCACGGCCGCCCGCAACAGGTCGCCGGTGGAGAGGTGAGGGATCCCGAGAGCGCTGGCGAGGATCGCCGCCTGGGTCCCCTTACCTGCTCCCGGGGGGCCGAGGAAGACGATGCGGTGCACGGCGTTCGGAGTCGGCCGCGTAGTAAAGCTCCTCCGGGGCGCGACTAGACTCCGATCCGGCTGCCCTCGAACGGACCGCCGTCGATGGCGGCACCCAGGTTGGGGAGGTCGCGGCCGGCCACGATGAAGAGCGGGATTCCCGACCGGGCGAGGAGGTCGGCACCGAGTCGGTCGAACAGGAAGTTCTGGCCGGCAGTGCCGGTCGTGGCCCGATGCACGAGGGCGCGGAACTCCGGCCAGGAGAGCGAATTCCGTCGCTTCGCGTTCGGGTGGGTCCGGGGGTCGCGGTCGTACACCCCATCCACGTCCGTGGCGTTGACCACCCGAGAGGCCCTCAGCCGGACCGCCAGCAACGCGGCGACTCCGTCCGTAGTGTGGCCGGGTTCGGTTCCCCCGAGAAGGACCGGTGAAGCCCGGTGGAGCTCATGGACGGCTTCTCGGACCGAGGTTGGCACCCGGTCCGGGGTCGGCGGACCGACCGCGCCCGCGAGCAGACGGGCGTGGACGCGGGTCACGTCGATCCCGATCTCGTCCAGCTCGACCTCGGTGAGACCGAGGGCCCGTCCGAAGCCGATGTACTCGCGTGCGGTCCGTCCTCCGCCGACGGTCACCGCGAGCGGTCCCCGCCGGCCGCACTCCCGCAGGAGGGCGGACAGGTCGCGCAAATAGGCGACGTCGTCCGACCCGGTGACGAGCACCGAACCCCCGATCGACACGACGACCGCCGGCCGGATCGCGGGCCGTCGAGAGGGCATCGGGTCCGGGAGGACACTCCCGACTTAGGGATGTCGCTCCGCCGGGCTCAATAGTCGCCATCCCTGACCTCCGCGTGGACCCCGCCCTCGAGCGTGCCAAGACGGCGGCGGCTCGACGGGCGGTCGAGGACGTACGGCCGGGGGAGCGGCTCGCCCTCGGCACGGGCTCGACCGCCGCGGAGGCGGTTCGCGCGCTCGCGGCCCGGTTCCCGGGCGTCTCGTTCGATTGTGTCGCGAGTTCGACCGCGACCGAGGAGTTGGCCCGGTCGCTCGGCATCGTGGTCCGGGGCCTCCGCGCCGACGACCGGTTCGACCGGATGATCGACGGGGCGGACGAGGTCGACGACGAGCTCAACCTGACCAAGGGGGGCGGCGGAGCCCTGCTGCGCGAGAAGCTCCTCGCGGAGCACTCCGCCGAGGTCATCATCCTGGTCGACCCGACCAAGCTGGTCCGCCACCTCGGGGAACGCGCCCCCATCCCGGTCGAGGTCGTGCCGTTCGCCCGCGCGTCGCTCGAGCGCGCGATCGCCCGCGACGGGTTCTCCGTCCACGCCCGCCGTCGGGACGATGGCCGGCCGTATCTGACGGACAACGGCAACGAGATCCTTGACCTCGTTCCGGCCACCCCCCTCCACGACCCGGTGAAGACCCTCACTTCCCTGCGGGCCCGAACGGGTGTGGTGGAGGTGGGACTGTTCCTCGGGCTCGCGGACCGGGTCCTCATCGGTTTCCCGGACGGCCACGTCGAGGAACGACGTCGTCGACCGGGGCCCACGGCCCACTGACGGACGCCGTCCGGTGCGTCGGCGTTATCCGCCCCCGGCGGTGCGGACCGTCGTCCGCGCGGGGGCGGAGGCAACGAGATGCAGGGAAAGTTCATCCGGACCAAGGTCGAGGACCACGTAGGGCACATCGAGATCGGCAAACCGAAGGCCAACACCTACGACCTCGACATGATGAAGGAACTGCACGCCGCGATCGAGGAGCTGCGCTTCGACGATACGGCGCGGGTGATCGTGCTCGAGAGTTCGGTGCCCGGTTTCTTCAGCGCGGGGGCCGACATCGAGATGCTGAAGCAGGCGGCCCCGGACTTCAAGGCGATGTTCTGCCTGTACTGTCAGGAGACGCTGGATAAGTTCGCGAAGACGCCCAAGGTCGTCATCGCCGCGATCAACGGCCACTGTGTCGGAGGCGGGCTTGAGATCGCCCTCTCCACCGACCTGCGGATGATGGCGAAGGATTCCGGAAAGATCGGTCTGCCCGAAGTGACCCTCGGGGTACTCCCCGGGACGGGGGGGACTCAACGTCTCCCACGGCTCATCGGGGCGTCGCGCGCCCTCGACCTCATGATCACCGGGAGGCTCATCACCCCGGACGAGGCCCTCCAGATTGGTCTCGTCAACTACGTCTACCCGAAGGAGTCGTTCGCCCACGACGTCCAGGCGTACGCCAGCGCCCTCGCCCACGGTCCCTCCCGCGCGGTGAACCTCATCAAGCGGTCGGTCATGGAAGGGGTCGAGGAGCCGCTCACCTCCGGTCTGGCCCTCGAGCGCGAGTTGCAGAACCGACTCTTCATCACCGAGGACGCGAAGGAAGGACTCGCGGCGTTCGCGGAGAAGCGCAAGCCCAACTTTAAGGGCCGCTGAGGCATTTCACCCTCGAGGTTTCCCATGGCTACTCCCGCTCCTCCCGGTCCGGCGCGGGCCGGGGCCAGCAGTCTGAAAGAAGGCGGGACGGTCGCGCCCGTCCGGGAGATCCTCTGGGGTTCCGCGGCGGGGGGTCACAAGTACGAGACGGCCGAGGAGCTCGACCCCGACCTCGCCAAACTGATCGTGAAGCTGATGGTCGTCCAGGCCGACACCGAGTTCGCGTCCATCCAGCAGCACCGTCCCTGGCTTGACCGCGCGCCGACGCTCGAAGACCGCTGGATCGAGTCCCGAATCGTCGCCGACGAAGCCAGACACGGACTCCAGGCGTGCCGTATCCTGCGGGACTTCGGCGAGACCGGACAGAAGTTCATCGACGAGCTTCTCTCCAAGCGCGAGGGCCAGCACAAGCTGGACGCGTTCAACATGCCGTTCGACACATGGGGCGACGTCGGGGCGTTCACGTGCTTCGTCGATCGGGTCGGGGTGTACCAGCTGCGCGCCTTCCAGGAATGTTCGTACGGGCCCCTCGCCCGGGCGATGCCGCTCATGCTCTCCGAGGAGCAGTTGCACCTCAATTTCGGGTCCAGTGTGCTTCGGAGGATGGTCAAGGATGGCCCGAAGTACTATGGGTCGAAGGCCGAGGCCCAGGCGGCGGTCACCAAGTGGTATCCGCGGGCGCTCGACATGTTCGGCCATTCGAACTCGGAGACGAGCCGCCGCGCGATCGAGTTCGGCCTGAAGCGATGGACGAACGAGGAGGCCCGGGCCCGGTACATTTCCGAGGTCACCGCCCTCATGGGAACGGTCGGCCTCGACCTTCCCCCGGCGGAGTTCGACCGCCACGTCCTCTAGGGGCTCCTGCTCGTACGCGGGAGCGCTCCTGAGGAGCGCCTTCTAGCGGTTTTTAACGCCATACCCCTTGGCGAGCTTTTGTGTATACGTCCGGGTTCCGCTCCCGTCTCCGGGGGCGGGCGAGCCCAGCCGTTTTGGCGATCGTCTTGGTCGGCCTCTTCCTGGCCGCCTCGTTGCTCGGGGGCATCGCGAGTGGCCTACCGGCATTTTCCCCGGGGGCACGGTCGGCACCTACTCCCCACTCGAGCGCGGCGCCTGCCCCGGCCCCGACCGCGGTGGCGCCGATCCATCCGCAGGCGGGGGTCCAGCGGGAAAGCGGAATCTTCTACGAGAACAACACCACGTTCGCTAACCTTCCTCTGAATCGCTCGGTGTGCCAGCACAACTCGAGCGTGTACAATTCATCGTTCACGAGCCCTCCCTACACCTACTACGACAACATCCTCGAACACTTCGGCACCTGCTACACCGGTGCCCAGAGCCCGAGCACGCTCTCTCTGGGTGGAAATGAGATCGGCGTGGGGTACTCGGTACTGTCCAACCAGTCGATGGTCGGCTGTTCGAATACCCCCGACGTGGAAACGTCTCAGGTCGCGTTCAAGCTCTCCCCCGACGCCGGGGCGAATTTCGGGCCCGCGGTTTGGATCGGGAACACGTCGTGCGCGTACCTGCAGGCGCTCGAACCCTCCTTCGCGCTTTCTTCCAACGGGAACATCTACGGCGCGTTCGTGGAGGCCAACTACGGGAACGCGACGAACATCACGTTCCCCTTCTCGTTCGCAAACCGGTCGACCGACGCGCTCGCCTTTACGACGTCAACCACGGCAGGCGCCTCCTTCAGCGTCCCGGTGACGTTGACCAACGCGGGGGTCGGCAATATCTCTCGGCCAGAAGTCGGGGTGTTCGGCGACTCGATCTACATCGTCTACGAGAACATCGACAACAACTCGGCCGTCTCCCTCCCGACCTCGTACCCGTACTCGCCCGCCCACCCGATCGCCCTCGAGGTGCTGACCTCGGTCGATGGAGGGACCACCTGGACCGGCCCGGTCACTCTCCCCGGGCTGAATGCGTCCGCCGGGTTCCACTCCATGTCCCCGTCCATCGCCGTGAGCTCCCAAGGAAAAGTGGCGGTCGCCTACGCGACCAACCGGACTTGCTTCCAGGTGAACGTCTTCGGCCCCTGCGGGGATTACGGCGAGAACATCGTCGTCTCGACCTCAACGACCAACGGGACCAGCTGGGTCGGGCCGGTCGTCGTCAGCCCCAACGTCACCGGGGAGTTCCAGTGCGCGGGCTGGCTCAATGCGACGCCGCCGAACTACTGGAACGGGTGCTACGCGTCGCTCTACCAGTGGGAGCCGACCACGTCGGTCGCCTGGAGTGACGCGTCCCCCAACGATGTCTACGTCACCTGGGCCGGGGCCTTCGGGGTGTTCAACGCGAGCGATCTCGTGACGTCCTACGGCGCGTCCGCCGTGTTTGCGGCCGCGTCCAACGACGGCGGGGCGGCGTGGAACGACTCGACCGTGGCCCAGAACCTGAACTTTGCCACGTTCAGCAATCCCGCGTTCTACTACAACCCGGTCGTCGGCGTCCGGAACGGATGGGTTTACGTCTCGTGGGCCGAAGAGAATGACACGTACTGCAATATCTTCCCGTGCGGCCCGGGGTCGTATGGCAGTTCGTACTGGATCGGCACCAGCCTGAACGGGGTCGCCTGGTTCAAGAACGTCACGCTCCTGCTCTGGGATCCGAACCCCTACGCCTACTACGCCTTCGTCGGGTACTCGGAATCGATCGGATTCTCGAGTGGGGGTCCGGTCGTCACGTTCAGCCAGCCGGGGTTCAACACCTACACCTTCTACGACGTCTACACGTCGGTGACGATCGGCTACATCAACTGGTTCAACGAGACCTACTGGGAGAACGAAACGGGGTTTGCCGACCTGACGACCGCCTTCGTCTGGTCCGGCAATACGACCGTCGTCAACTTCACCCGGACCGGCCTACCGGCGGGAACCCAGTGGAACTTCTCGCTCGGGAGCGCGTCGTTCTCCTCTACGTCCAAGACCATCCAGGTCACCAACGTGCCGGTCGGGCTTGGCCTCCCGCTCGTCCTCCCGTACATCGGGATCGCGTTCTGGACTCGGTGGGCAGCGTTCGCGTCGGTCAATTCGACCCCGGTGTTTTCCGGGCCGACGAACGTGACGCTCGCCTACCTCATCGAATACGGGGTCCAGTTCCTCGACCGCCCCCTGACGAATCCGTTCTTCGAAGTCGAGTTCCTCTACCAGGGCACGTACTACTATACCTACAACTACGGCGGCTGCTCCTTCTGTACCCACTACGCGTCCCCGGAAATCCCGTGGTACTTCCCCATCGGGACCGTACTCCAAATCACCTCGAACGACGTCTACTCGGCGTTCCCGATCTCCTACTGGACCGGGACGGGGAACGGTTCGTCCAACAACTTCGGGAATTCGACCATGATCACCGTCGACGGACCCATCAACGAGACCGCGTGGGGCGGTGCGTACGGGACGTACAACGTCACGTTCTCCCCGGTCGGACTCCCCTCCGGCACGCCGTACAATTTCACATTTGACGGGACCGCGCACAGCGGGATCTCGCCCGCGAACGTCACGCTCTCGAGCATCGTGACCGGGGCGTACGCCGTCTCGGGAATCGTCGCCCCCGGGCCCTCGGGATACGAGTATTTTGGGCAGGTGCAGGGCGGGAACGAGGTCTACGTCCCGGCCTCCCCGCTGGTGCTGTTGAACTTCTCGTTCGCGTACGTCAACGTCGGGTCCGCGCCGGGCGTCGTCGCGTTCCACGCCACCGGGCTCGCCGCAGGGGACCCGTGGGCCCTCTCCTTCAACGGCACGGCCTACACCAGCGTGACCCCCTGGATCAACGTCACCACCCGGCCGGGAACGTTCGCCGTATCCGCCGCCCCGGTTGAGGCGGCGTTCAACAACACCGCCGAGTACCAGGCCTCCGGGGTCGGGCCGACCCAGTCGGTGACCATCGGCTCCACGTACACGGTGACGTACAGTCCGACCTACCGAGTGGTCGTGGTGGCGGGCACGGGAGGCTCGGCCACGGGAGCTGGTTCGCACTGGCTCGCTCCGGGGACGCTGGCGACCTACACGGAACACACGAACGCGAACTACGTCTTCCTCGGCTGGACCGGAACCGGCCTCGGGTCCTACACCGGCACCAACCCGAATGCGTCGGTGACGGTGAACGGTCCGATCACCGAGTCCGCTAACTTCCAGGCGCTGAACGCCAACCGATTCAACCTGACCGTGACCGAGACGGGCTTGGCCCCGGGCACCTGGTGGACCGTCGCGTTGAACGGGGTCGGTTACAGCACGACTGGTTCCACCCTCCTCATCCCGAACTTGTTCCCGTGCGGAGCGGGCGGACAGTACACGGTCGCAGTGCCGACCTCCTACCCGAACGGCACGAGTGGGATCCGGTTCGTGCCGTCGGGGGTCCCGGCCTCGACCTGCACGACCGGAACGACGCAGATCACGCTGACCTTCGCCGAGGAGTTCCTCGTCACTCCGGTCAGCACGGCCGGAGGCACCGCCACGGTCCAGGTGAACGGGGTGCCCCAATCTACTCCGGCGTGGATCGCCGCCGGCGCGACCGCGGGGATCCAGGCGAGCGTGACGAGCGGGTACGCGTTCTCCGGGTGGCTCGGCCAGGGGCCCGGTAACTACACGGGCCCGGCCCTGACCGACGAGCTGACCCCGACCGGACCCGTCACCGAGGTGGCGACCTTTACGCTCGTCATTCCTCCGCCGCCCCCGGTCTACACCGTCAGCTTCCACGCCGCGTCGGGTCTCGTGGTCGGCACCCCGTGGTCCCTGACCTTCAACGGGACCCACTACGCGTCGACCACGACCTGGATCAACGTCTCCGGCCTCGAGGCCCACTCCTACCAACTGGTCGTGCCCACGACCTACTCGACCGACAAGCTCACCGAGTTCACGCCGTCCAGTCCCCCGACCTCGCTCAACGTGGACGCGAACCTCACGAACGAGGTCATCTCGTTCACCGTCTCCTACTACGTGAGCGTCCAGGCGACCCAGGGTGGGACCGTCGTCTCCCCCTCCAGCGGGTTCGTCCTCTCGGGGAAGACCGTGCAGTTGAACGCGAGTGCCACCCCCGGGTACTCGTTCGTGGGATGGACTGGAACGGGGACCTCGTCCTACACCGGGTCCACGGCCGTGACGTCATTCGTCCTGAGTGGACCGGTGACGGAGGTCGCCTCGTTCGCGCCCATCCCCGCCGCGGCCCCCTCGAGCAGCGGATTCGGACCGAACTCCACGACTCTCCTGATCGCGCTTGCCGTGGTCGGGTTGGTCGTCGGATTGGCCGTCGGGTACGCGGTCTTCCGCCGCCGTGCCCCCGCTCGCCCTTCGCCGGAGGGAGGCGCCCCGTGACGAACGTCCTCGCCCGCGTGAGGCGGGGGCCTGGCTGGGGTCGAGCGGCGCTCCCGGTGATCGCCCTCGCCGCCCTGTTCGCGATCTCCGGCGTCCCCCTCCTGGGGGCCTCGGCGCACGGGGCACCGGTTCCGGCTTCGCACGTCTCCACGGCCTCCGTGCCGGCCAGTCCGAGCCCGCTCGCGCTTCGGACCCCCGCCCTCCCGCACGCGACGGCCCCAGCGGTTCCGGCCTCCGTCCGCGGCCCCACTCCCGGGGAGCGCGGGTCAGCGGGCCCCGGGGGTCCGGCCTCCCAGCTCCCGCCCCCCTCCCCCCCACCGTCCTCCGGTCGCGGGGTCTTCTTCACGAGCACGACCGTGCCGCTCCCGGTCAACGCCACCCCGCAAGGCGGCGCGTTCGGCCCGCGCGTGAACGACACCTCGTCTCCGTCCATCGCCGTCACTCCGAACGGAGTCGCGCTCCTCGCCTACACCGCGTACACGAACGATTCACCGTGCGCCCAATCCCGGCCGTTCGCCCTCACGGAGGTCGGCCTCGTCATCTCCCTCAACAACGGGAGTTCCTGGTCCACGCCGACCTACCTCGGGAACCCGGACTGCACGCAGGCGTTCAACTACACAAGCGCCTGGCAGCCGACCCTCGCGGTCCTGGCGAACGGTACCTTCGCGCTCGCCTACATCGAGTTCAACGCGTCGTTCGCGAGCTTCTGCCCGGCGTGCCTTCCCGGCTCCGTCTACCCGTACGAATTCTTCTACGACCGACTCGTCCTCACCTACAGCTACAACGACGGGACGACCTGGACGGCCCCCGTGGCCGTGAACTCGAGCGCGAACCCCACCCTGAACCAGCGCAGCGCGCTCCCCGAACTCCCCCAGCTGGCCGCCACCGGCCAGACGCTCTACCTCCTCTGGGAGAACTACTCCAACCCGCAGTTCTACTACGAGCCCTCGGTGGGCCTCAACATGGTCGTCTCCACAGACGGCGGCGCAACCTGGGGATCCCCGATCTCGTTCCCCGTGCAGGTCGGCTCGTTCTTCGGAGAGCTATTCTACGCCGACAACAACCCGAACGTCCTCATCACGCCGACCGGTGAGCTCCTCGTCGCCTACACGACGAACTATAGCGAGACCGCGCCTCCGTTCTGCCAGCCGTATGCGTGTACCCCGGATTACTGGTACACTTTGAACGTCGTGGTCGCCTCCTCCACGAACAATGGATCGACGCTCCATGTCCATACGGTGGCGTCGAGCGTCCCGTGGCAGCAGGACAACCCCGGGTACTCCTTCGTCAACGTCGCACCGCAGCTCGCGTACGACGCGGGATCGGGGAAGCTCTATGTCGCCTACGAAGGGGAATTCTTCGCGACCTCGTGCTACACCTACCCACTCTTCAGCGGGTGCTATTCGGTGGGGGACACCGCGCCCTGGATCTCGGTCTCGTCCAACCTCGGCACCACGTGGAGCGCCCCCCGAGCCGTGTCGTTCGCCCTCGCGAACCCGTACGGCGGGACCTACAACGGCAACACGAACCTCGCGATCGCCGTCAACTCGACTGGGGCGGTATTCGTCTCCGACCTGTTCACGAACGCTTCCCAGTGCTTCACGACCCTCTTCAGCCGGACGTGCGGTCTCACGACCGAGGTCGTACTGACCTCGACCGACCACGGGACGACGTTCACCGGGCCGTACATCGTCAACACCGACGGGACCCCGGGGTCGTTCTACTGGCAGGGCCTCACGAGCGTATTTACCACCCTGGCCGGGAATCTGACGCTCGCCTGGACCAACCCCACGTGCCCGGGTTGGTACACCATCACCTCCTGCTACTGGGCCGGTGGGGACGGGTTTGCGAACGTGACGCTCTCCCAGGAGTTCACCGGAGCGGGCGTGACCGTCACCTTCAACGAGACCGGCCTATCTCCCGGTTTCAATTGGACGGTCATCCTGACCGGCAACGCCCGGTCCGGCCCGGCGGGAACGAACCTTACGGTCTCTGGTGTCCCCGCGGGTCCCACGGAACTCTGGACCGTCACGTGGGTGAACACCACCTACGGTCACGCGTTCGGCGTCGTCGTCACCCCGTCCTCGCCGGGGCCGATCACCGGCGCGACGGTCATTCACGTCACTTACGACCCGTACGTCCTCCTGAACGTGTTCACCGTCCCGCCCGCGCAATCGGGGCACCCGTTCGGGTGCGCGTTGAACAGCTTCTTCAGTGCGGAGTGCGGGAACCAGCTCGTGAGCCCGACCCCCGCGGCCCACTGGGTTCCGACCGGAGGGCTCTTGGTGTATAGTGTGACGCCGGTCCCCTTCTCCTCGTACTGCGACTACTGCTACAACTATTCGTTCCTCTCCTGGAGCGGGTCCGGCCTCGGGAGCTGGAACTCCACGAACCCGAACGGGAGCGCGACCATCGGGGGCCCGGTGAACGAGACCGCGAGCTTCAACTTCCTCTCGACGTGCACCCGGTTCTTCGGCCCGATCACCTGCACCAACGCCACCTACGACTACTACTTCCAAGAGACGGGGTTGCCGGCGAACACGACCTGGAGCGTCACCCTCGCGGGCCAGACGGTCACCGGGAACACGGCGATCCTCGCGCTGGCGGCCGGCCAGGGCCCGTACAACTTCACGATCTGGAACGTGCCCGACGGTCCGACCCGTTCCTGGGTCGGGACGGCGAGCGCTCCCTCTCCCATCACCTCGGCGCAGGGGAGCGCCGAGCAGGTTCATTTCGCCCTGGTATCGGATAGTTCCCTCTCGTCCGCGGTGACGTTCGCGGCCCGCGGGTTGCCGGCGGGGGTCACGAGCTGGAGCCTCGACCTGAACGGGACCAGTTTCGGCATCCCGCTCGCCAACGCGTCGTTCGTCCTCACGAACGGGACCTACACGCTGAACGCGAACGACGTGTACGGGGCCAACGGGATCGGCGCCTATGTGACCGACTTCTCGGTCGTCCCCTACGTCCTCAATCAGAGTGCCTTCTCGGTCCTCCCCGGCGGGAGCGCGAACCTGACCGGACCCGCGCTCGTCACCGCGATCTTCGCTTCCGAGTACTTCGTGACCGTCTCCGCCAGCGGTGGAGGCTCGGTCACGCCCGCCACGGTCGGTTGGGTCCACTCGGGCAACGAGGTCAACCTGACGGCCACCCCACTCGCGACCTTTGCCTTCGTCGGATGGACCGGCACGGGGGCGGGCTCCACGACCGCCACAACCCCCACGATTTCCCTCCACCCCACGGGCGCGGTCACCGAGCTCGCGACCTTCGCTGCCGTCACGCCAACGTACACCCTCGTCGTTTCGTCGTCGGGCGTCCGGGTCGGGGTACCCGTGACGGTGACCGTCGGCACCCAGACCTACACGGAGCTCACTCCGTTCAACGTCGCGGGCCTCCTCGCCGGTCCCTACGCCCTGAGCGTTCCGACCGTCTACCCGAACGGGACGGTCGGCGTCCGCTACGACCCGACCAGCGTCTCCTCCTCGCTCCCCCTGAGCGGGGGGACGTTGCACGTGACGGCCAACGGCACCCTCACGATCGGCTACGCCGTCTCCTACGCGCTGACCGTGACGCCGGCCGTCAATGGAACGACGAGCCCGGGCATCGGCACCTACTGGGAGCTCGGTGGAACGCCGGTCGCCCTCACCGCGACCGCGATCGCGCATCACTCGTTTGCCGGATGGGTCGGTCTCGGACCCGGGTCGGTCTCCGGTCCGTCCGCCTCCATCTCCGTCACCCCGACCGGCGCCGTGACGGAGTCGGCGTACTTCTCGACCAACGCGACCATCCCGCCGGCGGTCTACACGGTCACGGTCTCCGAGACCGGTCTCCCGGCGGGAGTCTCGTGGTCCGCGTCCATCGGTTCCTACGGAGTCTCGGGGCCGGCGGGCGCTACGTCCTCGACACTCGTACTCTCCGGCCTTAACGGGAGTTACGCGGTCTCGGTCCCGATCGTCGCCGGGGCCACGGGGGTCCGGTACTTCCCGACCTACAACGGGAACGTCTCCGTGACCACCCACAACGGTTCGGTGAGCGTGACCTTCGCCACGCAGTACGAGGTGAACGTCGCCCCGTCCGAGGGCGGTACCGCCACGTCGAGCGCCCAGTGGGTCGCGTCGGGAGCGACCGTCACCCTGACCGCGACCGCGAGCGCTACGTACGTTTTCGTCCGATGGAACGGGACCGGAACTGGGTCGTATTCCGGGACCAACCCTACGGCGACGGTGACGGTCGGCGGGCCCGTGACCGAGCTCGCGACCTTCGTCCCCGCGTCGTCGGTCGCCCCTCCGACGGGGTCGTCCAATGGGGGCGGTTCGTGGCTGGTCCCGATCGCGCTGTTGGTGGTGCTGCTGGTGGTGGGGCTGATCGTAGGACTCGTCCTCGGTCGCGCGGGCGGAGGAGGTCGACCCCCGGCGGCGTCCGAGGAGGAGACGGAAGAGACCGAGCCGACCGCGGACACCTCGAACGTCCCCCAGTGGAACGAGGAGTCGGAGCCGACGTCGTCGTCACCGCCCCCGTCGGGTGGCGGAGAGGACGAGTCGGTGTATGGTGGGGGCTCCGGGTAAAGCCCTCCCGCGACCCTAGGGATTCCGCATGGACGCGTATCTGTACGTGGTGGCGCTCGCCCTGTTCGGGATCCTGTATCTCGTGC
>JAKIWQ010000027.1 GCA_022749935.1 Thermoplasmata archaeon | reverse complement strand
TCCAACATCGTGCCATGGCACTTTCTGAGGGGACGCCCTGGGATCACCCTCGACTTCGTCGGGGTCGACGACGAAGGCCGTCTCCTTCTCGAAGACTACGACCGCCTGTTGAGCCGAAAGACGAAGGTCGTCACACTCACGCATGTTTCGAACGTGCTCGGCACGGTGAATCCGGTCCGGGAAGTAGCCGACCGGGCCCACGAGGTCGGCGCCGTCGTCGTGGTGGACGCCGCCCAATCGGCCCCGCACCGACCCATCGACGTGGAGGCTCTCGGGGCGGATTTCCTTGCTTTTTCCGGCCACAAGGTCCTCGGACCGATGGGGATCGGGGTCCTTTGGGGACGCCCGGAACTTCTGGCGGAGTTGCCACCTTACTCGGGCGGGGGCGAAATGATCACGGAGGTCCACCAAGACCGCGTAGGCTACCGAGAGCCTCCGGCCCGATTTGAAGCGGGGACGCCCAATGTGGCGGGGGCCGTCGCGTTGAGTGTGGCACTCGACTACCTCGAAGCCGTTGGCTGGGATTCCTTGAGGGCCCACGAGGACGGACTCTTCGAGCGATTTGTGAGCGGCGCCGTTGAGCGATTCGGGGACGCCCTGAAAGTCTACGGCCCCCCGCCCGGACCGGATCGCGAGTGTGTCGCATCGTTCTCGGTCCGGGGAGTCCATCCCCACGACCTCGCCAGCCTGCTGGACGGGGACGGGATCGCGGTCCGCGCGGGTCACCACTGTGCGCAGCCGCTCATGGAGCGTCTGGGGGTCCCGGCCCTGGCCCGAGCGAGTCCGTACCTCTACAATACTCCGGAAGAGATCGACGTCCTCCTCGGCGGAATCGAGAAGGCGGCCAAGCTCTTCGCTTGAGGGGTCAGCGCGGCCCACCGAGTTCACCGGCTCCTCGGACCCCGACTCCCGCCGGAAGGTGTAGCTGTGTTCGCAACACATCCCCGCCCCCGCGCGCTTTCATCGGGAGGGGGTCCCTGTAGCGCCGGGACCTACCCTTAAATTAAATACTATCAGGTGTTCCAATTCACCGAGGCATCCATGGCTCAGAGCACTTCCGAGGTAACTCCTCTCGACTACACCCGCTACGATTTCAAGGACCCGGAGACCTACCGCCTGCGGATCGCCAAGGGCCTCTCGCGGGAGGTCGTCGAGCAGATCTCGGACTTCAAGAACGAACCCGACTGGATGCGGGAGTACCGGCTCCGCGCGTACGCTCACTTCGTGGAGCGGCCCATGCCCGACTGGGGCCCGAGCCTCGCGGACATCGATTTCGACGCTTACACCTACTACGCCAACCCAATGCTCGAGGGGGAGACGAAGAAGAGCTGGGACGACGTCCCCGCCGACATCAAGAACACGTTCGAAAAGCTCGGCATTCCCAAGGCGGAGCGGGACTACTTCGGAGGCGTCGGGGCCCAGTACGACAGCGGAACGGTCTACCACAAGATCCGAGCTGACCTGTCGGCGAAGGGCGTCCTCTTCACGGATACCGACACCGCGGTGAAGGAACACCCGGACATCGTCCGGAAGTACTTCGGAAAGATCGTCCCCTACAACGACAACAAGTTCGCGGCGCTCAACAGCGCGGTGTGGTCGGGCGGCAGCTTCGTCTACGTGCCTCCGGGAGTCGACGTCGGGATCCCGCTCCAGGCCTACTTCCGCATCAACGCCAAGAACGTCGGTCAGTTCGAGCGAACCCTCCTCATCGCCGACAAGGGGGCCAAGCTCCACTACATCGAAGGGTGCACGGCTCCGGTCTATTCCACCAACTCCCTCCACGCGGCCGTCGTCGAGGTCGTCGCCGAGCCGAACGCCAAGATGCGGTACACGACCGTCCAGAACTGGTCGAAGAACGTCTACAACCTCGTCACGAAGCGGGCGGTGGCCTACGAGAACGCGCTGGTCGAGTGGGTCGACGGGAACATGGGTTCCAAGGTGACGATGAAGTACCCGTCCGTCTACCTCAAGGGACGCGGCGCGCGGGCCGACATCCTCTCGGTCGCCTTCGCGAGCCAGGGCCAGATCATCGACTCGGGCGCGAAGGCGGTCCACTCGGCTCCGGACACCTCGAGCAAGATCGTGGCGAAGTCGATCGCGATCCGGGGCGGCCAGACGAGCTACCGGGGACTCCTCCACGTCGCCCCCGGCGCGACCGGCGTGAAGGCGGCGGTCCGGTGCGACGCCCTCCTTCCCGACGAAGAGGGCCGGTCCGATACCTATCCGTACAACGAGATCCACGAGGAAGACGCGACCATCACCCACGAGGCGGTGGTCGGTAAGATCGGCGAGGAGCAGATCTTCTACCTCATGAGCCGTGGGCTCAACGAGTCGGACGCCATCCACCTCATCCTGATGGGGTTCCTGGCGGAGTTCGCCAAGGAGCTCCCGATGGACTACGCAATCGAGCTCAACCGGCTCATCCAGCTCGAGATGACGGGCGCGGTCGGTTAGACCGGCCCGTTGGTCGCCGCGGCCGCGGGTCGCCGGCTAGTCCGCGCCGGGAGGTCGAGCCCGGGGCACCCTCGGGACGTCCGTATGGGACTTCACGAGGTCGATCGCCGAGAGCATGGCCGCGTACGCGAGGTTCGCCTCGGCCGCCAGCTGGGCCGGGCTCCGGTCCCCTCCCCGCTGAAGAAGGGCCCGCGCGCTGAGGAGAAGTTCCTCCGCCGTGACGAGGCTGGCGGGGTCGAGCACGGCGCCCCGGGGATGACGGACGAGGTCCAGGCTCTCCTCCAGGTCGTTCACGAGCGACTGAACGAGTTCCCGCAGGACGGACTCTGGGACCGATTCCGGGTCGAGAACGAGCGGCACCGCGTCCGCCTCAGCGCAACTTGGCGTCGAACCGCCACTCGGGGGTCGCTTCGGTGCCGGTGACGGCGAGCGCGGGCAGCAGCGGGTACGGTCCGTCGGCCCAGGAGATCTCGCCGCCTTCCCAACGGGTGCTGAGCGCGGGGTAGAGCATCTCTCGGAGCCCCGAGATCGGCGCGCGGTCGTAGACGTAGGAAAGGAAACCCTCCCCGATCATCCGGATCGAGTCGGAAGGGGTCATCCCCCGGGATTCGAGGTAGAACACCTTCTCCGGGTCGACGGGGGCGACCGAGGTGGAGTGGGTGGCCTTCACGTCGCGGCAGAGGATCTCGAGGATGGGGATGGTGTCCGACCGGGCACCCTTCGAGAGGAGCATCGCGTGCTCGGAGATGACCGCGATGGTCTTGCGCGCGTGGGGCTCGATCCGAACCAGTCCCCGGCTCATCCCGCGGGCCGTGTCCGTGAACACCCCCCGGGTGATCGACTGCCCGTGCGTGTCGGTCGAGGAGTGCGTGAGGTCGAACGAACTATCGTACGACTGCTGGCCGGCCCCGTAGAACGCCTGAAGGTCCTCCACGCGGGAGCCCGCCCCCGTCAACCGCGTGTGGTTCCGGATCTTGGTCCGGAAGCCTCCCAGCCCGTTCCAGAGCCATGCCAGGCGCGAGGACGTACCCGTGGTCGCGGTGCGACGATACACCGAGACGGTCTGGAGGTCGGGGGCATGAACGCCGAGGTAGACCACCTTTGCGTCGTCCCCGAGTTCCAGGTCGGTGGTGGAGGCGTAGAGCCGCTGCCCCGAGTGCCCATTCAGGGTGGTGAACACCTCCTCGGTGGCCAAGAGCTGGCTATGCTTGCCGGCCCGGATCGACCGCCGTACGGACAGGGACTCGTGGGGTTGGGAGAGGATCGTCAGTTCCTGGAGGCGGACGGGCTCCCGGACCCCGTCCGGGATCTCGAGTCGGTACCCCCGGTTGAGGACCGCGGTGGCGAGAGCCGAGAGTCGGTCGATCGGCGCCTCGGACCCACGAAGGAAGGCCTCGAGGGACTCGCCTCCGTGGGTGAGGAGCTGGTCGAGGGTATGCAGCGTTACCCCAAGACTCCGAAGGTGCCCGGGAAGCTCTACATGCGTTCCGGCGACGTCGTGAACGATGCGGACCGAATCCGGGAGCGGCGGAGGCAGGGGCACTGGCGGCCCCGACAGCTCGGGGTCGAGTCCGGTGAGGTCCACGCCGGAGAAGTATCCGTACCCCCGGTACAGCGGGTTGGGTTCGAGGGGGAGCTGAAGGAACCGCTCGTGGGCTTCCGCTCGGGCGGTCCGGAGATCTGGAGGGTCGGAAAGGAGGTCGGAGAGTTTTCGGACCCGGTCGAGGGTCAACCACTCCTCATATCGGGGAACGGACGAGGCCATCGGATTTACACACTTGATGGTGTTTATAACATGGAGGGGGCGCGAAGCCGCGGCCCGCCTCGGCCCCCAGCGCTCGCGCTCAATTTATAGCGCGCGTCACCTACCAACTCTCGACGAGGAAGATGGCCTACGACATGTACCAGGAGGTCATCCTCCAGCACTATCGGACCCCCAAGAATTTTGGGCCGCTCGACAGCGCCAACCGTACGGGGGAGGAGTCGAATCCCCTGTGCGGCGACCACATTACGCTGCGCTTGAAGCTCGACCCCGCTTCGGAGAAGATCGAGGAGGTCCGGTTCGAAGGGGATGGGTGCGCGATCAGTGTCGCGAGCACCTCGCTCCTGACGGAGCACCTGGCCGGGGCCACGGTGGTCGATGCCCAGAAGATCACCCGGGACGACGTGCTCCAGTACCTCGGGATCCCCCTCTCCCCTGTCCGGGTGAAGTGCGCGCTCACCGGATTTACCGCCCTCGGGAGAGCCCTCCATCCGGCGACCGAGGCGCCCGCCCCGTGATCGGTCCGGGGGGGCAGTGACCGGACGCCTCCGGTGGGCCGGGGTCCAGGCTCCGGGGACCCCATGGTAACGATCGACCCCGACATCTGCGTCCTGTGCGGGCTCTGCACGGGCGTCTGTCCCCCGAATGCGATGGAGTTGACCCCCACACGGCTCGAGGTACTTCCGAACTGCACCGACTGCGGTTGGTGCGTCCCGTACTGTCCGGTGGGTGCGATCTCCGGCGGTCGTCCCGTTCGGATCCGGAGGACGCAGGATGACTGAGGCTGGCCCAGGGTCGCCCCCGCGCGTGCTCCTGGTCGACCCGTACATGTCCCGGTCCGACCCGATGGAGCGGAAATTCGTCGAACTCTACCCCTCGCTCGGCCTCCTCACTCTCGGGGCGTACCTCCGATCCCACGGGACGCAGGTCTCCGTGGTCGACCTCACGTTCGCCCGTGACGCGTCGCCGGTGGGACGCGCCCTGCGGACCTTCCGTCCCCATCTGGTCGGAGTCCACACCAAGACCCTCACGTTCGACCGGGCGGTGGAAGTCGCTCGGCAGGCCCGAGCGGTGGGTGCGTTCACGGTCGCCGGCGGACCCGACTCCGCGAGTCGCGTCGACACGTACCTCGACTCCGGGTTCGACGCCGTCGTCCCGGGCGAGGGAGAGGTCGCCCTGACGGAGCTGGCGACGTGCGTGGCGATGGGGCGGGACCCGCGAAACGTGGCTGGGGTGTCGGTCCGGCGGGAGGGGAAGACGGTCCGTGGCCCCCACCGTCCCTTCTTGCGGGACCTGGACGCGCTGCCGCTCCCCGCGTGGGACCTGGTCGACATGGACCGTTACCTCGGGGAGTGGCAGAAGCGGTCGGGCGAACGGAGAGCGGCCGTACTGACGTCCCGGGGGTGTCCGTTCGACTGCTCGTGGTGTTCGAAACCGACGTTCGGGCGTACCTTCCGACAGCAATCACCGGCGCGCGTGGTCGAGGAGCTCGTAGCGCTCAAGGAACGGCACCACGTGGACTACGTACGGTTCTGCGACGACGTGTTCGGGATCTCCCGCCCCTGGATCGAGGAACTGATCGACCGGATCCTCGCCTCCCACCTCGACCTGCAGTTCGAGTGCTTGGCCCGGGTCGACCTGCTGAAGCCCGACCTTCTCCACCGCCTTCGGCAGGCCGGACTCGTCCGGGTCTACGTCGGCGTGGAGTCCGGTTCTCAGAAGATGCTCGACCTCATGAACCGGGGAACCAAGCTCGCCCAGGTCGAGCGGACCGCGGAGGCGCTGCGTCGGGAGGGAATCCGGCAGTTCTGGTTCTTGATGTTGGGCTACCCCGGCGAGACGCTCGAGGACATCGAGGCGACCCTTCGATTGTTCCGCCGCTTTTCCCCGGAGGAGTATTCGGTCTCCATCGCAGTTCCCATCCCCGGGACCCGGTTCCACACGGCCGTCAAGGATCGGCTCCTCGGTCGGAAGTCGGCGCCTACCCGAGGGGCCGGCGGCGCGTCCCTTCTGTATGAGGCGGCGTACCCGGAGTCGATGTACCGGTGGGAACAAGCGCGCTTCGGGCTCGAGGCCGCGCTGGGGCGGGCTCGGGGGCGCATCACCCCGAAGTTCGCCTCCCAGGTGGGACACGTGGCCGACCGGATCCACGAGCGGGTCGCCACACCGCTCCTGACCGGCAAAAAGACGGGACCGAGTCGGGCGCGCTGAATCCTATCCTTCCATCCCGGCAGGCCGGGGATGGATGGGACAACGACGTCGGAGCCGGCAGAACCTACATTTTTCCGGGACCACGGGAGGGATCGGTTTTCGCAAGTGACCGTACTTTCGGCGGGGCACGCTCTCCCCCTCGGTGTCGAGGGCCGAGAGGGATTTCAGCCGGTCGGACCGGGGGCCCGACACCTTTTGAGGTCCGGGGCCCCGAGCGGTCGTGCCCCAGATCGTCGGTCTATCCACGTCGGAGGGGACACGACGTTTTGCCGAGCGGGCGGTGCGGGAGCGAAAGCTCCCTGCCGCCCACTTCCGCACGGCCCCCGGCGACCTCTCCGTTTCCTCCCTCGGCCTCGGGACGTACATCGGTGCGCCGGACGGCCCCACGGACCTCGCGGTCGAACACGCCGCCACGGTGAGCCTCTCCTCGGGCCGGGTCAACGTGGTTGATACGGCGATCAACTACCGATACCAACGGGCCGAGCGGAGCGTGGGTCGCGCGCTCGCTCGTCTGTTCGACCGGAGCGAGTTACGACGGGACGAGGTGTTCATCGCGACGAAGGTCGGTTACCTCGCCCCGGATTCGGAGTCGACCCGACCGCTCGCGAGTTGGGTCTCGGAGGAACTCGTGCGCCCCGGGATCCTGGACCCGAAGGACATCGTGAGGGACAGCCACGCGATGAGCGTCCCGTACCTCGAGGACCAGTTCCGGAGGAGTCGGCAAAACCTCGGGCTGGATTCGGTCGACCTGCTCTACCTCCACAACGCCCCCGACGCCCAGCTGACCGAGGTGGGCCTGCCGGAATTCCTGCGGAGACTCGAGGCGGCGTTCAACTTCCTCGAGGCCGAACGCGCGGCGGGACGGATCCACTTCTACGGCCTCGCGACCTGGGATTGCCTTCGGGTTCCGCCTGGGGCGGAAGGCCACTTTGCCTTGTCCGATGCCGTTCGCGTCGCCGAACGGGTCGGCGGTTCGGATCACGGATTTCGGTTCGTGCAGTTCCCGTTCAACCTCTCCATGCCCGAAGCGGCGACCTGGCCGACCCAGGTCCTCGGGAAGCGGGCCGTGCCGCTCTTCGAAGCCACCTCGCATTTCGGGCTCGGATGCTTCACGAGCGTGCCGCTCCTTCAGGGGCAGCTGAGCCGAGGCCGGTCCCATCGGGACGGCCTGAGCGCGGCGCAAACAGCCCTCCAGTTCGCCCGGTCGGCACCGGGCAATCTCGCTCCGCTGATCGGCCAAAAGACCGCGGAGCACCTTTCGGAAAATCTGGCGCTCGCGAGCACGCCCCCTTGGTCGCCGGAAGCGTTTCGAGCGCACCTCACGTAGAGTCCACGGTGTCGTCCGGGACCCTCTCGGCCGCCGGCCCCACCAGCGCCGAGCGACCTCCCACCTTTTCGATCGAGACCACGCGTTGCGCCACCGATTCGAGCGCCCGCTCGTGTGAGACGAGCAGGATCTGTGGGAGGGCGAGCTCCTCGAGCAACTGGCCCATGCTCTGGACCTGTTCGGGCGAGAACCCGTCGGTGGGTTCGTCCAGGAGGAGCGAATCGAAGCGAAGGTGACCGGCCGACCGCACCACCCGGGCCAGGGCGAGCCGGTACGCGAGGGCGAGGCTCGTCCGCTCCCCGCCGCTCAGGGCCTCCGCCGGCGTCCACACCCCTCGGATCTCGGCGGCCGGAGAGAAATAGGAGTCGGTGACGGCCCGCAGGTCGAGGTCGTCCACGAGGGCGGCGAAGTACCGCTGGAACGCATGTTCGAACTCTGCCTGGGCCCGTTCGAGGACCCGAGACTCCATGGTGAGCACCGCGTCGTGGAAACCGCCCGAGAGCCAGGTGGCCTTCGCCTCGACCGTCTCGGCGGCCTCGGCGAGCCGGACCCGCTCGGCTCGGCCTTGTTCGGCTCGGGCCACGCGCGTCTGGAGTCCTTCGAGTCGGGTGGTCCACCGGGTCTGTTCCTGAGCCGCCCGTTGCCACTCTTCCTCGGCCTTCAGATGGAGTCGGTGAGTTTCCTCCGCGACCCTCCGCAGTTCCGGCTCCCGAGCTACGGACGCATTCAACTCCTCGAGCTGCGTCGCCCGCTCCGCGACCCGGAGGCGAACCGCCGCCACCTCCGTGGCCAGACGCGAGAGGTCCGTCCCAAGCGATGTGATTCGTGCGCGGTGCGCGTCGATCCGCTCGCGGGCCCGCTCCGCGAGCTCGAGGCGGACTCGGAGGGCGCTCTCGGCCTCCTCCTGAGAGGAGAGTCGACCACGGAGCGCGGCGAGCTCGCCCTCCGCCGGTGCGAGCGCGTCCACCTCCTGCCGGAGTTTCTCGAGGGAGTTCCGGCACTCGTCCCACGCCGTCTCGGTGCGTCGCAACGCGTCCTCCGCGATGGTGAGGGCCACCGCGAGGTCGGTCCGCCGCCGCTCGACCCCCTGCCACCGTTCGAGCTTTTGCTCGAACCGCTGGCGTTCGCTCCGAAGTGACTCCCATCGCACGCGAGCCGCTTCGGAAGTGACAAGCGCCGCCTCCGCGAGCCCCCTCGCGCGCTCGGCCTCTCGCCGGTGAGACTCGAAACCCGCGCCCTCCACCGCCTGCCCGCATCGAGGGCAAACCCCCCCCGCTACGAGGTCCTGGAGTTCGACGACATTCCGGCGAGCGAGCGTGGCCGAATCCCGGGCCGTGCCCTCGTGGTCCCGCGCGCTCCCCAGCTCCCGGTCCAATTCCTCGAGAGCGAGCGGCGTCGGAGGTGTCGGCTCCGTCGTCCCAGCTCCAGTGTCCGCGTCGTGAAGGCGGCGGCCCGCCTGGTCCACGGCGACCCGGCCCCGCTCGCGTTCGACGTCCAGCGATTTCATCCGGCGCTCCGCTTCCCCCTGGCGGGCCCGCGCGGCCGGGAGTCCCCCCACGGTGCTCGCGAGGACCTCGAGCTCCTTTCGAAGTCTCCGAATCGACCCCGTCGCCGTCGACGTGGCTGATCGGAGCGAATCGCCTTCGGCGGCCAGGTGCTCGTCGGTCGCTAACTCCTGCTCGAGCTCGGTGCTCTCCCGGACCCGCGCCGCCCGACCCCGCTCCAACTCGTCCAGCGCACGTCGGTCGGTCGCGTCCTGGGCCGTCAGGGTCGTCCGGACGCGCCGGTCCGCCTCGAGACGGTGCACGCCATCCCGACCTGCGGTCGCAGCCTCGACCGCGTGAGCCCGTTCTTCGCCGAGGCGCGCCCATCGTTTCTCCCCCGCGACCCGCAACCCCTCGACCTCGCGCATCTCCGCCGAGGCGGTCTCGAAGTCCTCGTCGAACCGGTGGAGCAGTTCGGCCTTCCCCCGCAGCCCCGCCGCGGTACCTCGAAGATCCCGGGCGACCTCCTTCGCGTTCTCCGCGGCCAATCGGTACCGCTCGACCCCGAGGGCTCGACGTACGGTCTCGAGGCGGTCCTTGGGAGGAGCAGAGAGGATCTCCCGCATCCGCTCCTGGGGTATGTAGACGGCCCATCGCCACAGGTCGGAATGGGCGCGTGGGTTGGGATTGTCCCGGAACCCCAGAAGCTCGATGACCCGCTGGCGGAGTTCGGTCGCGGAGTACGTGGTCGTCGCGCCGTCCTGACGGTAGGCGATCCGACCCGGCTCGAACGTCTCCTTGCCCTTCCGACGGATCCTTCGGAACGACCGGTGGACTTGGTACTGATGGTCGCCGTCTTGGAGGGTGACCTCGACTTCGGCCTCGGTGGCCCCGTGTCGCACGAGGAAGGTCGCCTCAATCTCGGCGGTCCCGAAGAGCGCCATCTCGACCGCGTAGAGGAGGCTCGTCTTCCCGGCCCCCACGTCGCCCACCAGGAGGGTGGTCCCTGGCCCGAGGTCGAGCGTCGCCTCGACGTAGCTCCGGATATTGCGCACGCGGATCCGGGAGAGTTGCATCTGCGCCCCCCTAGCGGGCGTCGTCGTCGGGGACCGTCAGCACCCGACGGGCCTCGCTCCGCCGAGCCGCCGAGTAGTCGAGGGTCGATTCGCCCTCCGACTTCGGAACTCCCAGGGCAGTGAGGAGGTCTTGGACGACACGGGCACCTCCGGCTCCGGCGAGCCAGGAGGGGCGTGCCTCGTCGGCTCCCAACAGACGCTCCACCTCTTCCCTCTCGACTTCTGACTCGGAGAGGGGGGTTCCGTGGGACGCCTCCGGCCCCTCGACATCTCGGGCGTCGACCTGAACGGTGAGTCCCTCCGGACCCAGGGCCTCCTGGACGGCACCCAGGTCGAGCGGGGAGACGCGTCCCTTGGAAAGCAACCCGTGAATCCGAGGGAGTATGAGCGTCCCGGGCGCCGCGCCCTCGGCTCGGATCCGAGCCAGGACCAGGCCCGGAATCGATTCCGGGTCGCGACCGGTCACGTCGATGTCGACCGTGCGGATCGTGCCGGGCTCCAGCGCATCGACCAGTTCGGCCGTGGCCTGCCCGTCCCGGACGGTCAGGATCGCGAGTCCCCGGTGGGTGCGGCCGGACTCCCCGTTCTCGATGTCGGTACGACTCGTGCCGAAGACGGACCCGGGATTGACCAGAAGTCCACCGCCGGGTCCGATCCCCTGGTACGTGAAGTGGATGTGGCCCCCCGCATAGTAGCCGCATCCGGGGGGCAGGTCGTCGACCCGAATGCCACGGATCTTGTCGCGCAAGTGGGCCGGTAGATACTCCTCGACGGCGGCGTGAAATTGGAACACCTTGAAGCCGGGCTCCCCGCAGAACCCCCGGGAGTCCATCGAGCGGAAGTACTCCCGGTCGAGGCCGTGGGACCGGCCGGAGATCCCCGCGATGAGGACTCCGGTCGGGTCATCCCTCAGCCAGGGAAGGGTCCACGCGGTGCCTTCCGGACGGACCGCTTCCGGCGCGACCCGAACGAACACTCCGGCCTCCGCGAGAACGTCGAGCCAGCTCGTCCGATGCGCGACATAGTCATGGGAGCCGTAGATGGCGTAGATCCGGTGACCTGCTTCTACGTACCGGCGAAGCGCCGCGGCAACGGGGGCCGCCTCCGCGGGATCCGGGACCGGAGTGTGGAACAGGTCTCCCGAGATGAGGAGGAACTCCGCCTTCCGTTCCGAGGCCACTTCGATCGCCCGGAGCACACTCGTGCGGAGACGCTCCCGTAACACCGGGTTCCGGGGCCATGCTCCCACGTGGGCATCGGCCAGATGGGCAAAGACGATCGGGCGCATTCGTCCCGCCTACCGGGGGGGAGCGGTGGATTCCGAGGTTTTCGTGGCCGCGGGGGCGGGTCCGTTCTGGAATCGCTTCGCGAGCGCCCCGACGAGGCCGGCTCCGGCCCCCATCGCGAGAAGACCGAACAGCAGCATGTCGTCCGAGACGCCCATGGCCGCCGGCGCCCGAGGGGCGACCGGGGACGTCGGGGACGGGGTCGGGGAAGCTCCACGGACCCGGCTCGCGGCCATCAACGCCTGGCGACCGGCCTCGGAGCGCTGCATCATCGCCTGCATCAATCCGAAGAGCTCGGTGGCCTCCTCCATCGTGATCTGGCGGGCGCGAAGTCGCCCGACGAGATACGCGTACCGGGCGTTGGTCGCCCCGGCACTACTCGAGGAAGGCGGAGGTGGGGGTGGATTGTTCGGGTCCCACATGGAGTTCGATCGAACGGCCTAGAGCCGGCTCCGATTTGAAGGGAATGCCCCGGGTCGCGGTCCGCGGTCCGAGGCGTTATAGCGGGCACCGACCTCGTCGGCTCGATGACCCCACCGCCGGAGACGAACCCGACCGAGACCCCCGAGCGGGACCGCCACGTGCACGTCCGAATGGCCGAAGAGCGGACCTCCATCTACGACCTCATCACCGAGTACCTCGAGGCGGCCGGCAAGGCCCCCGATTGGTTCTGGCGGACCGCCGGTCGCCTGGAGGGAACCGAGCCGGACAACCTGGAGGACCTGCTCGCGAACGCGTTCGAGGCCGGGGCGTTCATCGCCCACGACCACCCCGAGGACGTCGAGTTCAAGTGGGTCACCGAAGAAGAGTGTGAGCGGGAGCGTCGCCGCGAAGAGCGCGGGGAACAGGCTCGCGAGGCGGCCAAAAAAGATCGGACGAGCCTGAGCCACTACGCGTAGACCCGCCGGGACCTAAGAATCGCGACCGCCGTTTCGTGGCGGCGGGCCTGTCGAGGTCCGGACCGCTGGGAATCGAGCGGAGGGAGGGGCCCGTCGAAAAGATCGCCCGTCACTCCGCCCGATGGTTCAGTCCTTCTTCTTGCTCTTGCAACCGCAGGTGTCGCACACGGGAGACCTCGAAGGCTCTAGGTCCCCCGGGGATATCAACCCTTGTCGGTTCGCGCACCCCAGTCGAGCGGTCCCTCGGCCGCGAGTCGGTCTCAGAGGTGGATGACCGAGTGGGCCACGATGAGGGCGATGAACAGGATCGAGATCGTGTTCACGACCTTGATGAGCGGGTTGATCGCCGGGCCGGCGGTGTCCTTGGTCGCGTCGCCCACGGTGTCGCCCACGATCGCGGCCTTGTGCGCGTCCGATCCCTTCCCACCGAAGTGGCCGGTCTCGATGTACTTCTTCCCGTTGTCCCAGGCGGCCCCACCCGTCGTCATGGTGAGCGCGAGAGGGAACCCCGACACGATCGTACCGAGGAGCAGGGCCGCCAGCGCGACCGGTCCGAGGAGGAACCCGACGGCCAGCGGGGTGACGACCGCGATGAGCGCGGGGACCGTCAGTTGACGGATCGCCGTCACGGTGACGATGTCGACGCACTTGCCGTAGTCGGCCTTCGCCGTCCCGGCGAGGAGTCCGGGGATCTCCCGGAACTGCCGTCGGATCTCGAAGACCATCTTCTCGGCGGCGATCCCCACCGCGTTCATCAGGAACGAGGTGAAGAAGAACGGTAAGATCGCCCCGATCACCAGCCCGGCGACGACGAGGGGCGTGGAGAGCGTGAGGAGGCTCGTGAAGGTGCCCCACGGTTGGCCCCACTGGGCGGCCGCTGCGAACGTGTAGGCTGCGAACAGGGCCAGCGCCGCCAGGACGGCCGACCCGATCGCATACCCCTTCGTGATCGCCTTGGTCGTGTTGCCGACCGCGTCGAGCGGGTCGGTGATGGCTCGGGCGTGCTCCGGGAGTTTCGCCATCTCGGCGATCCCTCCCGCGTTGTCGGTGATCGGTCCGAAGGCGTCGATCGCGATGATCATCCCGGTCACGGAGAGCATGCTCGCGGCCGCGAGTCCGATCCCGTAGAGGCCCACGTACGGGTCCGGCGTCGCCGAGTACCCGTTGTACCATCCCGCGGAGGCGTACGCGACGAGGGTCCCCGCCACGATCACGAGGCCGGGAAGCCACGTCGACTGGAGGCCCACCGAGATCCCGCTGATGACGGTCGGCCCCGCGCCGGCCTTGGCGGCTTCCGCGATCTGACGGACAGGGGCGTACTTGGTGCTCGTGTAGTAGTCGGTGATCACGACGATGAGGACCATGACGATGAGCCCCACGGCGGTGGCGATGAAGATCCCCCAGTTCCCCGCCATGAAGTACGAATCGAGGACGTAGAGTCCGACCAGGCCCACGACGGTGGTCGCGGCCAGCCCCTGGTAGAGGGCGCCCATGATCGAGCCGCCGGCCCGCATGCGGACGAAAAAGGTCCCGACGATCGTGGCGACGATGGCCCACGCGCAGACGAGCAGAGGGAACAGGATCGCATTCGGGAACAACGTCAGCAGCTTGGGGTACACGCCCGCGGCGCCGATGAGGTAGGCCAACAACATCGCCGCGACCGCGGTCACGACGTAGGTCTCGAACAGGTCGGCCGCCATACCGGCACAATCGCCGACATTGTCGCCCACGTTGTCCGCGATGACGCCCGGGTTTCGGGGGTCGTCCTCCGGGATTCCGGCTTCCACCTTGCCGACGAGATCGGTCCCCACGTCGGCGCCTTTGGTGTAGATTCCGCCACCGACCCGGGCGAAGAGGCTCATCAGCGACGCGCCAAACAGAACCCCGACCATCTGGAGCACGTTCCCATTGAAGGCCCAATAGAAGCCTACCAACTCGAGGAGGGCCAGACCCGCGACCGAGAGGCCCGTCACGCTGCCCCCCCGGAAGGCGAAGGCCATCGTGTCGCCCAGGTTTCCCTTCCGGGCGTGCGCCGCGGTTCGGACGTTGGCGCGAACGCTTACGAACATGCCCACGGCGCCGGCGAGGGCGCTCCCGGCAACTCCGAAGATGAACCCAACGGCGAGGCGCCACCCGTCGCCGGTGATGCCGAACGCGAAGGCAATAATGACCGTCAATACTATCGCGACGGCGAAGACGACCAGGTACTCTCGCTTGAGGAAGGCCACCGCCCCTTCACGGATCGCCCCTGCGATCTCGCGCATCCGCTCGTCTCCTTCATCCTCCCGCAGGACGAGGGCAGTCTGGATCCCCGCATAGGCGAGTCCGAGGAGGGCCGACAGAAGTACCAGTAACTCGATCTGTCCCGTGGAAAGACTCATCCTGAAACCTCGAGAGATTGGGTCGGCTCACCAGGGTTCCTCATTAAAGCTTGCCGGAGCGGCCCACGCGTCGAACCGTTCCCGTCGAGGGAGGGGAATAATACAGGGAGTTCCCATGATTTTCCCACCTTGCAGGGGGCCGGCAGCCGGGATACCGCCTCCCGCCGAACGCGAATCAATTGCCGCGTTTGCGGGCAGCCTATCGACCTCACTCACATGAAGGAGCACCTGCGTGCGGACCATCAGAGCGCCAGTGCCGAGGTGGAGAGCCTGTACCTCACCGCCCGTATCGAGGCGCGCCGGCGTCGCCATTCCTCTCCCTAGCTCCCCGGTCCCAGGGGGCCGCGGCGAGCGATCGCGAACTCCCCGGGGATGCCTAGGTCTTCCGGCGCCGCACGAGGACGATCGCGCACACCGCGATCAAGGCCACCAAGGCCGAGCCGACCAGGACGAAGGTGCCGTTGGTTCCGGAGAGAAGCGAGCTTCCTCCCGGGGTCTGCACTTGGGCCACGAACGTCAGCGACGTTCGGAACCCGGTGGAGTCGGCCGCGGCGACCGTCACGGAGTACCGTCCCGTTCCGACGGGGTGACAACTCAGCAAGGTCCCGTTCACGGTGGAGCACCCGGGAGGAAGACCCGTCCACCGCACGACGAACGGAGGGAGTCCCCCCGTGAGAGAGGCGGCCAGGGAGAGCGCATCGCCGGCCTGGACCGTCACGACGCCCGACGTAGCGGTGAGGACCGGGTCGGGGAGAACCTGGAACGACTGGTTTCGGTATTCGATGTAGTGGAGGCCGTCCGTGACCCCGGAGTCGAGGACGACGAGCCCCGGGCTGGCGAACCGACATGTCGCCTCGCTCCCTGACCACGTACACCCCAGGGGGAGAACCGACCAGGTGTAGGTGTACCCTGGAAGACCTCCGGTCGCATTCGGTAGGAACGTCACGGTCTCGTTCGCGTCCACCTGGCCCGAAGCGGGGTGCGGGAGGATGGTGAGGTTGAGCCCGGGTAACACGTGAACGACGAGTGCGATCCGGTTCGTCGACCCCGAGCCGTTTCCCGCCTCGATCCCGACTACGTACGTGCCGGGGGCGACGCCGGTAGGGATGCTCAGGCTCACCTGGGAACTGAACGAGACATTGGCCGACAACGGGCTCGCGGAAACCTTCCAGAGTGCCGGGACCGTGTAATTTCCGAGTGAGATGTTGGCGGAACTAAGGGCGAACACGGAGACCGAGACCATCGTCTCGAGTTGTTGAGGGTAAAACGCGGCTTCGATGGAGTAGGTATCGAGCCCCTGAGCGAAGGCAACCGAAAATCGTTCGTTGTAGATAGTGACCGTGCTCACGTTGTGCACGACACTCGCGGGGGCAGTGCTGGCCGGCAGGTTCACCCAGCTCGACTCCGGGCGGCCGTTCTCGACCGTGTTGAGGAAGACGAAGTTGTAGGGAGGAACGGCCGATGCCGTGCTGTAGAGGACCTCGGTCTCCGTGAACCCCGGCACGATCTTGGTACCGCAGTTCTGGCTGGGCCAGACTTCGAAGTAGGTCCCTCCGGTGTGGGCCGTCTCCTGCCAGATCTCCCCGGCGGTGCCCTGGAGGACTTCGAAGAGGATGACCCCTCCGCCGTAGATGGACATGTTAAACGAGTAAGTCGAGCCCCGGGTCAGCGGGAAGGCGTCGAAATGCTGAACCGGCCGGGTTCCACAGGTCGCCGCCACCGCATAGAAGACTTGCCACGAGCCGTTGTCGTTGGCAAACCCGAGTTGATCGTACGATTGCGCCCCGTCGAACGCCGAGAGAGCCACGTAGTACAGGTCGGACGCCGCGGGCAGGTCATCCGGCACTTCCATGGTCGTTTGCACATTCGGGGCGATCACGGTCGCCCCGGAATACTCGACTCCTGCGGAGGTGGGACTGTTCGACGCCCGCACCGCGCGCGGGTTCGTTCCGGATGTGGTGGCCGGGGTCGCCGGGAGACTCGCCAGAGACGGGTGCGTCGGGTCGCCGGAAAACGGTCCTGTTGGGGAGGCTACGAAGTCGTGCGATTGGGCTCCGAAGGGGGCGACGGGGGGCCCGGTAGCGGGACTCGCCTGCGCGGGCGCCCAAAGCGAGGGCGATGCGACGAGGAGCGCCAGGGCGAAGAGAACGGCTCCGACGGAGCGGCTGGTCATGGGCACGACAGAGTACGAGCCCCCCGCCCCTTAAACACGTTCGGGACCGACTTTCGACAGGTCGAAGCCCCCGGCCGCGAACCGGGACCGGTCGACCTATTTTCCCATGAACCGGTCACTTTTTATTGAGGGAACCCCACGTTCTTTTCGATGTCGACCCCCGCGTATTCGGCTCCAGTGCCTGGCCGGCCGCTCGGTGTAGCGATCATCGCCGTCCTACTCGGATTGTTCGGCTTCTTCACGCTCCTGGGAGGAATCCTCGTCGCCGTACTTTCCAACTACGGGCTGGCGCTCGGCCAAACCAACCTCTTCGGGGTCACCGGTTCCGTGGTCGGCGTCGTCCTGATCATCCTCGGGCTCATCGAACTCGCGGTCGCGGTCGGGCTCTGGCACCTCAGCATGTGGGCGCTCGTCGTCGCGGTCCTCGTGCTCCTCTACGAGGTACTTGGCCCCATCATCAGCATCGCGCTCAACAAAGAAGGCTCCGGAGCGGTCATCGGCATCATCATTCCGCTCCTCCTCCTGATCTATCTCGTCGCCGTCCGGCGCCACTTTCGGTAGCGGGATCGGGTGACCCCTCGAAGGGTCCCGCACGACGGGTACTCTTCGGGGTCCGAACTACGCCGTCGGACGCTGGACCAGAAACAACGCGTGCTTCGACTCGCCTTCGGGGACCAACTGTCGCGAACGGATGGTGAACCCGATCTCCCGGAACCATGCGGCATAGCTCTCTGCATCCGCGTGACTCCAGTACATCGGGGCACCGGACCCGAGCCAGTTCTCCTCGGTCCCTGTCCAAGCGGTCTCCCCGGTGGTCAGGAGCGCGAGCCCTCCGGGAATGAGCCAGTCGAAGATCCGGCCCAGGAGCTCGCGCTGTTCGGCCAACGGTACATGGATCAGAGCGTAGAGACAGGTGACTCCGGCGAAGGCTTGGGACGGGAACTGGATTCGGGTCATGTCGGCTGGAAGGAAGCGGCCCGAGGGGACCAGCTCCCGGGCCCTCCGGATCTGTACGTCGGAGATGTCGACGCCGGTCACCTGGAAGTGTTCCGAGAGGGACCTCGCGACGGGAACTCCACACCCGCAGCCGAGGTCAAGGACCCCCGAATTCCGGGGGAGGCCGTCCACCAGCGGGCGGAGCCAGTCCTCGTAATCGAGCCAACTGTGACCGAACGGGTCCGT
>JAKIWQ010000026.1 GCA_022749935.1 Thermoplasmata archaeon | reverse complement strand
GGCAGATGGGCCTCTTCCTTCGGAACCCGGCGGACCCATTGGTCCACAATCTCACGTTTATCTTGCTGAACGGGGACCCCGTCTACAACGGGCTCGAGGGGCCCGTGGTCGGTACGTACGCGACCACGTACTCCCTCCTGATCCTCACGGTCTATCTGAACGACTTCATCTACCTCGGCATCCCGTTCTTCGTCGTCCTGCTCGTGTACTTCTACATCACTCGTCGGAAGGCCCAGCGGGCCGACATGGTGAACCGCGCGGCGGGCCCGACCCCGGCCGATTCGGACGCCCCACCTTCCCGGCCCCGGGTCTCCACCGACGCGCCGAGCTCCGTCCAACGACCGGCGCCCGCCCCCCGGAGACCGGAGATCAATTGCCCGAACTGTGGGGCCGTGGTCTACTCCAACGAAACGACCTGTTGGAAGTGCGGTACGGCGATCACGAACCCACCTGCCAACGCCCCGCTGCCGTCGGACACCGACCCCAAGTAGGCCGTCGCACCCTCAGGGTCGGTCCTGGCCCCGAGCGGGGGCTCGAAGATCGGTGCGTAGCGCGCCCGCGGACAGAGCTCCGGTTACAAGGAGCGGCCTGGGTACTGATAGCTGAATTCCGGGAACGTTGGAACCCGGCGGCCAAAGGTCCGAACCGAAGGCCGGGGTTCGTCACGGGTCGTGGGGTTGCCTCGGTGCGACGGGTGGATGAGGTCCATGGCGGACCCGTGCGCCCATGGCCCGGCTGATCGGGTCCGCCGCCCTCATCGACGACCGCTAACGGCCGGAGGGAGGGGGTCCTCCCGGCGGCCAATCCGGGTAGACGCGAATCGATCGGGGTGAGCGGGGCGAGCGGGGCGAGCGGGGCGAGCTCGGACTAGGTGACGGTGACGTTCGGGAACGTGTCGAAAATGTACCCGACCGTGACGCCGCCGGCCTTGACCGTAAAGATCGCCGAGATCATGTAAGTCCCGGCCGTAGCCGGCTTCCATCGGGTCAGCGCCCCGGGCGGCGAAATGGTCGTCGAGCCCATCGCGGCGACCGCGGTCGAAGCGACCGTCCACGACTTGGAAGTCGACCCGTTGGCGTAGACCATTCCCGAGAACGTGATCGCGGTCGACCAGTTGTCCCATACCGTCGCGTTCAGGAAGGGGCAGGCGACGCCCGCGCATGTGTGGGCGAAGCTGGTCTTCGTGGAAAAGACGTCCCCCTGGACCAGATTGGCCGAGGTGAAGGTCGTTGTCCCGGTCCCACTCCCCACGCCCGTCAGGGTCGCCGAGGCCTGGACGACCACCGAGGAGTTGAACAACCACGCGCTGAACGTCGACGGGGAGCTCGAGTACACGGTCAGGGTCGAGGGGCCGGAGATCTTCAGCCCCGAGGCGGTGCCGAACGACTGGGTCGCGGCGGCCCACTTTCCGGAGGGGGTGCTGCCCGGAGTCTGATTGGCCCAGAAGGTCACGGCGACCGGTACGTTGGGGGTCGAGCCATAGTAGCTGACCACGGCCGCGAAGTAGGAGCTCGTGGCGGGGAAGGAGGGGGGCTGGGGCGTGAGCACCACGGCCACCGAGAACAGGCTCGAACTCGACCCGCCTGCTTCGATCGGGATGGCCACAGCGGCCGTCGCGGTCTGCGAGAGGATCCCGGTAACGTTGACGAACGCGAAGAACGTCCCGTTGGTCGTGGTGAGCGAGGCCGGGACCACGAACGTCCACTGGTTGGTCGCGGGCACGTAGGTCATTCTTTGTGGAGCTGCAAACATACCCGCGAGGCCGGGAATGTTGGCCAGGTTGACGAAGACGCTCGCACCGTTGAGGTTCCCGAGCGCGGTCGCGAACACCGTGAACCCCTGGGCGACCGAGGGGTTCGCGGGCGTGACATAGGTGGACACGAAGTTCGGGGGGACGGCGATCTGCTGCCCGGGGAGGACGGTGGTGAAGAGCAGGCGGTCCGGGGTCGTGACGTAGACTGTGATGTTGTCCGGAAGGACGGGCTGCTGGGCGAGGGGGAACGTGAAGTTGAACGTCTGGCCGAGATTCCAGGTCGGCGAGCCTCCGAGCCCCGTCGAGGCCGCGACCGGATTCAGAAATTCGGGGGCCTGGGGGTGCGTTGCCGACTTGAAATACACCGAGGTGGTTCCAGAGACCGACGGCCCGGCGAGGTGCGTGATCTGGATGCCCTTGACGTAGCTCTGGTTCGCGGTGAGGACCAAGGTCGCCGAAAACTGGCTCGTGTTCTGGGCGGGCGGCGCGGGGAACGACGTGACGAACGCGAAGATCGAGGAGAAGAGTACGACGGTCAGCGCGAGGAGAAGGATGGTCGCAACGACGTCCGAGACTCCACGTCGCCCCCTATGCAGACGTCGCGCGGTCGCCGCTCTCCGTCGGGCGCTCATCGGCCGGGGGTGGCGGGACGCCGAACGCGACGCTGAAAGTGTCATCGAGAACACGACCGCGTACGCATGAAGGCCGGGAAGGCGTATTTAGACGTTCCCGTGCGAAGTTTGCGGAGGTCTCACGCCGGGGGGCGATAGTGAGGCACGGAGCCCGCTCGGCTCGAAAAAAAAAAGCGGGGCTCGGCGGCGGGCGGGGCCCGTCGCCGTGCCTAAGAAAGGGTTGGTCGAAGGGGGCTGGTCCGCTCTACGGGAGCGCCAAGGGCGACGTGGTGCCCGAGTAGGAACCGGTGCCGAGGGCGTTGAAGCTGTAGCCCTGGCCCGCGGGGTTCCCCGTGCCCATGTCGATCTCGATGCTGTATAGGTTGGTGAGCGGGGTCGACGCCGTAACGAGTGCGCCGGGGTAGGCGAACGTGGCGGTCATCGACATCGTCGTGGACGCGGTCGATTGCGCCACTACGACTCCGGCAGTGTTCAGAATCGAGTACCCACCGACGGCGGCGGCGACGAGGACCACTCCGGCCGACGTCTTGACCTGGAGCTCGACGCTCGCGAAGGTGACGGTGGACGACTCAATCGTCAGTGTGTAGATAAAGTGGCCCGCCAGGCACCCATTCGTCGCGTACGTGTTTCCAACAGCGCACGTGCTCGGTTGCGGGTTACCCGCTCCGAACGCGCTCCCGATCGGTGTGTTGCCCGGCCCGTGCGTAAGTCCCGAGATCAGGACATACAGCACAGCCGCGAGCACGACGGTGATCGCAACCAGCAAGATGGTTGCGATGATCGGCGACACCGCTCGCTTCCGCGCCTTTCTCCAGCTCCGCTTGTTCTTTTCCCAGACGTTCATTCGTTTGTTCTCCGTGGGGTCGTCTGACCCGCAAGGGTCCCTATGGCGAACAGGCTGTATTTAAAACACACAGGTTGTGAGGGCGGCGATTGACGATGTATAATTCGACACTCAACGTAATACGCACTAATGCGCATAACACCACACTCGTCCACGGCGGGCGGGCCGGTCCGCGCGAGCCTCCCTCCTGCGGGATCGGGAGGGCGCGGAGGGCGGGTCGACGGGCGGTTCTCAGTTCGGGAAGGGGCCTGCGACTTGGGCCGTTTCCCCGCTCCCGGAAGTAACCCGGGCCATGCGCCGCGAACGCGCGCGAGTCGATCCATCGCAGCATCGGATCGGGCGGCGCCTTCTAGAGGGCTGTTATACTCAGGGAGTTCGTCGCACCGACCGCGTTCGACCGTGTCCAGGGATTGTTCGACACCTCAGAAAACGGCTCGCACAACGCTCGGACAATTTTCTGCCGAAGCAAGGTGCGTTTGTTTAAGTAGCAGAAGTTCACTTCCCAATCCTTGGCTGTGTTCGACAACGCTCCGGAGGGGAACCCCGCTCGCCGACGTGCGGCGGAGGCCTCCCCCGAGACACCCGAGGACGCGCGCATCGCGCTACGGTGCAACCGCAAAGAGCTCCAGCTGGTCGACTCGTTCGTCACGAATGGCGAATTCGCGACCCGCTCCGAGCTCATGCGGTCGGCGCTGCACGCGTTCCTCCGGTCCCGCGCTTTGTCGGCCGCGCCGGCGCCAGCCGTGGACGCCGAGGGCTTCATCGAAGTCCCCGTGCGCCTTCGACCCGAGGAATACGCCGCCTTTGAGACCTACAGCCACCACGTCGCGAACGGCCGACCCGTGAGGGACCTCCTTGCGGAGATCGTACGACGCGGCGAGATGGCCATGCAGGTCCAGGAGCTCGTCGCCCGAGCTCGTGCAACGGTGCGCGAGGTGGTGCAGACGCGGGCCCAGGTCGGAGCGCTCCAAGAGAGCGGGAAGGATCTGGAACGGCGAGGCGTCGTCGGTCGGTAGAGGTCGGAGGTTCGATAGCCAGCCAGGGGTGGGTTGTGGCGAGGTACGAGACAGGACGAACACTAGAGGACCGGGACCCGACGCCGGATGACGGCACGATCGAAACGGGCTGGGAAGCTCAGCTGCGGTTGGGGCAGGACGTGCGATTCGTCCTGGCCGCCGTCGGCGGTGGGGGCATCCGCGTCGCTCAGGAGATCGCGCGCCGCCACGTCCGGCATCTCGAGACCGTCGCGATCAACTGCGACCCGAAAGTCCAATCCTTTGATGACTTCGACCGCCGGGTCTATCTCGGTCCGGACAGCGGCGTCGAGATGGATACCGGGGGCTCGCCCATCGTCGGCGGCCTGCTCGCCCGCGCGGCGGAGCCCGCCCTAGAGCGCATCTTCCAGGGGGCAACGTTCGTGATCGTCGTGGGAAGCCTCGGCGGAGGTGCCGGGAGCGGTGCCCTGCCCTACCTGCTCGAGGTCGCGAGCCGCCACGCAGAGTACGTGAGTGCCTTCGTGATCCGCCCGTTCCGCTGCGAAGGGGACCGGCGGGCGCTCGCCGACCGCGCCATCGGGCGCCTCCACTTCGTCGAGACGTTCGTGGAGAAGCGAGAACGAGGTTCGGCCTCGTTGCGTACCCTGGACAATGAATCCCTCGTCGCCAGTCTGGGCAGTCTCGCCTTCGGACGGCTGAGCCGGCACTGGGCCGACCTGATCCAGGAGCACATCGAATCGTCGTTCATCAATCCCGCCGCCGCCCTCTTGGAGGCGGCTCAGTTGGACCGCGCGGTCCACAGCCCTCCGATGAACCGCATCCCGGAGGGGGAACTGGCGGCGTTGGGGATCCCCGAGCCTCCGGCACCGATCGCTCCGCCCGGATTCGAACCGTTGCTTCCCTCTGCGGCCGGCCGCCCCGGCGGGGAGGTCGAACTCACGTTCGAGATCGCCCCCCCGGCGCAGCCCCCCGAGGCCCCCTAGCGGGCCCGCGCGCCGTTTCGTGGTCGCCGGCCGACCCTTCAACGTTAAGTGGAGAGTCCCCTCGTTGCCCCACCGATGGACGGCCGTCTGTTCACCGTCGTGTTCCTCCTCCTCCTGCCCGCCGTCCTGATCGGCGTGACGGTCGTTCGCTTCGCGTCCAACCCGCTCGCGATCTTCGTCCTCCTCGCCATGATGGTGGCGGGAGCGTTCTACCTCCTCAGCTACACCGCGACCTTCGCCGCCGCCGACGCGCCCTCCTGAACCCCCTAGCGGTACATGTCCGCGGAAGGGGCCGGCGACCCGGGCGGTCCCCGCTCGGCTCCGCCCGTGTGCGCTTTCAACGCGGTCCGGAGCGCTCGCTCGATCTGTTCGGCCTGATGTCGGAGCGGCTCGGTGTCGATCCGCAGTTCGGGGAGGACCCGGTCCAGCGTCTCGATCAGCGCCGCACCGGCGCGATGATCAGGGAGGCCCTCGGCCACCCTGGCGCTCACGAGTAACGTCACGACCGGGATTTTCTTTCCGATTCCCTGGACGAGCAAGGCGCCGGAGACGCCCCCGATCACTCCATCCTCCAACGTCCGCGCTTTCGCGCCTTGGAAAAGCGCGCGAAGGGGGGGGTCGGTCTGCGAGTAGGCCGCCCAGACCTGGCCGTCGCTCGACCCTTCGACGGCATCCTCCCCGTCTTCCTCGCCCGGATGGGGGACGATCCCTTCGAGACAGATGACCATGCGGGCGTGACGGGTCTCCGCCCCTTCGAGGATGGTGTGGGCGATCGCGTTCGCTTGCGGTGGGGTCGGAGGGAATTCGGACAGGACGAGAGCGAGGTCGTCCCGCCCGTACACCCGGACAGTAGGATGGACCTCGCCGCCCTGGACTACGGCCACCGGAGCGAGGTCCGGCGAGTCGAATCGGGCTATGCGGGGGAGCTTGAGCGCGCGGATCATGTAGTGTCCCGCGACCGTGGTCGCCAATCCCGCGCTCGGAAAGGAGGAGATGACCACGGCGCCGGGGCGGAGGGACGAGCCGACCGCCCCATCTTCCTTCCACATGTACTCGATGCCGTCCGGCATGTTCGGGGCCAGCGAGCCAGCCCCTAAATTGCCTCCCACCGGCCCGGACCCATAGCGCTTCGATACGCCCAAGTACTCGTCCCCGCTCCTCGGCCGACGTGGGGCTCCCGCTACGCGACCTCGTGGAGGCGCAGGAGCTTCCGTGGGAATCTCTCGCGGGCCGGACCCTCGCGGTGGACGGCTTCAACGCCATCTACCAGTTTCTAGCCACCATGCGGCAGCGGGACGGCCAACTGTTCACCGACGCCCAGGGGCGGGTCACGAGCCACCTGATGGGAGTGTTCTATCGGACGACGTCCCTGCTGGGGGAGGGAGTCCTTCCGGTATGGGTCTTTGACGGACGATCCCCGGAACGCAAGGCGGGCACGATCCGCCAACGGATCGCCGCCAAGGAACGGGCCGAGGGTCAGTACCGGGAGGCGCTAGCCGCGGGGGACCTCGAGACCGCGCGACGGAAGGCGGCCCAAACCTCCCATCTCACGCGCCCGATGGTCGAGGAGGTGGCCGCGCTGTTGAACACCCTCGGAGTTCCTACGGTCCAGGCACCGGGGGAAGGGGAAGCGCAGGCCGCGACGATGGCGGCCAAGGGCACGGTGTGGGGCTGCTCCTCCGAGGACTACGACAGCCTGCTGTTCGGAGCTCCTCGACTCGTCCGTGGACTCGCGGCGCGCACCCGGGGAGGCACGTCGCCGGGGGCCCAGATCGTCGACCGGGCGGAACTGCTCTCTCGTCTCCAGATCGACGGGGACGAGCTCATCCTCATCGGGCTGTTGATCGGGACCGATTTCAACGACGGGGCCCGGGGCTACGGTCCTAAGAAAGCCCTCAAACTCGTCCGCGAACACCTGGGGTTCGCGGCCACGCTCGCTCGGGCGGGGCTCGACCCGGTCGAAGGCGAGGCGGTCGCGGAGATCTTCCGCCATCCGGCGACCGTGGACGTGGCCGCGGTACCGTTCGGACCGGTGGACGAGGACGCCGTCCGAAAGCTCCTGGTCGAAGAGCACGGGTTCAACGAGACCCGCGTCCGAAGCGCCGTGAACCGGGCGCGCCAGCGGCCCCGCCCGGCGACTAGCGCGGCCGAGGCCCGCGGCCACCAGACGCTCCTAGAAACCTTCGGAGGAGGAGGGTCGTGAGCCGGTTCGAGTGCGTACCAAATTTTTCCGAGGGCCGGGATGCCGCCCGGCTCGAACAGATCGTGGCCGCAGGGCGCGACATTCCCGGACTTACGGTGCTGGACGTCCAGAGGGATTCCGACCACAATCGGGCGGTGGTGAGCCTCGTCGGGGACGGCGAACCCCTGCTCGAGGGGGTCTTCCGAATGATCCGGGTGGCTTCCACGGTGATCGATCTGAACCACCACCAAGGCGAGCACCCGCGCATGGGGGCGACCGATGTGGTACCGTTCATCCCGCTCGGGGAAGCGACCATGGCGGAGGCCGTGAAGCTCGCCGAACGGCTCGGAGAGCGAGTGGCCCGGGAGCTCTCGATACCGGTGTACCTCTACGCCCAAGCCGCCCGGCGACCGGAGCGGGTCGACCTCGCCCGCGTACGCGAAGGACAGTTCGAGGGAATCCGTGAAGTCATCGGCACCGACCCAGCGCGCTCTCCCGATTTCGGAGAACCGAAGATCCATCCGACCGCCGGGGCGATCGCCATCGGAGCCCGCCCGGTCCTCATCGCGTACAACGCCTACCTCACCACACCGGACGTCGCCGTCGCGAAGAAGATCGCGAGGACGATCCGTGCCCGGGACGGGGGCCTTCCCGAGGTCAAGGCGCTCGGGTTCGACATCGTGGACCGTCACCGCGCGCAGGTGTCGATGAACCTGACCGACTACCGTACGACCCCGATCCATCGGGCGCTCGAAGCGGTACGTCGAGAGGCGCTGCGATACGGGGTGGGGGTCGAAGAGTCGGAGATCGTCGGGCTCGTCCCGGAGGACGCGCTCTTCGACGCCGCCGAGTACTACCTCCAACTCCACGCGTTCGACCGCGCGGCCGTCCTCGAGCGCAAGGTCCGGGCGACGGACGCGCGCCAGGCGAGCGAGTCGCTCGAATCCTTCACCTCTCGGTTGGCGGCCCGGACCCCGACTCCTGGGGGAGGAAGCGCGTCCGCCGCTACCGCGGCCCTGGCCGCCGCCCTGGGAGAGATGGTGCTCGCGTACTCGAGCGACCCGGCCCGTCCCGACGCCGAACTTTCGTCCCTCGGGGCCTCCCTGACCGACTCACGCCGCAGGTTCCTCGCACTCGTCGAGGAGGACGCTCAGTCGTACGAGGACGTCCGATCCGCGCGCAAGGCTCGAAAGGCAGCCCCCGGTCCGGTGGCCGACCAGGCGTACGTACAAGCCCTCCAACGCGCGGCCGAGGTTCCCCTGTCGACGGCCCGCTTGGCCACGGATGTGGCCCGCCGGCTCGCGGTGGTCCGGAGTCGAACCAAGCCGGCGCTCGAGAGCGACCTCGTGACGGCCCTCGCGCTCTTTCGGGCCGCGGCGGAAGGGGCCCTCGCCAACGTGGAGATCAACCTCATCGACCTCAAAGCTGCCAGGGCCTCGACCGAGGCGATGGAACAAGAGACGGCCCGCCTCCGGACCGGAGTCTAGGTCGGGACCATGGTCGGTGCGACCGCGGACCGGCCTCGAGTGTGGGTCAACTGCGCCGCCTCCCTCGACGGTCGCCTCGCGTTCGCCCACGGGGCGAGGGCCCGACTCTCCGGGCCGGAAGACCTGGCCCGGGTCCACCGACTCCGGGCCGAGTCCGATGCGATCCTCGTGGGGGTAGGGACCGTAGTTCTGGACGACCCCTCCCTGAGGGTGGACCCCTCGTTGGTGAAGTCTCTCCCGGCTCGGCCCCCGACCCGTGTGGTGGTGGACGCCTCGGGGCGGACCCCGGAAGGGGCCCGCTTCCTCGACGGTTCCGTACCGACCATCGTCGCCACGACCGACCGTAATCCCCGGGCGTATCCTCCCCACGTTCGCGTCGTCCGGGCGGGAGGGGAGACCGTCGACCTCGCTCAACTCTTCGGACTCCTCCGCGAGCTGGGGCTCGTTCGACTCATGGTCGAGGGAGGTTCTCGGATCCTCGCTTCCGTCGCCCGGGACGGACTGTTTGACCGTTGGACGATCTACTACGCTCCGGTGTTCATCGGGGACGCTTCCGCGCCTCCGCTGGTGGGAGGGGAGGTCGTCCTCCGTCCCCCCGACCTCGTGCGGCTCCGCCTCGAATCGGTCGAGCGGCTCGGGGAAGGGTACCTCGCCTCCTTCACGCCTCAGGTCCCTCGCGCGAGGCCCGACGTCCCCGGATCGGTCCAAGCGTAGGTCTATACGCTACTTCCGCGTCGCGCGGCCCAGGTGCCAAGATGCGGGTGGGATTTGTGGTGGTAGGTGTGGTCCTCATCTTGCTCGCGGCGGTACTGATGTTCGTACCACTGTTCACCGTCTCTTCGGAGACCGTTCCCTACGACCAGGTCTACACCGCGAACGTCACGGGGTTCTCGATCACCGGGACCATCGCAGGGACGCTCACGTGGAGCACCAGTTCCGCCGTCGATTTCTTCTTCTTCACGTGCTCCGCCGTCACGAACGACCACTGCAGCGGTACCAACACCAGCACCAATCAGAGCGGGACGGGGGGGACCTTCACGTTCAACGTCAAGCCGGGCGGTGCGATCGGCGGCGGGTTCATCATGGGCGCCCCGAGCGCCTCCGTCACGGTCAAGCTGGCCCAGGACACCATCGGACTCATCCTCCTCATTCTGGGTATCCTCCTGTTGCTCATCGGGGCCGCCACCAAGCGGAAGATGAAGCCCGCACCGTCGACCCCCCCTCCGACGCCCACCTCGCCCCCTCCCTCTCCCTGAGAAGGACGCCGTCCACCGGACGCTCCGTAGGCGCCGGTCGCGGCCCCCGACCTCCTCGGGAAGTCCGGCCTCCGTCGGGGAGTCGCATCCCGTCCGAGGGGCCGTCCCCGCGCTCCGGCGCACCGCTTATCACCCTCGGAGGTTCCCTCGACCTCGAGGCGCCCGGTGAAGCTCGTCCACTTCACGCTCGCGGACCAGTTCCACTTCGGGATGGTCACCGACTCGAACGAGTACATCGACCTCGACACGGCGTGCCGGGACTACCTCGGAGTGAACCCGGTCAAGGGGGCGGACCCGAGCCGGTTCCGGGACATGCAGTCGTTCTTCCAGGGGGGCGCCGACTCGGTCCAGTTGACCAAGAAGATCCTGGATTACATCGCGCGGCGGCGGGCGATGGGGTGGACCCCACGGGCAGCCACCGGCGCCCGTTTCTTGTTCAAGCCCGAAGAGGGGGTCAAGCTCCTCGCCCCCGTCGTCCGGGGGACGAAGATCTACTGCATGGCCCAGAATTCGAGGGGCCATCTCGCCGAGCAGGGAAAACCCCTTCCGCGCCAGCCTTACGTCTTCTCGCGATTCTTCAACAGCCTCGTCGGGCCGAGCGAAGCCATGATGCTCAACCCGGCGGGCACGTTCCCGGACGTGGAACTCGAGCTGGCCGTCGTGGTCGGACTCCGCGGTAAGCACATCCCCGTGGCCAAGGCGATGGAGCACGTCGCCGGCTACACTATCGCGCTCGACATGGGGTACCGTGACCTCCAGTACCCTCCCGACGGTCCGGTCGATTGGACGATGGGCAAGGGGTTCGACGCGACCATGGCCGTCGGTCCCTGGGTGGTACCGAAGGAGGAGGTGGGCGAGGCGTACCCCCTCCGGATGCAGCTTTCCATCGGGGGCCAGGTGCGCCAGAAGGGCGACACGTCCGACTACGTGTTCCGGATCCCGGAGATCCTGGCCCACTTCTCGAAGGGGATCACCTTCGAACCGGGCGACGTGATCTCGCTCGGCAGCCTCGGGGGCACGCCCGGTTTCGAGTTCGGGAAGGAGAGTCGAAAACTGAAGGCCGGGGACGTCATCGAGGCGGAGATCGAGAAGATCGGTCGGCTCGTGCTCCCCGTCAAGCTCGAAGCCCCGCCTCCCCCCGCAGCGTCAGAAAAAGCGCCGCCCCCGTAGGCAGCTCCGCGGTCGACCCGGGCGACCCTTCGATCCGCCCGTCGCCCCAGGGATGGCTGACCGTTTCCCGGAACACGACCGGGACTCGTTCGTCGGCCGGTGCCGGCGCAGCCGCGTCCCGGAACGGGTCGAACCGCTCCAACGCCTCCCGCGAGAGCGGAACGACGCGCAGGCCGGTCCCTCCGTGGAGCGAGGAGGGGAGTCGGATCAGCCGATGGATGTCGGTGGTCACGGGAGCGTCGGTCTCTCCCTGGACCGCGACCGCCGCCGCCGGCACGACCGCCTCGAGAAACTCGGACGCGAGGGCGCTCGGAAAGACCTCGAGGGTGAGGGAGTTTCGGATCCGGTCCGCGCCCCCCTCGTCGAGAAGGATCTTGGCCATCTGACGGGCTCGCCGAAGGGGAAGACCGTAGCCGACCAGGTCCTGCACGGCGCGATCGCGGCCGGCCGACTGCCAACGGGCCAGGAGCGCCAGCACGGCCCGGGTCGTCCGTCCTTTCCAGCCCGGACTTTCCGGCGGGGAGAGCTCCTGGACCCGCAGGACTCCGGAAGCTCCCCCTCGACGCTCCAGCTCCGGGTCGGCCCGCACGTTGAGGTGGGACTCGGCGATCGTGCGACGCGCGTCGAACCCGGTCCCCTGCACATAATCGACCAGCTCCCGCCGCTCGGGACTCGAGAGCGGAAGGAACCGCTCGTCCCGGACGTGGACGTGGTAGCCCCGGCCGCCGGAGAAGACGAGCGACATCTCCGAAGGAGAGATCCCGAAATCCCGGACGAGAAAGTCATCGACGAGGTCGACGAGCCGCTCCTTGACCCGGCCGAGCTGGCCGGCGTAGCCGAGCGTATCGGCCCCCCGCAGGTGGTCGGCGTCGAGGTCGAAGAGGAGGTCCGCCCCGAGCCACTCCTTGGCCGCCATGCTGAGCTCGGCGGGCCGGCGGTAGTAGGCGGCGGAGTAGTACACGTGACGCGGAACCTCCCGTCGGAGGAAGGCGTGGAACTCGTCGGGGGTCGGGAGGGTCTCGTGGCGCCGCATCGAGGTCTCGACCAGGAACGGGAAGGCGGCGAACTCTCGCCGGGCGAGGCGGAGCGGAGGGGCGACGTCCGCGGCCTGATAGTATCGAGCGAACACTCCCCGGGCCCAGGCGATGGTCGGCGCGTCCAACGCGACGGTCTTCGCCACGCGTCTACTCCGCGTCCTCGGGTTCGAGCGGAGTGGTGGCCTCGTCCAGTGCCGCGTTGCGACGCAGGTTGGCGAGGAGGTGGAACACCGTCGAGTGCTCGCTCCCGCGGAGCAGCAGCTCGACCGCGCGAACGCCGCGGTCGAGCTGGTCCTCCTTTCCGATCAACGCCACGGTCGACCCGTAGACGCTCACGGAACAACCGGAGAGGTCCTCGATGCGGGTCCGGGCCCGGCCGGCGCTCCCGATCACCCGGGCCCGGATCCGGCGCAGCGCGGCCTTTTCGCGGTGACCGGTCGTGAACTTGATGTCGAGGACCTGGAGGTAGGTGTCGTCCTTCATGAGCCGCTGCGCCCGCTCGGGGGAGAACCCACGACCGATCGCGAGGACGATGTCGCGCGCGCGCAGGGCGGACATCGGCTCCGAGTCCGGGGAGGTCACCCGGACCTCCCCCTCCACCGCGTCGATCTCGACTTGGGTCCGCGTCGCGTGGGCGATGGCCCGACGGGTCCGGCCGCCCGGGCCGATCAGCACCCCGACCCGGTCCTCAGGGATGCGAGCGTAGAGGGTCGGCATGCTACCGCTCCGAGGAAGGCCCCTTCAAACGGTCTCCCCCCACAGCATGGAAGAACTCCTCGCCCGTCACCTGGACGCCGAGGCGCGAGAGGAACTTGGCATAGTGGTCGAGATCGCGCGAAAGGAGCTTCGACGCCTCGGGATGCTTCACCGAGACGGCCTGGGCGACGTCGATGAGGACCACCTTCCCCTCAAAGAGCAAGGTGTTGAACGGGGAGAGGTCGCCGTGCACGAGTTTCGCGTCCCGGACCATGCGCCCGATCTGTTCCACCAGGTCCTTGTACACCGCCTCGGGATCGTCAATCTCAGCGTCCCGGAGGCGAGGAGCTCCTCCTTCGGCGTTGCCGATGAAATCCATCACCAGGACGTTGCGGAGATGGCCGTAGGGTGTCGGCGACCGGACCTTCGCGTCGGCCATGCGACCCAGGATGGTGTGTTCCCGGCGGGTCCACGCGAAGATAAGCCCCCCGAAATTTCGGGCGCTCGTCTCGCGCCGGAGCTCCTCCATGGCGTACATGGGCAGATTGCGGAACATCGTGTTCGCAATCCGGTAGACCTTCACCGCGCGGAATCCGTCGGCGTAGGTCGCCCGGAACACGCCTCCCTCTTTACCGGTCGCGACCGGAAAGTCGAGGGAGTCGAACTGCCCCTGGGTGATGAGGCGGGAGATGGTCAGGAGGGTCGAGTGGTCGAAGAACTCGTCCAGTAGCTTCCGTTGGGTTCCGTCGACGCGACGGTCTTCGAACCGTTCCTTGCGACTCGGGAGCACGACATCCGTGGGACGAGGCACACCGGGTTGGTAGGACCGTGGACTCATAGGGTCTAGTCCCTCCGAGTCGGCACGAGGGGGGGACTCGGACCCGCGGTCGAGTGGCTTCCATGAAAGCGAGTCTATATCTCCGCTCCCGGGATTCTCGGGAGCGATGAGCGCGCGTTGGTTCTCGTCGACGTCCACCGGCGACCGACTCCCCCCCGTGGGACCGGTCACCCCGCGACCCACCCTGATCGGGGGGGTGGGAGACCGTCTCGAGCGACCCGCCGACTACGATGCCGTGTTCCGAGTGGTCCGCGCCGCGGTCCGCAGCGTGCTCGGGGTGGAGCGCCCGGGCCTCGGTCTCGGTCTGTCGAACCTACCGCCGCAACTCGGGGCCTACTGGCAAGTCACGGGCAATTTGATCGTGATGAACGAGGGCCTGGTGGATGCCATGCGGGCCCACGCGAAGAACCCCCTTGAACTGAATTCGTTCCTCTACGTCATCCTGGCCCACGAATACCTCCACTCGTTGGGCTACCTCGACGAACGGGCCGTGCGCGAGGTAACCGCCCGCGTCACCCGGACCGCCTTCGGTCCCGACCACCCTGCCACCAAGATGGCCGAGGGAGATCTCTGGCGAATGTACCCCTTCCTGGCGCTCGCCCAGGGCGGGCGCGGCAATCGCCTTCGGGTGGTGCCCCGGTTCGACCTTCAGACCACGGACACCTACATCCGGTAGTGCTCGCTGCCCCCGAAACCCTGGGGCACGGGCTTATGCGCAGCATACGTATCTCGGGAGTGAACCCATGGCGGTCGACATCGTCCTAGGCGTCGTACTCGTCATCAGTGGGATCATCCTTTTCGCCCTCGAATTGGCCCATCCCGGGGTCCTCCTGCTGATCCCCGGCTCGATCTTGCTGGTCGCGGGATTCCTGTACCTCCTCTTTCCCGATTTCCTTCTGGGGACGCCGTATGGGATCGGGGTCGTGCTGCTGGCGGCCGTGGTCGCGACCCTCATCGAGATCCCCTACTACCGCTGGATCGCGCCGAACCACCGGCCCATGAGCACGACGTCGTCCGGACTCATCGGGGAGGTCGGCATCATCATCGCTCCGGTCATCCCGAATACCCTCAAGGGGAAGGTGCAGCTCAAGTCGGAGGTCTGGTCGGCCCGGGCCGACGTGCCAATCGCGAATGGGGTGCGCGTCCGGGTCGTCAAGGGCGAGGGCGTATCCGTGACCGTTCAACCGATCGAAGGAGGGGCCCCCGCCTAGCGGCACGGCCTCAAGCGAAGGAACACGCGATCACGGAGGGGACGGCTCGATGGATCTTACCGGCTACTACGTACTGGGCGCGCTCGCGATCGTCGTCCTGCTCGTCCTGATCGCCCGGGCCATCCACACCATTTCGCCGTACCAGCAGGGGATCGTGACGGTCCTCGGGAAGTACCGAGGGATCATCAACCCCGGCTTCAACCTGATCAGCCCGATCGCCAAGGTCGTGATCATGGACCTGCGTACGCAGGTTCTCGAGGTCCCCCGCCAGGAGGTCATCACGAAGGACAACTCGCCGACCAATGTCGACGCGATCATCTACATCAAGGTCGTCGACCCCCCCAAGGCGATCTTCCAGGTCCAGGACTACCACATCGCCACCGTCGCCCTCGCCCAGACGACGCTCCGGTCGATCATCGGCGACATGGAGCTGGATGAGGTCCTCTACAACCGCGAGCGGATCAACACCCGCCTCCGGGACATCCTCGACGAGGCGACCGACAAGTGGGGCGTCCGAGTGGACGCGGTGGAGATCAAGGAGGTCGACCCCGTCGGTCCCGTCAAGGCCGCGATGGAGGAGCAAACCTCCGCCGAACGGCAGCGACGCGCCGCGGTCCTCCGCGCAGACGGGGAAAAGCGGAGCGCGATCCTCGTCGCCGAGGGTCAGAAGCGCTCCCGAATCCTTCAGGCCGAAGGCGTTCGTCAGTCGCAGATCCTGGAGGCCGAGGGAGCGCGAGTCGCCACCATCCTCGAGTCGCAGGGAGAGGCCCAACGCCTTCGGATCCTCTCGCTGGGAGCGAGTACGCTCGACGCGAAGGCCCTGACCGTCCTCTCTCTCGACACGGTCGCCAAGGTGGCCGACGGTCAGGCGACCAAGATCCTGTTCCCGTTCGAGTTCTCCCGGCTGGTCGAGGGGGCCTCCGAGTTCTTGGGGTCCGGTCGCCAGGTTCCCGACCGTCAACTGAACGCGCTCGCCGACCTCGAGAAACAGATCGGGAGCATGGACGATATCCTCGGCCCGATCCCGAAGCAGGAAGAACTCGTGACCGAGATCAAGTCGATCGAGGACGAGATCCGGGCCGAGTCCGAAGCCTCGACGGCGATGATCTCTACGTACGGCGGTGCAAAGAGCGGCCGCTCCGACCCTACTCCCGGGCTCCCGGACCCCGACGAGATCGCCCCCGCCCCCACCGAAGGGAACCGCCCCACACCTCCCGTGACGGCCCCCCCGACCGAGTCCGCGCCCACCCCCGATGCCCGGCGCCGGCCGCCTCCGCCCTCTACCCCCTGAGGGTGGGGCCCGCGGGGATTTCAGTCCGTAGAGGCGGGAATTCCCCGGGCGTATACCCCGCGCAACCTGTCGAAGTGTTCGGTCCTCAGTTGGTATCGGTGCAACGTAGTCTCGGTCCGGAAGCAGCCCGTGGGTGATTCCCGCCGGAGCCGGTGGTTCCCGACCAGGGCGGCCATCTGGAGATAGGTCGCGACGGCGGGGTAGACTAGCAGGTTGACCAACCGCGAGATCCACCCGATCGGTGGAGGCGTTGGGCTCGCCTCCCCGCCTCCCGTTCGAAGGGCGTAGAGCTGCGGCAGCTCCGCCCCCATCCACTCGGCGTGGCCGAGGAGCTCTCGGTAGAACGGATCTCCCTTGATCAGGCGGACGGAGAGCGCCTCGCGGGCGACCATCAGTCCTTGCGGGACCCCGAAGTCCCCGTCCGCGGCGCCCTCTTCCACGACGTAGTTGAAGCACCAGGGCGATGCGCGCGAACCGGCCCGGTGGGCCCGGCGGGACCCGAGGAACGCGAGAAGGAGGAAGAGCCACGCCCCTCCGCGGCGAGCGACTACGAAGAAGTCGAGATCGTCCCCCGGCTCGGCCAATCCGTACGCCACCGACCCGCTCACTCCGATACAGTGGACGAACGCCGCGGCCGGTCGGAGGTGGTCGGAGACGGCCGCCTCGGCCTCATGGATCATCGCCTCACTCCGTAGGCGACCCTCGGCAATATCGAGGTCGGGAACCGGAACCCCGGCATGCACGTAGCCATCGACGAGACGGCCCCACGCGGGATGGGAAGCGACGCAACTCCGCAGGTCCTCTTGGGTCCACGCGGCCCCCGGGGGAAGGAGGAGGAGCAACTGCTCCAACGCCAGGGGAACACGTCGGACGCGGGCCACCTCGAGCAAGGCGCGGACCCGAGTCTCGACGGCCGGGTGATCACCGCGGACCGGCGAACCCGGGGCGGCTGTTTTCGGCGTCGCCCCCTGACCAGGGGGTTTCAGGGATTTGCCGCTCGCCCCCATGCCCCACGAGACAGCCGGGGCCCCGTCATATCCTTGGTCGCCGTCGCACGACGGAGCCGGAACGTGGTTTGTCCCCGCGTGGATTCGTCCGTTCTTCCGGTACGGCTCCGAGGATTCGTGGCCCACCGATGACCGACCGACCGAGCTGTGCGGTCGTCATCCCGACCCGCGAGCGGCCGACTCGGGTGCGCGCCCTCCTCCGCAGCCTCGCGACCCATGCGGCAGGTCGGCTCGCCGAAGTCGTTGTCGTGGACGACTCGCCGAGACCGACGGTCCAGGCCGACGAGTTTCCCGAGCTCGCCCTCCGTGTCGTCCATCTCGACCAGCGGGCGTTCATTTCTCACGCCCGGAACGCGGGGTTGGCCCGGGTGACCTCCGAATTCGTCTACGTGGTCGATGACGACAACGTCTGCGACGCGACGACCCTCCCCCACCCGCTCGCTTCGCTGGCGGCGGACCGGACGTCGGCGGCCTTGATGCCGTCCGTGGTCTACCATCGCCAGCCCGACCTGGTGTGGGTGTACTCGACCCCGTTCCGAGCGGGACGCTGGGGATTTGACTTGATAGGGCGCAACCGTCTCCGCGACGCGAGGTTTGAGAACCGGCTGCTGCCGACCGACGCCCTCCCGAACGCGGCCGTATTCCGTCGGGACGCGTTGAAAGGGATTGGAGGGTACGACGAACGGATGCCCGTCAGCAGTACCGCCGACCTCTGCCAGCGGCTGAAGTCCGCCGGGTGGCAGGTCTGGGCGGACTCCCATGCGCTCACCCGCCATGACGTCGAACCTCCCGGCTCCACCGCGTTCTGGGCTCAGCATTCGGGAGACCCCTCCCGTCAGTACTTCGACAAGCACGACTGGTACGTCTTCCAGCGACGGGTCCATCAGGGCGAACCAGCGTTCACGCCCCGTGCGCTGGCCCACTCCCTGCCCTTCCTCGCGACCTCGCTG
>JAKIWQ010000025.1 GCA_022749935.1 Thermoplasmata archaeon | reverse complement strand
TTCGTCTCCCAGAGCGGGGCCCTCTGCGCCGGAATCCTCCAGTACGGCATCGCCGAGCGGATCGGGTTCTCCCAATTCGTCTCGGTCGGGAACCGGGCGGGGGTGGACGAGAACGACCTCTTGCGATCGCTCGGCCGCGACCCCGCGACGCGCGTGATCCTCCTCTACGTCGAGAGCCTGGCGAACGGGCGGAAATTCCTCGAGGCCGCGCGGGAGGTGACCGAGACCAAACCCGTACTCGTGATCAAGAGCGGCCGGACGCCCGCCGGTGAGCGGGCGGCCCGCAGCCACACCGGCTCCCTCGCCCAATCGGGGAGGGACCAGCTGTACGATGCCCTCTTCGAACAGTCTGGCGTTCTCCGGATCGAGTCGATCGGCGATCTCTTCCGGACGGCCAAAGTATTCGCCGCCGGACTTCGGCTGGACGGGCCCCGCCTGGCGATCCTCACCAATTCGGGGGGCCCGGGGATCGTCGCGGCCGATGCCGCGGCCCGCCACGGCCTCGAACTCCCGCTCCCGAGCGACGCGGGACGGACCCAGCTCGGAAAGATCCTCTCCCCGTCCGCGTCGCTCGCCAATCCGGTGGACATGACGGCCGACGCCGGCCCCGCGCAGTTTTGCGGCGCCCTCCGGATCCTGCTCGCCTCGCCCCAGACGGACGGGGTGCTGGTCATCGCCACCCCGACTGGGACCCTGACCGGACGGGCCGCGGCGGAGGCCATCCTCGCCGCCCGGGCCCAGAGTCCGAAGGCGCTCACCGCCTGCCTCTTCGGTCTCACCGACCTCTCCGAGGCGGTCTCCTTCCTCGAGGCGGGAGGAGTCCCCTCGTTCACCTTCCCCGAGGAGGCGGTCCAAGGACTCGGCAGCCTCGCCCGGTATCGGGCGTGGCGGACCCGCCCCCGCACGGAGGTCCGAAAGTTTCCGGTCCACCGCCGGGCGGCCCGCGCGGTCATCTCCCGCGCCCGCCGGGCCGGTGCGTCGGTGCTCCCGGAGTACGCCGCGCGGGAGTTGCTCACGGCGTTCGGCATCCCGTTCGCTCCGGTGCGGCGCGTCCGCACCGCCGAGGAGGCGGTCGAAGCGGCGGAGGAGCTGGGGTATCCGGTCGTCCTGAAGGTGGCCTCACCGGACATCTCGCACAAGACCGAGGTCGGAGGGGTCCTCCTTCATCTCGAGGACTCGAACGCGGTCCGGGAAGGGTACCGTCGTATGAGCTCGAACCTTCGAGCGCGAGCGCCGAAGGCTCGGGTCGAAGGGTTCGAGGTCGAGGGCGAGATCTCCGGCGGGAAGGAGGTGCTCATCGGCCTTCAGCGGGACCCGGGGTTCGGGCCGATCGTGGTGTTCGGCCTCGGAGGCATCTACGTCGAGGTCCTGCGGGACGTCACCTTCCGTCTCGCTCCCGTCCGACCGCTCTCCGCCCGTCACATGGTCGAGTCCGTGAAGGCCTTCCCCCTGCTCCAGGGGGTTCGGGGGGAGGCACCGAGCGACCTCGATGCGCTGGTCGAAGCGATCGAGCGGATCTCCCAGCTCGCCGTCGAACTTCCGGAGGTCGCGGAGCTCGACCTCAACCCGTTGATCGTGCGCGGCGTCGGGTCGGGCGTGGTCGCGGTGGACGCGCGCGTCGTGCTCGGACCTCTTTCCACACCGGAACGTTCCGCTTCAACCGGTCGATCAGGAACCGGGTCGCGGCGAACGCCTGGTCGCGATGACCACACGCCGCGCCGACGATGACGGCCACTTCGCCGACCCGGACCCTCCCGACCCGATGCCAGGCGACGGTCCGTCCGGCGCCGAACCGTCGTTGAACCTCGTGCTCGAGGTCGGAGAGGACCTGGAGCGCGGGCGCGCGATGCGCCTCGTAGAGCAGGGCCACCACCGGCCCGGCGGGGGTCGGGTCGGACCGAACTCTCCCCGCGAACACGACGATCCCTCCGAGGTTTGGGTCGGCGAGCTCCCGATACGCCGCCGCGACGGAGAGCGGTCGCAAACTCAAACGGGCCGACACGTCTATCCTCCTCCGTAGGGCGGGTGGACGGCGAATTCCTCGCCCGGTTTCACGCGCTCGTCCCTCCGGGTGACCGCGCGCCCGTCCCGAAAGAACCGGCTGTGGGCCAGCACCGGGGAAAGCGACGGGTGCGCTTCGGAGAGCTGGGCGAGGAGCTCGCGCACGGTGGTTCCCTGGGCCGGGACCGGCCACTCGAAGGACCGGGTTCCGACCGCGGTTCGTGCGGCGGCAAACAGTAGGATACGAAGCCTCAGACCCGCGCCCGGTGCCGGCGTTCGTCGCGTCCGGGTCGCCGCCATCGGCGGTGGAGGCCCCAACCGATTAATACCGATGGCTACTCGATTCCGAGATGACCGAGCTTGGCGTCCGCGCCGGTGGCCAAGCGGGCGACGGGATCGCCTCCGTCGGGGAGACGATCGCCCGTTGTTTCTCCCGGATGGGCCGCCACGTCTTCGGTCTCAATGCCTATCAATCCGTGATCCGGGGAGGGCACGTCTGGTATCAGGCTCGTACCGGCGACGGTCGTCCCCACTGCCAGGGCGACGGTCTGGACATCCTCTACGCGCTCGACAAACAGACGGTCGACGTCCATGCCGCGGGCCTCCGGCGCGGCGGCACGGTCGTCTTCGACCCCGAGAAATTCGCGGTTCCCGCCGGAGACCTCCCGACCGGGGTCACGGCCCTGCCGGTTCCTACGCTCGAGTTCGCGCGGAAGTACACGAGCCAATCGATCCTCCAGAACGCGGGTGGGGTCGGCGCCGCCGCTTTCCTCGCGGGCGTTCCCCTCGACCTCCTGCACCAGGTGCTGACCGACTCCTTCGGCCGGAAGGCGGGCGATGTCGTCAACTGGAATCTCGGCGCCAGCGCCGACGGGTACCATTTCGCGGAGAGCCACGCGAGCGTGAACCCGTCTGCGCCCTCGAAGGGGGGCGCGCCGAAACTTCTCATGACGGGCAACCAGGCGATCGCCCTTGGTGCGGCGGCCGCGGGATGCAAGTTCCTCGCTCAGTACCCGATGACGCCGGCCTCCGGGGTCATGCACTGGCTCGCGGCCCATTCCCACTCGCTCGGGATCGTCGTGAAACAGGCCGAGGACGAACTCGCCGCGATCAACATGGCGATCGGCGCTTCCTTCGGAGGCGTCCGGGCGATGACGGCGACGAGCGGGGGCGGGTTCTCCCTCATGGTCGAAGCCCTCGGCATGGCCGGGATGACCGAGACTCCGCTCGTGGTCGTGGAGTCGCAGCGCTCGGGTCCGTCGACCGGCCTTCCGACCAAGACGGAGCAGGGCGACCTGAACCTCATGTTGGGCGCCGGGCAGAGCGACTTTCCGCGGGCGATCCTCGCCCCGACGCACGCGAAGGACGCCTACCTCGCGACCATCCGGGCGTTCGAGTTGGCCGAATCCTGGCAGACGCCGATCCTGCTGGCGAGCGACCTCCACCTCTCCGAGAGTCACTTCACGGTCGACCGCGAAGAGATCGCATTCGACTTCGAGCCGTCCAGTCTGTTCACGGTGCAACCGAACGGGCACGACTACAAGCGGTACCAGTACACGGAGTCCGGGGTCTCGCCGCGCGCGCTCCCCGGGCAGCCGGGGCTCCAGTTCGTCGCGGGGTCGGACGAACACGACGAGAAGGGGCACCTGGTCGGGGACGTCAAGGCGGGCATTCCGGTCTGGGTCGCCGAGCGGGTCCACATGATGGACAAGCGGATGGGCAAGTTGCGTGGCCTGCTGGCGAACTCCGAACCCCTCGTTCGGGAGGGACCGGCGGACGCTCCGCTCACGTTCGTGGCCTGGGGGTCGACGGTCGGCCCGGTTCGCGACGCGATGGCGCAACTGACCGCCCAGGGAAAGCCGACCAACCTCCTCTACTTCCCGACCGTGTTTCCTCTCGACCCGGTCGCCGTGGTGAAGGCGTTCGAACAGACCCGTCGCACGCTCGTGGTCGAGGCCAACTACTCCGGCCAGTTCGCACGGTTGATCCGCGCCGAGACCGGCGTCCACCTCACGAACCGGTTGCTCAAGTACGACGGGGAGCCGTTCTACCCTCACGAGATCGTCGCACGGGGACTCGAGGTCATGGATCATGGCGGAAAGTAGCGCACGCGTCCTCCCGACGCCCACCGGGGGCACGTTGCCCATGGTGGGAAAATCGGACACGAAGCCGACCTGGTGTCCCGGCTGCGGCGACTTCAGCGTCGTCGCGGCGATCGAGATGGCGGTCAAGCGCCTCCAGATCCCGAGCCACAACGTCGTCATCGTTTCCGGGATCGGTTGCTCCTCGAACCTCCCGCACTTCCTCTCCTCCTACGGGTTCCACGGGATCCACGGCCGCGCCCTTCCGGTCGCCGAGGGGATCCGGTGGGCCAACCACGGCCTTACCGTCATCGGGACCGGCGGCGACGGGGACGGTTTCGGGATCGGGGCCGGCCATTTCGTGCACGCGATGCGTCGCAACGTCGACCTCACCTACGTCACCATGGACAACCAGATCTACGGCCTCACGACCGGCCAGGCGAGCCCCACGTCCGAGATGGGGCAGAAGACGAAGTCGACGCCGACCGGCGTCATCGAGCACCCGATCGAGCCCGTCTCCCTCGCGCTCGCGAGCGGGGCCACCTACATCGCCCGCGGGTTCTCCGGCGACGTGAAGCAGCTCGTCGATCTGGTCGCTGGAGGGATCCAGCACAAGGGGTTCGCCTTCGTCGACGTCTACAGCCCCTGCGTCACCTACAACAAGATCAACACGTTCGATTTCTTCCGACAGCGGGTCTACAAGCTCGAGAGCGCCGGACACGACCCCACCGACATCGTGGCGGCGTGGGCCCGGTCGCTCGAGTGGGGCGACAAGATCCCGATCGGACTCTTCTACAAGACCGAGCGACCTACCTACGAGGACCTCGAGGAGGTCCTCGCCGCCGGACCGCTCGCGCTCCAACCGTCCGGCCTCAAGGGCCGCGAGTCGCTGCTCGACGAATTCGTCTAGGGCCCGCCCGTCATCGGGGGGCCGTGCGCCGTCACGGCGAACAGGTAGGCGTCTCCCTCGTGGAAAACCGGGGAGAACCAGGACGGTTCGGCGAGGAGGGGGGCGGGGGAGAACGGAGGCCAGAGCACGGTGTTCGCTTGGGTGACCACGAGGTACTCGACCTCGAGGTTGCGGAGCGCGGCGTACCCGTCGAGGTCGAGCGTTCCGTTGGTCAATTCTCGCACGACCAGGATGTAGGAAGCGTTCGCGCGCGTCCATCCAGGAAACATCGGATAGAGCACACGGGCGTTCGGGGCGTACGCGGGCAGGAACTCGCCCGCGCTCCCCGGGGCGACCAGGACGCGCGCTCCGCCCGGCAGGTGGGAACCGGCGTACGCGAGCAGGTCAAAGTCGGCCGAGGAGACGTTGCCGAAGTCCTGGTAGAGGTCGGTAAGGACCGGGGGAAGCTCGCTCGGTGTGAGGACTACACCGGGAACGAGCAGGAGAGTGACGAGCAGGGCGGGGACGACCCAGGTCGCCGCACCCGGACGAGACGGAGTTCGGTGACGGACCACCGAAGAGGAGGGGGCCGGTTCGACCGGGGCGGGCGTCGGAGAGGACCGGTAGGCCCGGACGGCCCATTCGAGCGCGAGCGCAATCGGCAGGGTCGCGAGAAGGGCGAAGAACGTGAAGAGCCAGATCGACGCCTCCGAGGCGCTGGTGAGTTCGACCCACCTCCCGAGCGCTCCCCCGGCGGAACCCGCCCAGTCGAGCGCGAGGAGACCCCCGGTGGCGCCGACCCCCGCCAGGACGAACGCGCGGAGCGGCTTCCCACGGTCGCCGAGCGCGGCCCGACCGAATAGGAAGAGGAGCGCGATCCCGACCGTGAGGAGGATCGCGATCTCGGCCCGTAGCCCCGGGACCGGCGACAGCCACACGTCCGAGGGTCGGAAGAGGTACGGGTCGATGGACCCGATGAACTGCGCGGAATCGATCCCCGTCGCACCGCTCGTAGTCCCGCCCACGCCCGGCACCGACCCCGGATTCGAGAGTCCCTGACCGAGGACCCACCAGGTGGGGAGGAGGGGAAGCAACGCGACCAGCACCGCGGTCGTCCAGCGGGCGAGCCACACCCGTGCGGACCCGGCGAATCGTGGAACGGTGACCAGGGCCCCGAGAACGAGGGCCGGAGCGAGCCACTGCGCTCCCACCGGATTGAGGGCGGCGGAGTATCCGAGCACCAGTCCGAACCCGATCGCGTCGGCCACTCCGGGCATCGCGCGGGCCCACCCGGTGGCCTGGCCCGCGAGCCAGAGTACGAGGGGGAAGGCGAACACGAAGTCGTTGCTGCCACCGACCAGGACGCGGGTCCAGCTCGCGGTGGTCGCCAGCACGAGGGCGAAGGCGAGTCCCCCGAGGTCGTTCCGAAGGAGCCGACGACCGAGAACGAACCCTCCGAGCGGTCCGAGCGCGAAGAACAACGGGGTCACGAGCAGGCTGGTCCGGGCCCCCGGGAGTCCCAGCAGGAGCTGCGCCGCTCCGAGCCAGGCGGTCGTGCCCTGCGGGTAGAGGATCCCGACCGGGCCGTCCGGACGGAAGGAGAGGGCGAGCTGGTGGGAATCGAGGAGTCGACCGGTGTAGAACGTCAGCAGGCTCGAGTCGTACGTGTTCCCGGTGCCGACCGGCAGGGCCACGAGCACCTCGAAGACCAGGAGGCCGAGTCCGGCGAGAAGGCTCAGGAGAGCGGCGGGGCGCACGAACGGTCTCACGAGCGCGTCGAGCGAGAGCGAGCCCGCCCGGGCCCTCCGGTAGGCCGTGGTTCCCACACCGCCCGCTCCGGCCACGAGGAGCGCGACGATCGTCGGAAGGCTGAACCCGCCGAGCGGGAGCGCGGCCAGCAGGTACACCACCGCGCCTCCGAGGAAGAAGTCGAGGAGGCCCCGTTCGATCGCCTCGAGATGTCTCCAACTGGTGACCCAGCGGGAAGCGAGCAGCCGGACCGCCTCTCCGAGCAGCGAGCAGACGACCGCGAACCCGAGGAGGCCCACGACGAGGAAAGTCGCGGTAGGACCCGGCACGGACACGAGGGTCCGAGCCCCCTCCGAGTACAAGAACCGTGCCGGCCAACCGGTGCCTTTTTACCGTTCCGTGCCGCCCGGAACCTAGGCGACGGACGTGGAATCCTCCTCGACCGTTCGCATACGGGAGGGTCTCACCGCGGTCACGCGCGGAACGCTGTTCCTGCTGGTCGCCACGCTCCTCTTCGTCCTGTTCAACTTTGTCGCCCGGGTCCTCATCGTCCGGAACATCCCCACGGACGACTGGAGCGCCTTCTCCTGGTCGCTCACGCTCGCCGGCTTCTTGGCGGCGTTCGGTACGCTCGGGCTCCCGAATGCGATCGCCCGCAGCCTTCCCTTCGCGAACTCGGATTCGGAACGGCGTACGATGGTCCGGGGGACCCTCCTCCTCGGAGGAGCGGCGGGGATCGCGGTCGCGGCCGGGCTCTTCCTCGTCGGCCCGTCGGTCGGCGACCGCCTGGGTCAACCCGATATCGGCGTCGCTCTCCAGTTCCTGTCGATCGCCGTCGCGTCGCTCATCGCGACCAACCTCATCGCCTCGATCTTCCAGGGATACGAGGACGTCACCCCGAACGCGCTCCTGATCCAGATCGTCACCCCGATCCTGTTCGTCGTGTTCCTCTTCGTCGGGCTCGTCGGGCCGGGCGGGCTCACCCTCCAGGGAGCCCTGCTGGCCTACGCGGCCTCGAGCGTGCTCGGTCTGGGTTTGGCCGTGGGGTACCTCTTCCTCCGGCTTCCCCGCCGGCTCGGACCCGGGACGGGTGCCCCGGCGGCGCTGCCGAGACTCCTCCTCTTTGCGGGACCCCTGTTCGTCGCTTCCGTCCTCTCGAGCCTCACGGGGAACGGCGACACCCTCGTGCTCGGGGTGTATTTTCCCGTCTCGGTCGGCGCGTACTCGGCCTCGCTGACCCTCTCCCGACTCCTGCAGGTGGGCGTCGGTGCGGCGGCGTACATCTTCCTACCGGTCACGACCCGGCTCTTCCGGGCCGGCGATGCCGAGTCGATCCGCGTGACGTACGCGACCGTCACGAAATGGTTGATGCTGTTCTCTCTCCCCCTCTTCATTCTCTTCTTCTTCCTGCCGAGTCGCTCCCTCGTCTTCGTCTACGGCGACCGGTACGGGTCCATCATCGCGCCCCTTCAGATCGCGGTCGTGGGAGCGTTCGCGTCCACCCTGTTCGGTCCCGGGACGGCGACCCAGGTGGCGCTCGGACAGACCCGGCTCGTCGCCTACAATTCGGTGGCCACCGCGGCGGTCGACGTGGTGCTCGCCTTCGCTCTCATCCCCCACTACGGTTCGGTGGGGGCGGCGATCGCCTGGGCCACCGCGACCGCGGTGGGGGCCGGGCTTCCACTCCTCGAGCTCGCGCTACTCTCCGGGGTGCATCCGTTCCGTGTCCATTCGATGCTCCCGCTGGCCCTCACGGGCATTCCCCTCGGGGTCGCGCTCGCCATCCTGCATCCGGCCTTCCCGCTCTGGACCCTACCGTTGCTCGGCCTCGGGGTGGCCGGGTTGTTCATCGCGCTCGTGCTGGGGACCCGAAGCATCGACCGGGGCGACCGCCTCTTGCTCGAAGTGGTGGAGGGGCTCCTCGGTCGGCCGCTCCGGCTGGTCCGCCGGATCGGTGGGCTCGCCCTCCACGGCCGGGACGGCCGGCCCTAGGTCCGCCGGACCCGAAGTCCCGGCCCGAGCCCCTCTCAGGGGCTCCACGAGGAACAGGAGGACGGCGCCCCCCAGGAGGAGGAACATGAATTCGGCCAGGGTGTCCGCGGTGGCGACGGCCCCGCCCGCATCCGCGACCGCGGCCCCGATCAGCACCAAGATCGCCCCCGCGACCAGAAACCGGGGGTCGAGGCGGGCCCAGACGGAGTACAGGAGGTAGAGGGCGAGGAGAACGACAAACACCTCGAAGTACGGGAACGGCATCCGTGCCGCGACCGGTTCCTGCGCTCAAAACGACTCGGCCACTCCCGCGGACATCGGCAGGCCGCATCGTGCGGCGTGCAGAACCAGTGTCTAGTCAGGCTTACATACGATAGGTAACATCCTAACCTCTAGCCAGCGAGCACGGGCCAGCATGGTGCGAATTCAGAGGGGTCAACGCCTCGTACCCATCCTCCTGGGTGCCGGGATGCTGGCGATGGTGGTCGCCGCGGGACTTTCGCCCAGCCTGGGCGGTGTGTCCGCCCAATCGAACTGCCAGTACGCCCAATGCCCGGCGAACTCGACCTCTCCCTTCCCCTGGTGGATCGTCGCGGCGATCGTGGTCGTGGTCGTCATCGCCGCTCTCATCGGTCTCTTCCTGTTCCGCCGGCGACCCCCTACGACGCCGACCTCACCTGAGGCCTGGGAGCCGCCCGCCGGCGCAGCGCCGGGTGGCCCGACTCCCCCGTCGACCGCTCCGGCCGTCGCCGGAGGCGCCGCCTTGGGGGCGGCCGCCGTCGGCCCCGCCTCCAGCTACGTCGAAACCCCGGAGGATGTCGGCCAGGTTCCCCCTGCGGTGGGAGCGGGGGCCGCCGCCGGCGCCGCGGCCGGCGAGCAAGAGCCGGATATCGATTCGTTGATGGCGGAGCTCGACAAGATCAGTGGGGAGATCCTGAAGAAGGCCCCCAAGACCGGTTCGGGCGGTTCCAGCGGTACCGAAGGCACCGACGAGACCTCCCGGTAGTGCCGGGCGTCTCCTCGGTGGGGCTTAAGAGCCCGTGCGGGGCATTTCGGTTGACCCATCATGACGCGGGACCCCACCCTGACAGCGGATGACGAACGGCTCCTGCGGGAGCTTCGCGTCGCGGTCGAGGGGGCCCCCTCCCGTCCGACCCAGATCGAGGTCGGGATCCCTCTCTCGATCACCCTCGGCCGCCTCCGCCCGGCGGTCTCGTGCGGTGGATGCGCGACCCCGCTCGAATTCGAGGGGATCCCCGCGCGGACCAACGCCCGCCTCTCCGCCCCGTTCCGGCTGCGGTACGACCCGTTCGTGCCGGACGCAGCGGCCCCCGGGACCTGACGGGAGCGGGCCGGCGTGAGCTTTTCGCTCGTCACCTTCGTCATCGACCTGATCATCACCATCCTCACGACCGTCGGGCTGACGGGCCTGTTCGCCCTGATGACGGTCGAGAGCTTCGGGGTCCCCCCGCTCCCGAGCGAGATCATCCTTCCGTTCGCGGGCTTCTTGGTGGCCACCGGGGTGTTCCCCCTCGTCCCCACCGTGGTGGTCGCCCTGGCGGGCGGTCTCACCGGGGCGTTCATCGCCTATGCCGTGGGGCGTTGGTGGCGCGACCGGATCGTCCACCTGGGGATCGGCCCGATCCGCCTCGAGGAGCGACACCTCGCCCGGATGGACGTGTGGTTCGCCCGCCATGGCGAGGTGACGGTCGCCCTCGCCCGCTGCGTCCCGGTGGTCCGGGCGTACATCAGCTACCCCGCCGGGACCGCTCGGATGCCTCCGGTCCGGTTCGGCGTCTACACGGTCCTGGGGAGCGTTCCGTTTACACTCGCGCTCGTCTACGCGGGATACGTCCTCGGCAGCAAGTGGACGGAGGTCGAACAGTACCTCCGCCCCCTCGACTACGTCGTCTACGCGATCCTCGCGGTGGGCGCGATCTACCTCGTGGTCCTGGTCCTTCGGGGTCGCCGCAAGTCGGTCCCGAAGGCCGGACCGGGCGACGCGCCACCCGGTCCGCCGCCGTCCGCCCCGGATCCCCCGACCATTCTGCCTTGAACGAGGCGGGCGAGGGTAGCTAGCGCGAAGTAGGCGCAAACTCGGGCCGGACCACCGCACCACGGGCCCCGCCTACGAACTCGCCGTCGGCGACGATCCGTCGACCGTAGAAGTAGTGCTCCCGGGGGAAGATTCCCTCCCGCCCCTCGAAGGCCGTCCATCCACAGGGAGCGTGGAGGTGTCGGCCCTCGAGACGGGTCCGTTGCCGAAAATCGACGACCAGAAGGTGGGCCCGGTGCCCCGCTGCGATCCGACCGTGCGGCTGACCGAGCCAGCGGGCCGGGCGGTCGCAGGCGCTGGCCGTCAGAATGGGGAGCGGCAATTGGCCGGCACGGACCCGGGCCAGCATGAGCGGCAAGAGCGTCTCCACGCCGGGCATCCCGCTCGGCGCGAGCGCGAAGGGCAGCGCCTTCGCATCGGCGCTGTGCGGGGCATGGTCGCTGGCCAGGACCGGGACTTCCCCGCGCACGAAGGCCTCCCAGAGCAACTTCCGTTCCGATTCGGCCCGGAGAGGAGGGTTCACCTTTCGCCGCGCATCCGAGTCCCGGCGGTCGGCCAGGAGCAGGTGATGGGGCGTCGCCTCGAACGAGATTCCGGCCCGCCGTAGTCGCGCGACCGACGAGCCCAAGGTGACGTGGGCGACGTGGAGCCGGAGGGACGGAGGTGCATCGCGGAGCAGTCGCTCGATCGCGGTCTGCTCGGCCGCGGGAGGACGGCCCGCGTCCCAATCGACCGTATCTTTCGCGGGCACTTCCGTCTCAAACTCGGTGGGGTCCTCGGCGTGGACCGAGACCGGTAGTCCCAGTTCTCCGAGGCGTCCCAGGAGCGGGGCGAGATCGGCCGGAGCCGGCGGTTCGGCGATGCCCGTGGTGGGACTCAGGTAGAGCTTGAAGGCGCCCGCCCGGCGGGCGAGGCTCCGAAGGGCTCGCGGGTTGGTGGGCGAGGCGTAGAGGAGCACGTCGACTGCGGCGCGCCGATGGACGCGCACCGCCTTGTCCGCGAGGGCCTCCGAGTCCGTGACGGGCGGGGTCGTGTTCGGCATCTCGCCGACGAGTGCGACTCCCCCGAGGGCTGCCTGGAGGGTCCCCGATTCGATCGATTCCACCCCCGAGGGACCTCCGGGCTCGCGGAAGTGCACGTGCAGGTCGGTCGCGCTCGGCAGGATGACGGCCTCGCCCACGTCGTGCCGGCGGGGACCGGGACGGACCTTGCCGACGGAGAGGATGGTCCCCTCCTCCGAGATCGCGATCTCGACCGATTGCAGTCTTCCTTGGACGAACGCGCGCCCGGCGAGAACCCAGGCGGTCGGTTCGGGCGGGGGGGCGTGCTCCTCCTCACGGGTCCGTCGGGGGGGAGGCGCCATCGTTCCCTCGGACCGGTGGGCGCCTATAGAGGTCACTCCTCGGGGGGGAGGAGGGTATTTCTGCCCGGCCCGCTCCCGACGTTCGGAGGGCTCGTTACGCCGCGCCGCGCAGGGTTCACCTACGCCGCGAGCGGCGTCGACCGGTCCGACGTCTCGGCCGCGCTCCACGAACTCCTCCGCGGGACGCGGTACCGCCCGCCCATCGCCCACGGCCGGCCGCTCGAGCTGCCCGGGCACTACGCCGGATTGGTCCGGGTCGGTCGTGAAACGCTCGCGATCACGACCGACACCGTCGGGACCAAGGTCGTGCTGGCCGAGCGAGTGGGCCGATGGGAGGAGGTCGGCGAGGACCTGGTCGGCGTGAACGTCAACGACCTCGCAGCCGTGGGGGCGCGACCCGCCGCGCTGGTCGATACGATCCTCTGCGACCGGCCCCGCCCGGCCGTGTTCCGATCCCTGGGCATCGGTCTCGGACGGGGACTTCGCCGAGCGAAATGCGCCCTGCTCGGAGGGGAGACCGCGGTCGTGCCCGACCTGGTCCGAGGTATCGACCTCGGCGGGACCGCCCTCGGGTTCTTCCCCCGACGGCGTGCCCCGGTGACCGGGGCTCGGATCCGGCCGGGGGATGTCCTCCTCGGGATCCCCTCGAGAGGTCTGCACGCGAACGGGTTCACCCTCGTGCGACGTTTGCTCGACTCGTCCCGTGTCCGACTCGGATCGCCCCGACCCGGGGGTCGGTGGCCGGTCGGACGGGAACTGCTCGTTCCCACCCGGATCTACTCCTCGGCGGTGGATGCGGTGGTGGACGACCCCGGGATCCAGGGCCTCGCTCACATCTCGGGGGGAGGGGTCCGAAATCTTCCGCGACTCCGTCCCCACGTCGCCTTCGTCCTGGACCGGTGGCCCCGCGTTCCCGGGCTGTTCCGCTGGTTGCAAGAGCTCGGGTCGATCTCGGACGAGGAAATGTTCCAGACGTTCAACATGGGCATCGGGTTCGTGCTCGTCGTCCGGGCCGGACGGTCAGCGGCGGTGGAACGTGGGCTCGCTCGCGCGGGGGCGAGGGACGTCGTACGGATCGGCCGGGTCGAGCGGGGTCGCGGGGTCCGACTCCCGGCGTTCGGGCTCGACTACGAAACGTACTCCTGACCGTGCGGGCCGCTCCTCGGCCCCAAACCATAATCCCGCTCGCGGTTACTCGCAGCGTGCCTCCCGACCACCGCGTGCGAAACCGCGCGGCGCTCTATTCGCTGGTGGCGGCGTTCCTCTGGGCGTCGTACTACCCGTTCGTCCTCGCGGTCCACGCGACGTCGACCCCCTCCGCGACGGTCGTCTATCCGTTCCTTATCGGAGGGGGAATCTACGCCGGGTACGCCATCCAGCAGGGCCACGGGTCGGCCTTCTGGCATCTCTGGGCGACCCCCGGCGCCTGGGTCCGGGTCGGGTTCCTGGTCGGGATGCAGTTCTCGGTCCTCGCCGCCACGTACCTCATCGGTCCGGTGGATTCGTCGCTGTTGTCCCTCATCGGGGACGTCGTGCTGACGCCGATCGTGGTTGCCTTCGTGTGGGCGAGTCACCGGGGGCACATCGGCACCTGGGCGTTCGCCGTCGGGCTAGGGTTGTCGATGGTCGGAGGGTCGTTGACGATCGCGGGCGGCCAGACCCTGAGCGGGGTGACGGGGGCCGGATGGCTGGTCGTGCCCGCGATCCCGATCACGGTCGCCATCTACTTCCTGCTCTGCGCGCGGGAGAACCAGAAAACACCCGCGCTCGCCGTGGTCAGTCAATCCATGCTCGGTGCGGGGGTCGCGACCGCTCTCCTCTCGTTCGTCCTGCCGGGGGGCGTCGGCGGTCTCGTCTCGCTCAGCCTGCCGTCGCTCGGGATCCTAGCGATCGTCGGCCTCACGAGCTTTGCGATCGCACCGTTCCTCTACTTCCGCGCCATCGAGGATGTCGGGATGGTCATCCCTCCGATGCTGATGACCGGGATACCGGTCTTCACGCTCCTGCTGAGCGCCACCGTCCTCGGACTCGGACTGCCGCTGGTCGCCGCCCTCGGGGTCCCGATCGCGGTGGCCGGCGCCGCCCTCACCCTGCGGGGGGAGGCCGCCGCGGGGATCCGGCCCGTCGCGGCCCCGCCGGCCTAGCGAAGCTCGAGCGCTATTCGAAGTCCGAGAGGCTTTTCTTCGTGGTCCGCCGGCGGGGGGGCGCGGCCAGCTCCGCGAGCGGGGTATCGAGCGAGGCGGGCGCTGCGGGCGTCGCGGTCGTCTTCACGTCGGGTCCGCCGAGCCGCTGTTGGTGACTCCCGCGGAGGAGGGCCGCCGCGTCCCAGTCGAAGACCTCCGTCACGCGGGCGAGGGTCTGGGCCACCCGGTCGGCGTAGTACTCCCAATCGGGTTCGGCCGAAAACGGTCGACCCTCGACCCAGGGCTCGACCTCTTGCGGGCTCTTGCGGGAGTTCGTGACGACCCAGGCGACCTTCATCCCGGGGATGACGTCGTATCCTTCCTCCCGCAGTCGCCGGAACACCCGGAGGAACGGAAGGGCGTCCCGCGTGGATTCGTTGTACTCCCCCTCGGCGCGGACCGAGCGGGCGATGACAAGGCGTTCGACCGGGACGTGGTGCTCGCGCGCGGCCTGCACGAGCTCGCGGGACCGACGGATGGCCCCGTCCGTGTCGCCGCTGAGGACGAGCTCGAACACCTCCATGAGGGCCTCGGACTGGTAGTCGAACGCGTCGGTCCGGCGGGTCTCGTAGCCTCGCACGACCATCTCCGGACGGGGCCAGGCGGTCCGGCCGACGTACCGCTTCTTCGCTCCGTGCGAGAAGAACGACTCGTAGACCGACTGGAACTCGAACGTGGTCCCTTCGACCGTGAACCGGCGGGCGATCGATTCCCCGAACTCCCGGGACCCTTCGAGGGTGGCGACCGGCGATCGGACGAAGACACTGTCCGTGTCGGAGTAGACGACCTCGTGGCCGTCCGCCTCGAGGGCGTGGATGATCGTGGTGATCGCGTCGCGTGCGAAGGCGGTGATCGCCGCCCCGATGTCCTTGTTGGTGAATCGGTAGAAGCTCGATGCGAGGACCCCGTAGAACGAGTTCATCAGGATCTTCACCGCGTTCTGCAGTCCGTCGTAGTAGGCCGCGAGGTCCGGGTCGGGCGCCGTCCGGCCGGCGGTGCGGAACCGGTCGCGGTCGGCGAGCAGGTCGGCCAGGATCTGTGGGATGAGACCCCGACGCACCGTGGGAGCGAGGAACTTGGCTCCGGAGGGAGCGACGATCGTCCCGTCGGGCGAGAGCGTCGTGAAGCAGAGGTTCTTGTTGATGATGATCGAGGGGTACATCGACTTGAAGTCGAGCACGACCACCCACCGGTAGATCCCGGGCCGGATCGCGTGGACGTACCCCCCCTCGATGGGGTTCTCTCGGCCGGCGTAGTGATTGGTCGGGACGCCGACGTGTTGCGCCTCGGCCCGCGGGATGAGGAGGGAATCGATGAACAGAGAGGTCCGGCCGTTCAGTCCCTCCTCGAGAGGCAACAGCGCGACCGTCGCCATGTCCGCGGCCTTCTCCAGCGTCCGGATCTTCTGGATGATCCGCAAGGCGAGGTCGGCGTCGTGCTCGCAGTACTCCCGGACCCGCTCCGGGTCCTTGACCCACTCGGCGTCGATGTTGCGTCGGTCGACGTCCAGCTTGGAGTCGTTGAGGAGGGTACGCGCAACGAACTGGAGCGTCTCCTGTTTGGGGTGGAGTTCGCGACGGGCCGACCACCACGCGTCGGCGATCACCCGACCGTGGACCTTCCAGAGGCGGGTCCCGAACTCCTCCGGGCCCTTCCGGTCCCGCCCGAGGGAGAGGTCGGCGAGCCCGGTGGCCTTCGCCCGCTCGAGGAGGAGCGGAAAGTCGTACCCGCCGATGTTGTACCCGGTGATGACGTCCGGGTCGTCCTCCGCGACGATCCGGACGAACTCCTCCAGGATGCGGCGTTCGTTCGGGTCCGAGATGCGGAACGTCCGCCGCTCGCGTCCTCCGCCCACGGAGACGCCGCAGATGGTGAAGATGGTCCGCAACCGGATCGCGTTCTCGATGTCGAAGGAGAGGACCCGGAGCTCCGGTCGGAACGCCGGGGCCGCCCGCACCTCGTGCCCGTCCGTCGTCACCACCCGGACCACGTCCGGGACGGTGTACCGGGCCCGGATCGGCTCGGGTTCATCCTCCGCCTCGAACGCGATGGTGAGACCGACCTTCTTGTCGTAGAGAAACCGGTGGATGAACGGGATGTCGCACGAGAGCACGCTCGGTTCCTCGCCGGCCTTGCGGTACTGGTCTCGGTAGGTGGGGACGAGCCAAGGACGGTGCAGGGTCACCTTGACCGACGGACGTTCCCGACCGCTCACCCAGATCGACACATCGGCGACGTCGAGGATCTCGGGGTCCGCTTTGAGCCGGGTCCGGGTTTCCTCCGTCGGCTCGGTGAGGATGAAGTACGGACGGAACCCATAGTACCGGGCCACCATGGCCCGACCCTCTCGGGTGCGGCCGAAGAGCTCGACCACGACCCCGTCGTCGACGGCTTGATACGAACCGTCGAGGAGGAACAGCTCGACGGGCCTCACACCGTCGAGACCCCTGGGTCGATTAAAGCGGTTCCCGCGCCGACGGGTCCGAGGGACGGGAGAGCCACACCCCGAGGGCCCGCACGTCCGCCTGCCAACGCTCCGCGAGGGCCCGCGAGCGAAGGCTCGCGGCCGGGTGGATGAGCGGGAAGACCTGTCGTCCGTCCCGCCGACGGGGACGGCCCGCCGCGAGGAGGATCCGCGGGGCTTCCGGGTCGAGCGACCGGAGCGCCTCGGCGCCGAGCGGGACGAGGATCGTGGGGCGGAGGAGGGCGAGCTGTCGGTCGAGATACGGCGCGCAGGTGGCGGCCGCGGAGCGGACGAAGACATTGCGCGGGGGGCGGCACTTGACGAGATTCAGGACGCCGAACTCCTCCGCCCGAAGTCCCATCTCGACGATCGCAGAGTCGAGTCGCTTTCCCGACCGTCCGACGAAGGGAACCCCCTCTCGATCCTCGGTCGCGCCCGGGGCCTCCCCCACGAAGACGAGCCGGGGGGCGTCGCTCCCCCGATAGATGACCGCGTTCGTCCGGTTCGCGTGCAGGGGGCACCGGGTGCACTCCCGAATCTCGCGCTCGAGCTCCGTCCAGGCACGTCGGAACACGTCGCGTGCGACCGGAGCGGCGGAAGGCGACGGAACGTCGGCTGGAGGCTCTCCCACCGTCAGAGAGCGCATGCTCGAGAGACGCACGGCACGGACCTTAAATAGCGGAACCCTGTGGCTCGGCCCCTTCGGCGAAGATGGCACCGCCTTCCGGTCTCAACACTGCGGGTCGCTTGGCGACCCTCCGCCAGCGGAGGCGCTGGTCGGACCGGTACTACAAGCGGCGGACCCTTCACCTGAAGGAGCGTTCTGACCCCCTGGAAGGAGCTCCCCAGGCCCGCGGGATCGTCATCGAAAAGGTCGGGGTCGAGGCCAAGCAACCCAACTCGGCCATCCGAAAGTGCGTCAAGGTTCAGCTCATCAAGAACGGCCGGCAGGTCACCGCGTTCGCGGTCGGGGACGGGGCCATCAATTTCATCGATGAGCACGACGAGGTCCTGGTCGAGGGGATCGGCGGCCGGATGGGGCGGTCCTACGGTGACATTCCCGGAGTCCGTTACAAAGTGATCCAGGTCAACAGCGTCTCGCTGGACGAGCTGGTCCGTGGCCGGAAGGAGAAGCCGGCCCGATGAGCGGAACCCGCGAGACCACCTTCACGGCCGAGCCGCCGGCGGACGAGCCGGGACCGGTCGTGGTCCGCCCCGAGGCGCCTCCTCCGCCGCCGTTCCCGCTCCCTCCGTTGTTCGGAAAGTACTCGTTCGAGGGGATCACGGTCCACGATCCGGGGTTGATGCCTTACCTCTACCTTCACCCGATCTACGCGCCCCACACCGAGGGCCGCCTCGCCGGCCGGCCGTTCTTGAAGAGCCGGATGCATCTGGTCGAACGCCTGGCGAACCACCTGATGAAGGGGGGAAAGTTCACCGGGAAGAAATCGAAAGCCCTGTCCACGATCCGGAAGGCGTTCGATGAGGTCTACGCCAAGGAAGGCAAGAACCCGCTCCAACTCCTCGTCGACGCCGTGGAAAACGCGGCCCCCCGGGAGGAGGTCACGCGCCTTCAGTTCGGAGGGATCTCGGTCCCCCGGGCGGTCGACGCCTCTCCAGCACGCCGATTGAACGTGGCCATCCGGAACATCGCCCTCGGGGCGATCCAGGGCGCGCACAAATCGACCAAGGCGATCCACACGTGTCTCGCGGACGAGATCCGCCTCGCTTCCAAAGGCGACCAGACGTCGTTCGCGGTGGGGCGCAAAGAGGAAGTCGAGCGCGTCGCCCAGTCGGCTCGTTGAGGACCGGTAGGAGGGCCCCAGCATGACGCACATCCGAGCTGAGTTGGCGAAGGCCATTCCCGACATGATGCGGAACACCGACCGCATCCGGAACATCGGGATCGTCGCCCACATCCATCACGGCAAGACGACGCTCAGCGACAACCTCCTCGCCGCCGCCGGGATGATCTCCAACGAGCTCGCGGGTAAGCAGCTCTACCTCAACTTCGACGAGCAGGAGCAGGCGCGCCTCCTCACCATCAACAACGCGGACGTGACGATCGTCCACGAGTTCAACAACGAGACTTACCTCATCAACCTCATCGACACGCCCGGCCACGTCGACTTCGGCGGGGACGTCACCCGCGCCATGCGGGCGGTGGACGGAGCGGTCGTGGTCGTCTGCGCCGTCGAGGGGGTCATGGCGCAGACCGAGACCGTCCTGCGTCAGGCGCTCCGGGAGAAGGTCAAGCCGATCCTCTTCATCAACAAGGTCGACCGCGCGATCAAGGAGCTGCAGTTGACCGCCGACGCCCTCCAGAAGCGGTTCACGAACATCATCTCCGAAGTCAACGAACTCATCCGGAAGATGGCCCCCGAGGAGTTCGTCGATGAGTGGAGCGTCGACCCGCGCGACGGGTCGGTCGCCTTCGGTTCGGGGTACGACAACTGGGCGATCAGTGTGCCCTACATGCAAAAGACCGGCGTGAAGTTCCCCGACATCATCGAGTACGTCACCACGGGGCGGACGAAGGAGATCGCCCAGAAGGCGAAGATCAACGACGTCATCTTCGACATGGTCATCCGCCACCTCCCCAACCCGCGGACGGCCCAGAAGTACCGGATCCCGAACATCTGGAAAGGCGACACCTCGAGCGCGGTCGGTATCGCCATGGCCACTACCGATGCGGAGGGCCCCACCGCGTTCATGGTCACCGACATCACGATGGACCCGAGCGCCGGCGAGATTGCGACGGGCCGAGTGTTCTCGGGAAAGCTCCAGAAGGGGATGGAGCTCTCGGTCGTCGGGACCAAGATCCGCAACCGCATCCAGCACGTCTCCCTGTTCATGGGCCCGGAGCGCCTCATGGTCGAAGAGGTCCAGGCGGGGAACATCGCGGCCGTCATCGGCCTCTCGGACGCGTTCGCCGGCACCACCATGTCGACCGTCCAGGACATGATGCCCTTCGAGGAGATCCGGCACGTCTCCGAACCCGTCGTGACCGTCGCCATCGAACCGAAGCGCATGGCCGACCTTCCGAAGCTCATCGAGGTCATGCGGAAGATCGCGAAGGAGGACGCGAGCCTTCGGGTCGAGATCAACCAGGAGACCGGCGAGCACTTGCTCTCCGGAATGGGCGAACTCCACCTCGAGATCACCCAGTACCGGATCATCAACGACTACAAGGTCGAGATTGAATCGTCGAAGCCGATCGTGGTGTACCGGGAACTCGTACGCCACGCTGGCGGCCCGTTCGAGGGGAAGTCCCCGAACAAGCACAACAAGTTCTACTTCGAGGTCGAGGCCCTTCCGACGGGCGTCGTCGAGGCGATCCGGGAAGGGGAGATCCCGCAGGGGAAGTCGTTCAAGGACACCAAGGCCCTCGTGACGAAGCTCGAATCGCTCGGAGTCTCCCGGGAAGAGGGACGGGGGATCGTCGCGGTGGATGGGACCAACATCTTGTTCGACGTCACGAAGGGGATCCAGAACCTGAACGAGACGATGGACCTCGTCGTCGACGCCTTCAAGGAGGCGGTCAACCGGGGCCCTCTCGCGAACGAGAAGGTCTACGGCCTGAAGATCCGCCTCGTCGACGCGAAGCTCCACGAGGATTCGATCCACCGGGGCCCGGCCCAGACCATTCCGGCCGCCCGCAGCGGCATCTACGGGGCGATGGTCCTCGGGGACCGGATGCTGCTCGAGCCGTTCCAGAAGGTCACGGTCAACGTCCCCCAGGAGGTCCTTGCTCCCTCGACGCGGGAGCTCCAGCGCCGGCGGGGCGAGATCCTCGACATGACGAGCGTCGGCGACCTGCAGACGATCATCGCCAAGGTCCCGGTCGCCGAGTTGTTCGGGTTCGCCTCCGATATCCGGAGCGCGACCGCGGGCAAGGTCCTGTGGTCGACCGAATCGATGGGGTTTGAGCCCGTCCCGATCGAGCTCCAGCCGAAGGTCGTCGCCGAGATCCGCCAACGGCGCGGACTCAAGCCCGAACCCTACGACGCGGCGTACTACTCAGGGTAGTCGACCGGCCGGACCTCGGGTCCGAGCGATCGGCGTTACCTACTACAAATTGTAGCAGGTAATTCCATCCACCTACTACAAACGTAGTTGCTAATTCGATTAGTTACTACGAGTCGTAGTAGGAATTCGAGGGCGCGGCCCGGCACTGCGGGCGGTGCGACGGCCGTCCAGCGTTTGCTGGTCCGGGTGGCTCGGGCCATCCGCGGAGCGGGAGCGGATCGGCCAGGCTCCCTCGTGGTCGAGGAGCCAGCGCTTCCGCCAGAGACCGAGCCCGAATCCCGTGATGGCTCCGCCCTGACCGACGACCCGATGACAGGGGATGATGATCGGGATCGGGTTCCGCGCCATCGCTCCTCCGACGGCCCGGGCGGACCCGGGAAAACCCGCCCGCCGGGCGAGCTCGCCGTAGGTGACGGTGTGGCCCGCGCCGACCCGTTGGAGGATCTTCCATACGGCCCGGTCGAACGTGGACGCCGTGTCGGGGTCGACCTCCACCGCGAAATCGGTACGGGTTCCTCGGAAGTACTCGACGAGTTGACGCGGGGGACTCCCGGCGACGAACGGCGGTTTCCGACGGAGGGCCCCCGGCGGGACTCCGGTCTGGGTGACCCCGTGCTCGAGCAGGTCGAGGACCCGCACGTGAGGTCCCTGGAAGACGATCCGGAACGTTCCGATCGGAGTAGGAACGTCGGCCACCTCGAGCGGGTCGACCATGTCTCGGCGACAGTCCGGAACCTTATCTCCGTTGCACTGGGGGTCGTTATCTTGGGGTACGGTTCTCGGAGGTGCGGGTCTCGTGAGAGCCTTCGTAACGCGCTCGTGGGTGGGGTGGGCCACCACCCTGGCGGTCGTCGTCCTGGTCCTCGTCCTGCTCCTCCCTTCGGACGCGCCCCCGGCGCGAGCGACCACGGCTCGCTCCGGCGCCGCACCGCTGGTCGCATTCGAGCGCGCCCGAAGTACCCCTTCCACGGGAGCCATTTCTGATTGGAGGAGCCTCACGATCCCCCACTCGCCCACCCCTCGGTGGGCCGCTCC
>JAKIWQ010000024.1 GCA_022749935.1 Thermoplasmata archaeon | reverse complement strand
CGGCCGGGAGGCCGGGACCGCCGCCATCGAAGAGTTCACCGAGGTCAAGACCGTCTTCGTCGATTTCTCGGCGAAGTTACAAAAGGCCCAGATCGATGCGGAGTAGGCGGGACCATGACCGGCTTCCGGGGGTCGGACGAGAGCCTCGATCGCGAGATCGCGGCGATCGAGGGGATCGCCCGGCTCCGGGTCCGGCGCGTCGCCGCCGACCTGAAGGAACTCGAGCGAGACCTCCGTGAGTTGAAGCGGGAACGGGCCCGGCGTCGAGCCTCGTCGATGATCTCGGTCACGACCGAAGAGCGGGCGGGCGTTCCCGTTCATTAATCCGGGTCCGGCCGCGGCTAAGTACCCGGCGAGCCCTGAGACCCCGCGACCGACGATGTCGACGGTTCCCCCCAAGGGTTGGGTTCACTCCCCGGACCCCGACCCAACTCCTTCGGCCATCCGCTCCCACCCCCCCGCAGGGCCAGCGGGGACTCGGCGCAAGCTCCGCCCTGTGGTAGGCGCGGCGGTCATCGTGGTCGCGCTCGTCGCCCTCGGGCTGGGAGGAGTGATTCCCGGGTACCACCTCGCCGAGGGGCCGCGCTGGTTCCCCCCGGTGGGGGGCATCTCCGAGCGGTCGGCCGCGGCCATGGCTCAGAACTTCTCCCGCACCGTCCCCGGGGGACCATGGTACCTCATTCAGGCGGCAGGGTTCGACACGACCCTGCCGTTGAAGAATCCGTCCGTCACGTCCTGCCTGCCGACGGGATCCAATCGGACGAACGTGACCGTGCCGGCCTATCTGGGACCGTATGCGAATGGGTACGTCGAAGCGTGGGTACTGTGGTTCTATTCCTCGAACGGAACGCCGTCGGAGCTTCTCCTCGCGGTCGAGAACGGGACGGTGGCGGACATGGGAGAGGTCGCTGGGTTCAACTGCGTGCCCTTCCTGGCTCCGCCGGCGCTCTCGAACACCACGATCGGCGCGACCCAGGCGGCCCGAGGGGCCGCCGAGACGCCCTTCGGGGCCGTCTACCTGACCACCCACCAGACTTCGAACGCGACCTTCTACCTGGCCGAATCCTATTCCGGACCTCGGAGCCCGCCCCAACCCACCTGGTTCGTCTACTTTGCCGGGTGCGACGGCTCCAACTTCACTGATCTCCGGACCGTGCTGAATGCGACGGACGGATCGTTCGAGTCTTCCACGGTCTCCTCGAGTCCGTCGTATACCTGCGGTGAGCCGCGCCCGTTGAGGGCATTCTACAGCATGACCTCGGGAACCCCCAGCGTCGGTACATCGGCCACGGACTCGTACTGTCGGAACGGGGACGCCTGCTACTCCGCCACGATCCTTCCGCGCGCGGGCGACGGAATGACCGCGAGCAACCTCGCCTTCCACGTCGAGTACTCGATGAATCGAACTAACTACACGGTCGGATCCACCCTCGGCGACGGAATCTCGCTAGTCGGGACGAACGGCTCGGTACTCGCGGCGGGAGGAGTCCCGTCGGTCGCCGGGCAACCGCTCACGGTCGTCCACTGGACCACCGGCGCGTCCCTGCTCCTCTCGGCCGGGATGGTGGTCTGGGTCGACCTGGGAACTTCCACCGCCCACGCCGGTCAGTACCTGGCGCTGGTGGCCTCCGGCGTCGGCGCGTACTACGGTCAGGTCTCGGCACTCCTCCCGTAGCTCTCCCCAACTTTGCGTAGGGTGGCGTTTTCCTCAACCTCGGTCGCTGCTCCCGGGAACCCCGAAGGAGTCGTTGCCGACGTCGGGATCCGGACCCCGTCCGGTGGACCCGGGTTCAGAACGGCACGGTCCGGCCGGGGTTGTCGAAGTTGGTCAGCAGGAGTTGTCCGCGGGAGTGCGGGCGGCCCACCGGCGCGATGAGTGGATCCTCCTCGAGGGCCGGCATCGTGTCGGAGATCGGGACGTCCACGAGGATCTCTCGGGTCCGTCCCCCCCGGCCCCGCGAGACGATCGTCGCGCGGATGAGCCCGAGCGATTCGAGCTCGCTCACGTAGTTCGAGATGGAGCGAGCGTGCAACGGTTGGAGTCCGAGCCGTTCGGCGAGACGGCGGTACGCGTCGTACACTTCACCGGTGAGGACGCCGTTGCGGCGGCGCTCGCAGGCCTGGAGGATCGCATAGAGGAGAACCTTGCAGTGCGGCGGCAGGGTGCGGCAACAGTCGAGGATGATGTCCTGTTCTAGCCGGTTCTTCGCCTTCACGACATGGTCGGGCGTGATCCGCTTGGCCCGGTCCCGTTCGGCCATCTCGGCCGAGAGCCGGAGGAGCGCGAGGGCCCGGCGGGCGTCTCCGTTCTCGAGCGCCGCATACGCCGCGCATCGCTCGACGACCCCCGGGTCGACGACCCCGTCGCGGAACGCCTCGTGCGCCCGGTCGCGCAGGATGTCCTGGAGTTGGGGGGCGTCATACGGCGGGAAGAGGATCTTTTCCTCGTTGAGCCGGCTCCGGACGCGGGCATCGAGGTGGTTCGTGAACTTCAAGTCGTTCGAGATCCCCAGCAGGACCAGCCGGGCGAGCTCGAGCTCGGTGTTCAACTGGCTCAGCGTGTAGAGCACGCTGTCCCCGCTTCGGGCGACCAGTCGGTCGATCTCGTCCAGCACGAGGATGACGGTCCCGCCGTGCGCGTCCATCAGGCGGCGCATCCCGGCCTGGACCCGGTCGAGCGACCATCCGGTCGGGATCCGGTCGGGTTCGTTCTTCGCGAACGAGTTCGCGATCGTCTGCAGCAAGCTGTAGGGCGTGTCGATGTTGCCGCAGTTCACATAGACGAACGCGATGTGGCTCGCCATCTCCGTCCGGCGCTGGATATCCTGACGGACCTGGGCGACCACGGCCGTCTTGCCGGTCCCGATCTTTCCGTAGATGAGAAGATTGGAGGGAATGTCCCCGCGGAGCGCGGGGGCGAGGATCTCGGCCACCTGACGGATCTGTTGCTCCCGATGGGGAAGCCGGTTGGGGATGTACGAATCGCGCAGGATCTCCCGGCTCCCGCGGAACAGCTCGCTCTTGGTCTCGAGGAGGGCGTCCAAAAACCCGCCGGCGGTCGTCGGGGAGACGGGCGAAGGGGCCGGGCTCCCGATGACGGGAGCCGAAGCCAGACCTCCGCCCGTCGGGCGGTCGCTGACGGGGACGACCGCCGTCAGAGAGGGGGCGTCGGGTGCCGACCGAGTATCGACTTCCGTCGGTCGGTCTTCGGGAACAGGTGTCACGTCGAAGCCTGCCCGGGCCTCGGGCGGCTGTCGCAGGAGTGCTTCGCATATCTACCTTCCGACAGAACGCGCGCTCGAGCCGAGCCGATTCGTCGAAAACGCCGCACGCGACGAATTTTCGTCGCGGACGGTCCGATCCGGCCCGTCCCGCTCCGACCGAACCGATTTGAAGGGGCACGACCTCGTCGCCTCGATGTCGGGGTACGGAACTCCCCCCGCCGCGGTGTCCCACGGCCACGTTTCGAGTCCGATCTCCGTGCCGTGGGTGGTCCTGTCGGCGGTCCTCGTCGGTGTCGGGCTGTTCTTCGTGTGGTGGTGGGTCACGACCTTCGATTGGCTCTACTTCCTCGGGGTGGCCCCGTGCGTCCTCGGTGGCCTCATGCTCTTCAGCCGGCGGGCCGGCCTCGACTCGGCCTGATCCGGCGGTGCGTGGGATGGCGTCCCCACCCGCCTCCGTCCGTCCGTTCGTCGTCAAGCTCGGCGGAAGCGTCATCACGAGGAAGCAGCAGGCCGAGCGGGTCCGTCCCAAGATCCTTCGACGCCTCGCGGACGAGGTCGGCGCCGTCCCCGGAACGCCGCTCGTGCTCCTCCATGGCGCAGGGTCCTTCGGCCACCCGGGGGCCCACCAGTTCGGACTCTCCCGAACGCCGGACCCCGGTGCCTCAAGGATGTCGCGGGGACGAGGCGCGTCCATCGTCTCGGGGGAGGTCCGACGACTCCACCTCGCCGTCCTTCGGGAGTTGATCCGGGCCGGGGTCTCTCCCTGGTCCGTCCCGATCGCCAACCATGCCCGGAACCGGGGAGGTCGGTTGGCCTCGATCGACCCGGAACCGTTTCGGGCCGCGCTGACCGCCGGCCTCGTTCCCGTCTCCTTCGGGGACGTCGTTCCGGACGACCAGTGGGGCTGGTCGATCCTCAGCGCCGACACCATCGCCGTCTCTCTCGCAGGTGCGCTCCCGGCCCGCCGAGTGATCTTCGTGAGCGACGTGCCCGGGGTCCTCCCGCCACGGACCCAGGGGCGGCCGCTCGTGATCGCGGAAGTCACGGACTCGGTCCTCGAGGGACTCCGACCGGCCGGGGAGGGACGCGACGTCACCGGCGGCATCCGCGGCAAGGTGGAAGCGATGCTCGCCATCGCGAACGCCGGCGTGGACGCAGGTCTTATTAGCGGACTCAAGGATGGAGAACTCTCGCGCGCGCTGCGGGGGGAATCCGTCTACGGAAGCTGGGCCCACGCGCGACCCCGCGAAGCCTCCGGACGCGGCGGGGATTGACCTCAGCCACCGCAAGGCGGAGCACGTCAAGGTCGTCCTCGGCCAGAAGGTCGAGGGGCGATACCGGTACTGGGACGACATCCAGCTCGTCCATCGGGCCCTTCCGGACATCGATTTCGACGAGGTCGACCCCTCGACCACCCTGCTCGGACACGTTCTCGCGGCGCCGATCGTCATCACGGGGATGACGGGAGGATTCCCGGACGCGTCCAAGATCAACGAGAACCTCGCGAGGGCCGCCTCCGAGGTCGGGATCGCGATGGGGGTCGGCAGCGAGCGGGCGGCGATCCTCAAGGGACAGTATCCGGAGAGCTACGCGTGCGTCGCCCGATTCCCGGTGCCCCTCAAATTCGCCAACATCGGGGCTCCGCAGGTGATCCCTCAGCATCCGGGCGAGGCGGTCGTCGGAGAGAGGGAGGTCCGCGCGGCCATGGACCTCATCCACGCCGATGTGCTCGCCATCCACCTGAACTTCCTCCAGGAAATGGTCCAACCCGGAGGGGACCGGAAGGCCCGCGGGGTCCTCGACCGGATCGGAGCGCTCGCGGACCAGTTCCCGGTCCTGGTGAAGGAGACCGGGGCCGGCATCTCCCGGACGGTAGCCGAGCAGCTCCGCGACCGGAAGGTCCGGGCCTTTGACGTCAGTGGGACCGGCGGAACGTCGTTCGCCGCCGTCGAGCACTACCGGGCCGTGGAACAGGGCGCGGAACGGGAGGCCCGCGTCGGCAAGACCTTCTGGGACTGGGGGATCCCGTCCCCGGTTTCCGTCCTCGAGCTGGTCCCGCTTGGTCTGCCGGTCATTGCGAGCGGGGGGGTCCGCTCTGGCCTCGTTATCGCCCGTGCGATCGCGCTCGGCGCCTCGGCCGCTGGTACGGCCGGAGGGATCCTACGGGCCGCGGCGACCGGATACGTCGAGACCCGGCGGGAGCTCGAGCACCTCGTCCACGAGCTCAAGGTCGCGATGTTCCTCACCGGATCCCGGACCCTCGCCGAGCTTCGGCACGCCCCCTATGTCGTGACCGGGGAGAGTCGCCAGTGGCTCCGCGCGTAGGGGAGCGGCCCTCCTCGCCCGAATCGATCCACCGGATCAAGCTCGAACGGGTCCGGGGGGCGGGGGGCGGCCCGCTCCCCTCCAACGTCGACTGGGTCCGCTCGCTTCCCCCCGACCAGCGAGGAGAGTTCGAAGGTTCGGTGTTGCGGAAGCCTTCGCGAAGCCTCTCGGGAGTCGCGGTCGTGGCCGTGATGACCTCGCCGGCCCGATGCCCGCATGGGAAGTGCACGTACTGCCCGGGGGGCGTGGAGAACGCGAGTCCGCAGAGCTATACTGGCGAGGAGCCGAGCGCGCTCCGCGGCGCTCAGTTCCACTACGATGCCGAGGCCATCACCCGGAACCGCGTGGCCACCCTCGAGGCGGCCGGTCACCCGACCAGCAAGGTCGAGGCGATCGTGATGGGGGGTACGTTTCCCGCCCGCCCTCGAGCCTTCCAGGAAGGGGTCCTGCGGGGAATCTACGACGGGTTGAACGAGACGCGCTCCGCCTCCCTCACCGAAGCCATCCAACGGAACGAGGTCGCACCCCACCGAATGGTCGGCCTGACCGTCGAGACCCGGCCCGATTGGTGCGACGGACGGGTCCTGCCGTTCCTCCTCGACGCCGGCGTCACCCGGGTCGAGCTCGGCGTGGAATGCCTCCGGGACGAGGTCCTCGAGGTCGTCGGACGGGCCCACGGGGTGGACGATGTGGCCGTCGCCAGTCGGGAGACGCGGGACCGCGGGCTCAAGGTGGGGTACCACTTGATGCTCGGTCTCCCCGGGATGACCCCGGACCGGGACCTCGAAGACTTCGCCCGCTTGTTCCGGGAGGCGGAGTTCCGTCCGGACTTCCTGAAGATCTACCCGACCCTCGTCCTCCCGGGGACGGGCCTGTACGACGACTGGGTCGCCGGTCGATACGCCCCCTACGAGACCGAGACGGCGGTGGCGGTCCTGGCCGGTATGAAGCGGATCCTACCTCCCTGGGTCCGCATCCAGCGGATCCAACGGGACATCCCCTCGCGCCTCATCGCCGCCGGGGTCCGCACGAGCAACATCCGGGAACTCGCGATGGCGCGGCTTCGCTCCGAGGGTCGGCACTGTCGCTGCTTGCGGTGCCGCGAGGTGGGAAGGCACGCCGAGCCTCCGGTCGAGGCGTTCCAGCCGACCGAACGGGAGTACTCGGCCTCCGGAGGCCGCGAGGTCTTCCTGTCCTGGGAGGATCCCGCGACGGACACCGTGGTCGGTTTCCTCCGGCTGCGCTTCCCCTCCGACGCGACGGACGGGGGGCTGGACGCGCCGGTGATCCGGGAACTCAAGGTATTGGGCCCCGAGGTCGCGGTGGGGAGCCCCGGAGGAGCCTCGGGGAGGTACCAGCACCGGGGGTTCGGACGGACGCTCACCGTGCGGGCCGAGGACCGGGCCCGGGAGGCCGGCCACTCCCGGATCTACGTGACGAGCGCCGTCGGCACCCGGGAATACTACCGGGCCCGCGGGTACGAGCGGCACGGATCCCACATGGTCAAAGTTCTTTCGGGGAACGGTTCCTGACCCGAGGACCCGGCAAAGCCTTTTGGTGCATCCGGGCCCGGTGGGGGGTGATGCGGACCCGGGTCGGCGTCGACCTCGCATCGGCCCCGCTCAAGGCCCGCTGCCAGTGCGGCCATCTGCCGACGCATCACATGGTCGTCGTGGCGATCGGACTCTCCGGGGGATTCCGGCTCGAGCCCTCCGGGCCCTGCGCCCTGTGCGGCGAAGCCACGTGTCGCCGTTTCACGCCCGGGGGGACGTGATGGGCCGTCGCGGCTAGCCGTACGCCGTCTTGATCAGGTAGTCCTTCAGCCGGTGCAGCCGGTCGTCCCAGAAATGGAAGTGCCAGGACCGGGCGTCCTGCCAAGCGTCGCCGCTCTCCCACCCTACGTGCTCCAGCGTCACGTCGATCCCCTCGGGGGACTCCTGGAGACGGACGTACACGTGCGTCTTCGGGAGCGGTTCGTTCATCAGGGCCGCGAACTCCGGGGGACCGGTCCAACTGAAGTCGATGTCGACGTTGGGAGTCATTTGCAAGATCTCCCCGACGCTCTCGAAGGCGATGGGCGCGGTCCAGCCGAGCCGGTACTCTCCTCCCTTGCGCCCGTCGATCGTGGCCGAGTCCGCGAGCCACCCTTGGACATGTTCGGCTTCCGTGAACCCGCCGAAGATCATCGGGAGCGGGAGCGGTATGCAGACCTGGATGAGGATCGGGTCGAGCGGCTCGGCGTCCACGGCCCCCCGCTCCCGCGGGGCCACCTAAAGGTTTTGGCCCGGCGACCACGACGCGGGCGACCTCCCGCCCGTACACTCATATAGCGAGAAGCGTGGTCGGACGCCGTCTGGGACTGTGGGGTAGCTTGGTCCATCCTTCGGGGTTCGGGACTCCGAGACGCCAGTTCAAATCTGGCCAGTCCCACTGCCACCCGCGAACCGGCCGGGGTGGCGGTGCGACCGCACCGTCCCGCTAGAACTTTTCGACCAGGCTCCGGACGGTGGGTCCCCCGTTCTTCAGCAAGGGGCCCCCGTGGTAGGTGAGGAGTGCATCGACGGAGAGCTGGCTCATGCGCCGCGCGGAGATCTGCGCGGTCGGCGTGTGGTGGGTGTACTCGGGGGTCGTGAGCACCAGGCGCTCCCCGTCGACAAAGAACAGGTCGCCGGAAAAGAGCAACTTGCGTTCCGGCTGATAGTAGGAGGTGTGCCCCGGGGTGTGGCCGGGGGTATGGTAGGCCACGAGCCCTCCCGCCGCGTCCACGGTATCTCCGTCCTTCAGGACCTCGTCCACCCGGAACCCATCGGTCGGCGGCGAGCCGGGTCCGTCGTACTTCGGCACCCCCGCGATGTAGGCGGCCTCGATCCAGTGCGCGAAAGTCCGGGCCGCGGTAGCCTTGGCCATTCGTTTCAACGAGCCGACATGGTCGTTGTGCAGGTGGGTGATGAGAATCTTCTTGACCGCGGTCGGTTCGACGTGGATCTTGGTGAGGTACGCCTCGACCTTCTCGTGGGCTCCCGGCAAGCCGGTATCGATGAGGGTCCAGGTCGACCCCTTGTCCTTGAGCAGGTACACGTGGGTCGAAAAATCGGGTGAAGGGTCGATCCCATCGATGGTGTGTACACCGGGTAGTATCTCCGCCATGGTCGTCCATCGGCCCCAGCGACCCCGCGCATAAATTTCAATCGGGAGCCCGGCCCGACCCCGCCGGTCGCCGGATGTCTCTCCTTGTCACGGCGTATCAGTTCCAACGGAGCGCTCTTATAGCCGGACAACGACGGGCCGGAGATGTCGCGCCGCGCGTTGATAGTGGCTGTCGTCGTGTTGCTGATCGCCTCGTCGATGATCGTTCTGGGACCCGCCGAGGTCCGAGGTGCCCCCGCGGCAGCCCCCCGGGCCGCTCCGGCGCACCCGTCCGTCTCCGTCATCCAGATGTACACGTCGAACGGAGAGAACACGTTCTCGAACATCACCTACTTCACGACCGGGACCTGGTACGGGCCCGGAACGAACATCCTCTACTTCTCCGTCTATGACCCCACCGCCGACACCTCGGTCACCTTCACCATCACGGACCCCAACGCCACGCGGGATGGCGTGACCTCGCCGGCCTACACGGCCACCGTCGCCCCGAACACCACCACGCACTACTACTACTCCTGGCAGACCGGACGCGCCTACACCTTCCCGGCCACCCTCAAGATCGGCGGCGGGTGGAACGTCTCCGTCACGGGAACCCTGGGCGGGACCGCCACCTACCCGATCTACGTCGGGACCTACTTCACGAACATCGCGGGATCCCCCCAACCCGGGGCCATCCTGCTCCCCGGCGAGACCGTGACGGTCGCCTACCAAGCCGTCAGCGACGCGAACGGGGCGCCATGGACGTCCGTCACCAACGTCGCGCTCGACGGGTGGTACACCGGCGCGAACGCCACGACCAAGAATCTCTTCACCAGCGGGATCGTCCTCCAGCCCACCGCCGCTCCGCTCGGGAGCTACACTTTCACGGTCCCCGCGGACGCGACCGTCAACACCGCCATCTTCGTGGTCGTCTGGGACCCGATCATGGTCGCCGGCCACGAGGCGGAGAACGAGTCGTTCGAGGTCTCCTACACGGTCGGGTCGGTCTACATCTACTCGTTCCACATGGAGTCGGACTCCGGGGCGATCTGCCCCGGCGGGTACTCCAGCGAGTACGCTTCGGGCGCGTTCGTACAGGCCTGCGCCGTCGTCGGCGCGACCGCGTTCGACGCGTTCACCCCGGTCCCCAACCTCACGGTCGCGATCAACTTCTGGAATGGGAGCGCCGTGGTGACCCCGCCGGGCAACACCCCCGCGACCCTAATGAGCAACGCGAGCGGAGACATCGCCTTCTCCTTCTGGGCGAACAGCCCCCAGTTCTCGAACTGGTACACCTACCCGTTCTACAACACGGTCAACCTGACCGTCACCGACCCGGCGGCAAAGCCAGTCCCCGCCAACGGGAACTTTGAGGCTTGGGACAACTCCACGTTCTGGGTGCTCCCGAGCGGCGCGTCGGTCGGGGTCACCGTCACCCTCAACCAGCTCACCTTCTACCCCGGCCAGACGATCACCGCGACCTGGTCGCTCAACCCGACCAACGCCTCGACCGGCACGGTGATGGCGGTGGCATGGTACCTCTGGGGAACGAACGGCTGGTTCCTCGGACAGGGACCGATCTCGAGCACGGCCAACACCGGCACGCTGGCCGTGATGTTGCCTTCCGGCTACACGGGCCAGTTCACCCTCGATGTCTTCGCGTCCAACTCGTCCACTCAGTTCGAGGGTCAGGTCGGGGGCGTGGTGGTGGCGCCGTCGCTCACCCTCAACCCGGGTTCCACGACGTTCTCCCCCGGGTCGAGCATCAAGGTCTCGGCCGAGGCGTGGGCGGACGCGTCCGTCAATGCCCCGACCATCACCTACCAGGTCTTCGCCGAGTACTACCAGGGATGGACCGGCTCGGGCGGGGGAGGCCTCGTCGCCTCCGGTACGGTCGCCAACGGCAGTTCGTTCACCATCAATGTCCCGTCGACCGGCGCCCCGTCCCACTACGTAGTCTACGCGTACCTCAGTTCCGCGGCGTCCGGTACGTTGGCGAGCGCGACCTTGACCCTCTCCCAGTCGTGGGGGTACAACGTCCTGGTCGGCGTCACGACGAAGTCGGATTACTCCGACGGGAGCTTCCAGCCGGGCCAGACCTTGACGGTCTCCTACCAGATCGCCCCGTACGGGAACGCTCCGCTGCCCGTGTTCTACACGTTCGAGCTGTTGGTCTATTCCACGCAGATCGGGAGCCTCATCTCGACCGCCAGCTCCTCCGGGACGTTCCAGTTCACGATCCCGTCCGACTGGCCCAGCGGGGTGGTGTTCCTCGAGCTCGAGCTCCAGGGAACCTACCTGGCGGGGAACTCGTGCAACGGCGGGTTCTGCTTCGGTGAGACGGCCGTGACGGTGAACGCCAATCCTTCCTTCCTGAGCATGGAGATCGGCGCGGGCAGCGGTGTGACGATCGGGTGGCTCATCCTCCTGATCATCATCATCGTGGTCGGCCTCCTCCTCTACGTCCTGATTCGGAGGAAGAAGTCCACCCCGCCCCCCTCGGGCGGAACGACGGTCACCGAGCCGATGAGCCCCGCCGCGCCGGCTCCCTCGGGCCCGGGCGCGACCGAGTGGAATGCTCCTCCCTCGTCTGGAAGCGACGCGCCCACCTCGAGCGGGGACTCCCCGCCCCCGATGCCCTCCCCACCCTCGGGAGCCACGTAGACCTCGAACCAGGGTCCGAGCGAACCCCTTCCCGCCTCTCTTTTTTCAGAATCCGCCCGACCCGCCTTCGCGGGAGTTCCCTACCTTCGGGAGCGAGCGCCCCGCGGGGAGCCTACCGCGCGAAGGCCTTCCCGAGGCCTCGGACCGACGCGTCGACGTCCTCCCACGAGAGCCCCCCGAAGTCAAAGATCCCGAGGACCTCGTCCACGCCGATCTTCCGGTACTCGTCGAGGCGCTCGGCGACCTCCGGTGCCGACCCGATCAGGGCGAGTCCGGTTTCCTCCAGCCCCTCCCGACTCGCGTGGTGGGGGTGCTGGGCGGTCTTTGCCTGGTAGAACGTGCTCTGGGTCTGGAGACGGCTCGAGAGGAATCGGTCGAGCGCGGCCCGCGCCCGTTCCGGACGGTCCCCTCCGTACAGGTGGAGGCCCACCGCGACCTCGGCCCGGGTCCCCGCCGGTTGTGCGGCCCGGAAATCGCGGATCTGCTCGGCGAGTTCCGGAAGTCCGGAGACGGTCGCGTAGGGGATGAGGGCCACCGAGTACCCCCGGCGGGCCACGAACGGGATCGCTTCCCGGCGCTGGGCCGCGACCCAGATCGGCGGGTGGGGGGCCTGCAAGGGACGGACGTTGAGGCGCACCCCCGGGGGACTTTCGGGGGAGGGTCGCACGTCCCGGCCCGCGAAGGCATCGAGGAGGGTCCCGAGCGCGGCGTCGAACCGGTCCCGCTTGGTCGCGGGGTCGATGCCGTATCCTTCGAACTCGGCCGGAATGTACCCGCTCCCGAGCCCCAGGTTGAGACGGCCGTGGGCCAGCTGGTCGAGCAGCCCGTACTCCTCGGCGACGTCCACAGGGCGGTGGAACGGCAGGACGCTCACCATCACACCGAGGCGGATCCGCCGGGTCCGGGCGGCGCACGCCGCGAGGAGTACCGGGGGAGAGGGGCAGATCCCTCCGGGCTGGAAGTGGTGTTCGGCGACCCAGAGACCGGAGAGGCCGGCCGCTTCCGCGCTCTCGGCGAGCGCGATCACCTCGTCGTACCGGTCCCGCCCCGCACCCTCGACGGCGGGGAACGCGTCCACGATGGAGAACGCCGAGAGCCGCACGGGACCGCCGACTCGGACGAGGTAGAAGTGGTTTCGCACGGAGAATCCCCGAACGCCCTCCCACCCCTGCGGTCTACGCCCGATTTCTCCGAGCCCCGGGCGTCGTTTCCACCGAAACCCTAACGCCCCTCCTCCGTCCTCGGGAGGACGTGGGCTGGTAGATCAGTTGGAAGATCGCCGGTTTTGCAAACCGGAGGTCTCGGGTTCGAGTCCCGACCAGTCCATCCCCCCGGGAGCCGTGTGGTGCCCGGGGAATCCCGCCCTCCGAATGATAATATAGTCACTCGCGGACGCGACCGGCATGGCACGCGAACCCTCTGCCGCTCGCGCCGGGTCCGTTCGACTGGGCGACCGGAAGGTCCATCGTCTGGGGCTCGGAGGCAATCGCCTCACCAACACGGAGTCGGTCCACACGTTGCTGGGGCGGGCCGTGGAGCTGGGCGTGAACTTCATCGATACCTCCGACGTCTACCAATTCAACGCGAGCGAAAGTGCCATCGGGGAAGCGCTGCGGAACAGTCCCCACGAAGTGGTGGTGGCCACCAAGGGTGGGATCGTTCGAACCCCGGACGGGGGCGACGTGGACGGTTCGGCGGAGTACCTCCGGGAGGCCGTCGCCGGCAGCCTCGAACGGTTGGGAGTCGATCGCATCGAACTCTACCAGCTGCATCGGGTCGACCCGAAAGTGCCCATCGAGACGAGCGTCGGCGCGCTGAGGGACCTCCAGAAGGAGGGGCAGATCCGTCGGATCGGTCTCTGCAACGTTTCGATCGAGGAACTGGAGAGGGCACGTCGTGTGACGACGATCGTCTCCGTCCAGAACCAGTTCAACCTTTTCGAGCGGGAGCAAGAGCCGATGCTGGACTACTGTGACCAGCACTCGATCGCCTTCATTCCGTGGAATCCCGTGCACCGCGGGAGTCTGGCGGCGTCCACGACGTTGTCCGAGATGGCCACGAGGTACCACGCAACCCCGCCACAATTGGCGCTGCGTTGGCTCCTGCAGCGATCCCCGGTGGTCCTGCCGATCCCCGGAACCCTGTCGGTACCCCATCTGGAAGAGAACCTGGCCGCCGCCGACATCGAGCTGTCCGACGAGGATTTCCGTCGGTTGAGCGAGCCGCCGGCCCCCCCGGCCGCCAAGCGGTAGTTCCTGTCGGGCGGTACCCCCACACGACGCCGGACTGAGCCTCGGAACCCGGCCCACTTCGACCCCTCCCTCCCCCCCTCCGGAGTGGGGGACCTTCGTCGACCTGACGCCCTCGCGAATTCCCGGGGGCCCGAAGCGTTTCATCCCCTCCGGCCGACGGATATAGTCCCGCGAGGGATGGGGGGTGGGTACTGATGGCCGAGGCGCTCGCCGCACCCCCATTTCCTGGGGTCAATCCCTCGCCGGGACTGGTCTGGTCGATTCCCGGGCTGCGCGAGGACCCGACCATGTGTCTCCGCTGTAGGTCGGCCCAGCTCCTCTGCGGGAAACCCGTCTGTCCCCTCCTCCTCCGCTACCACGCCTTCGAGCGAACCCTGCCCATGGTGCAGGGGAAGGATCTCTCCGGGTCCTCTCCGCCGGGGGTGTTCGTGGGCCGGTTCGGGTATCCGAAGGTTTCCTTCGGGCCCCTGCTGAGCCCGGAGCACGGCTCGACCGAGCTGCTCGACACTCCCGAGGATTGGGTCGGACGGTCGGTCGCGGAGGTGGTCGGGTTCCGCACCAGCTTGGTCCGAGGGACCAGCCCGATCCGGGTCACCGACGCGGAGAAACCCATCCGGCTGCTCGAAGACCTGCAACTCCTCGGGATCGCGGGTGAATCGGCGGAGAGCGAGACCCGGTTCCGCCGCCCTCCCCGGGGGCACATCGCCCTGTCAGATTCGGCCCCTCCGTTCGGGCCCTCCGCACCGATCGACCACTTCCGGCTCGACGTGCGGAGAGTCGACCCCCACTTGGACCGGCTGTCCTCGGACACGGCGGCCAATGCCCGTACGGCGGTCGCCGAGTTGTATCATCGGGGAGTTCGCGTGAGCCGAATCCAACGGGCGTTCAGTGTCGGTACCCTCGGGCGTCGGGGTCGAAGGAAGCTCGTCCCCACCCGCTGGAGCATCACCGCGGTCGACGACCTCCTCTCGAAGGAGAACCTGGAGAAGGTCCGCGCGCTCCCCGAACTCGGCGAGATCCGGGTCCATCGTCTCACCGCGTTGGATAACCGCTGGGTGATCGCGCTCCTCCCAGGGATCTGGCGGTACGAATCGATCGAAGCGTGGTACCCGTCCACCTTCTGGAACCCGAGTCCCACCGAGATCGTGATGCTCGGAGACCATGAGGGGCACGACGGCCGGACCACGTATGCCTCGATCGGGGGCTGCTACTACGCGGCCCGCCTGGCGACCAGCGAGGCCCTCCTCCGATACGGTCGCCAGGCGGGAGTCGTGGTCCTGCGCGAAGTGCATCCCGGTGAAATCCTCCCCCTCGGAGTGTGGAATGTCCGAGAGCACGTTCGCGCGGCGCTCCAGGAACCCCCCCTTCGGTTGGGCTCCCTGGGCGACCTGCTCGGACTGATCCGCTCGAGCTTTGCCATCCCCCTGCCGCGCTGGCTCCTCCAGAGCGCGGTGCTCCACGAGGCACGGACTCAGCGGCGGCTGGACGATTGGCTTCAGACCGAGGGCGTGCCCGCGGCCTAGGCGGTCAACGGTTGGCCGCACCGCCCGCAGAACGTATCGCCGGGCGATCGGGGGCCGCCGCAGGCGGAGCACGTGGCCGCGACCCTCGGGGTCCCGCACCCCCGGCAGAACGTGTCGTCCGGAAGCGTAGGGTATCCGCACGCAGGACAGCGGTCGGCCGACGCCGCCCGCTCGGCCGCCGCGACGGGGTCGAGGGGGTTCCCTCCGGCGACGGTGGAGCGCGCGGTTCGCCCCTGCGGAGCGAGCGCCTCCACCTTGCCTCCGATGCTCCGGCGCGCCCGAAGGGCCAGCCGGAACGCGTCGGTGAAATCGGCCCGGTCGAACGCGGTCTGGGCTTCGCCCTGGAGCTTCGTGGCCTCGAGCGTGCCCCCCTGCGTGGGGTGACTGGTCCGGGCGTTCAGGAGCTCCTGTTCGAGAAGGTGCAGCTGGAACTGCGACTCGACTCGATTGCGCGGGAGGCCCGGAGCCGGTGCCGATGCGACGACCGGCGAGGTCGATCGCGTCGAACTTGGGGGAGGCCGCCCGAGGGAGACCTCGGAGGTGGTCGGGGGTCCGCGGGCGACCCTCCCGCGGGCCACCACGAGCGCCTCGTGGGCCGATTGCGCCAGCTCGTACGCCCGCGGGTACTGGTGGGTGTCGAACGCACCCTGGGACTGGGCGATGAGATCGAGGGCCCGGGAGGTATCGGTCCCGGTCCGTGCGAGGATCTCCGCTTCGCGACGGGCCATGGCCAGACGGTTGAACGCCCGGTCCTGGACGAGCGCCGGCTTCCCCGCCAACTCGGTGACGATCTGGTCGCGCCGCGCCCTCAGTCGGCGGGCCACGACGAGGAAGATCGCGATGACGACCACGGCGAGGATCGCGGCGACGGCGATGAGAATGATGATCGACCCCGAGAAGGCCATCCGCGGTTCACGTCCCTCGTTCGAGGGATGTGGCACCCTGTCTAGGGCGTTCCTCGACTATTTAGAACGAGACCCCCGGGGAGCGTGGGCGGGAGGGGTCGACCCCCTCGGCGAACGGGCCGGGAATCGCTGGCCGAGGGGCGGGGTACGAGCGGCGCTGACCGGAACGAACGAGGGCCGGCCCCGCTCAGAATACGGTGAGTTTGTCGGTCAGGAGGCGTCGGGGGATCGTGTCGATCTGGTCGAACCAGCCCTGGGCGACCGCCTCGGCTTTCCCCTTCACCGCCGAGAGCTTGACCCCGTCGGCCGGCAGGATCTGGAGGCTCGCGATCTGGGGTTGGTCGACCGGTTTCCCGATCTGGGAGAGGATCTTGACGTGGACCTCCTTGACGTTCCCGCCCGTCTCCTTCACGATGTCTCCCGCGATCAGGTTGCCGAGCAGGTTGTAGATCTTCCCGACGTGGTTGACGGGGTTCTTGCCGGCCGAGGCCTCGAGGCTCATCGGGCGGCAGGGCGTGATGAGGCCGTTCGCCCGGTTGCCCCGTCCGACCGACCCATCGTCCCCCGCTTCCATCGAACAGCCCGTGACGGTGAGGTAGTACCGGCCCAGCTCGGGGTCGTCCGCGGTGTTGACGTTGATCTCGACCTCTCGGCGGGTCAGCTTGGTCGCCTGGTCGGCGAGCTTGTCACGAATCTCGTCGCAGACCGACTGGTACTCCTTCCCGTCCTTGATCTCCTGGTCGACGAGCGCCGCCGCGACCGTGAGGCGGATCTTGTCGCCGGACCGGTACCCCATGACCTTGACGTCTTCGCCGAGGGCACCGAGCTTCTTCGTGAGCTTGAGGGTGAGAAACCGCTCGCTTTCCAGCACTAGGCGCTCGGTGTCCGAGAGCGGGGCAAATCCGACCCCGAACGAGGTGTCGTTCGAAAGGACCGCCTTCTGCTCAAAGACCCCCCGGAGGTCGATGGAGCCCGAGCCGATCTTCGAGTCGAACTCGACATCGTGTCCGATGTCGATGTGCCGGCAGACCGACTGGACGTACTTGCGCGCCGCCTCGATCGCCGTGTCGTGGATGGGCAACTTCTCCTTGTTGACCTCGGTCGTCGCGCGGCCGACCAGGAGGATGTAGATGGGCTTCGTGACCTTCCCTCCCCCGAATTTCGGCTCGGAGGCCCCTCCGACGACCTGGGTCTCGTCGGTGTTGTGGTGCAGGATCCGACCGTACTCGTCCAGATACAGGCGGCACAGCGCCCGGCTGACCGACTCGGAGACCCCGTCGGCGATCGAGTCCGGGTGACCGAGGCCCTTCCGCTCCACGAGCTCGATGGCCTGGTCCTCGATGTGGACGGTCCGGAGCGGCTCGACCTGGATGTTACGGGCCATGGGGCTTCGGGGTCGGCCGAGCCGGCCGTGGGTTTAACACTTGCGAAAAGGCTGGGGCGTAATTCCGGACGGCCCGGGGCCGCCTCCCTCGCGTCGGCGGGGTGCGACCGGCTCCGGGCGAGCCCTTTAGGCCCGTCCACGCGTCCATGGGTCGATGGACGTCGAGGGGTGCCCTCTGCCGGAGGACCGGCTCTACGACCTCGAGAACGACGTCTGGTGGGCGGCCGAGGAGGGGGGGTCGACCGCGCGCCTCGGGGTCCTCGGAACCTTGACGTCCTTCGCGGGCCCGTTCACGAGCCTCGCGTTTCGTCCCGTCGAGGGAGTGGTCGGACGGGGGCGGAGCGTGGCGACCGTGGAGAGCCTGCGCTTCACCGGGGCCATCCGACTCCCGGTCGAGGCCGAACTGCTGGAACGGAACCCCGCGGTCTCGGAACGGCCGCGCCTCGTCAACGACGCGCCCTACTCCGAGGGATGGATCGTCCGAGTCCGCGCGGTCCGGCCGGAGGACGTTGCGAAGTACCTCGAGCGCCCGGCCGACATCGCGGCGCGGCTCGCCGAGCGGATCCGGACCCAGCGGATCCGATGCTGGCCGGCGACGCCCGACGTGGAGCTGTTCGAGATCGGAGTCGAATGCTCCGCCGTGCTCACGATGCTGAACGAAGAGCTGGTCGCCCGCCCCTCGGGGACGCACGTCCTTCTCGTGACGGACGACCCGACGAGCCCGATCGAGATGGTGCGGTGGTCCGACCAGACGGGTCATGCCGTGCGGGCGTATCGCCGGGAGGGGTCCCTCCACCAATTCCTCGTTCGCAAGGAAGCCCACCCGGTCCCCCGACGACGTCCCGCCCGCTCCTAGGACGGCGGGCCGGAGTCGCGAACCGAACGGAAGAGGTTGGGCGTCGGACCGTCGAGCCCCTACGGTTTCTCGATCGGGGTTCGGACGAGGTTGCCCCACTCGGTCCAGGACCCGTCGTAGTTCTTCACGTCGGGGTACCCGAGGAGATACTTCAGCACGAACCAGGTATGGCTCGACCGTTCGCCGATCCGGCAGTACGTGATCACGGGGGCGCTTGATACGACCCCCTTGCCGCCGTAGAGCGCGTCCAGCTCCTCCCGGGACTTGAAGGTCCCATCGTCCTTGACGGCCTGGGCCCAGGGGATGTTCTTCGCCCCGGGGATGTGACCCCCGCGCTGGGCGTGTTCGGTCGGGTACTCGGGAGGGGCCGTGACCTCGCCTGAGAACTCCTTCGGTCCCCGGACGTCCACGAGGTGGAGCTTTCCGGACTTCACGTCCGGGAGCGCCTTGCGCACCTCGTCCAGGTACGCCCGGAGCTTCTGGTCGGGGGCGTGGGCCGTGAAGTGGCCGGCCGCATGATGTACCGCGTCCTTCGTGATCGGGCGGTCCTCGGCGATCCACTTCTTTCGACCGCCGTTGAGGAGCTTCAGGTTCTTCGCCCCGTAGTAGGTGAACACCCAGAAGGCGAACGCGGCGAACCAGTTGTTGAAGTCGCCGTAGAGGACGACGGTCGTGTCATCGTTGACGCCCCCCTTGCGGAACAACGTCTGGAACGCCTCCTCCGAAAGGATGTCCCGCGCGAGCGGGTCGTTGATGTCCTTGCGCCAGTCAAAGAGGACCGCACCGGGGAGGTGACCGAGCTCGTAGTTCGCCGCGGGGTCGTAGTCGACTTCGGCGACGCGGACCTTCGGGTCGTTCAGGTGGGCGGCCATCCACTCGTTCTCGACAAGGACCTCGGGGTGTGCGTACGCGGCCATTTTCGCTCTCAAGCGGCGGGGAGTTGAGCGCGCATATACCCTCGACGTCCCGCACAATCGGCGTGAACTCGCCGCGGATAAGCGCAGAAAACAGCCGGAATAGGGGGTCAGCCGCGCCGTCCGCGTTTGGGCAGGGCGGCGTCCGAGACCTCGACCGTTTCGGGGTCGAACCCGAGCTTGGCGAGCTCGGCGCGGATCCGGGTCCGGTGGTCCCCCTGGAGGTAGACCTCGCCGTCCACGACCGATCCACCGGTGGCGAGGCGGTTCTTCAGCGTGCGGGTGGTCTCCTCGAGGTCAACCCCGGGCGGAAAGCCGGAGATGACGGTGGCGGGCTTGTTGTATCGGCGGGGCTCGGCCCGCACGCGGATCCGGGCCGTCTCGCGGTCGAGGGCGGACAGGATCTCGTCGAACTCATTGTTCCCCATGGTTCGGTTCGCTTACCGGCCTCCCCCGGGGAGGGAACGGATCGTCCGGAGGGACCCCCGGACGAGTGGCCGGCGCGGCCGGGACCAAGAAAAGAGCTCCGTGCGAGAGGGCACCGACCGCTCTATGGGCCCGCCCCCTATGAACGTTCCCCCCGAAACGCGGACAAGATTCACCCTTCGCCCCACCGGTACAGCCGGAGTGAGACGACCAGGCCGACGATCGCGCAGACCCCGAGGAGCCCCGCGTAGACGAGGAGTTCGGAGGTCGAGGCCGGGGTGATGCCGAGCGCACCCTGCACCAAGAGCGCCGCGTAGGTCGTGGGGAGGAACCGGGCCGCGTCCTGCCAGAGGGGTGGGAGCGCCGAGAGGGGATAGTACAACGGGGACAACATCCCGAGCAGGGTGAAGGTGAGGTTCCCGACGGGCCAGATCTCCCGCTGGGTGCGGACGCGGCTTGAGAGGGCCACCCCGATGGAGGAGAACAGGACCCACAGGGTGAACAGACCGACGAACAACGCAAGGCCCCCGACCCACGTGAGCGGGTGGCCACGCGCCCCACCGATCCACGCGAGGAGGACAAGGAGGATGAGGAGCGCCGGGACCATGGCGATGAGATTGGAGAAGGCCACTCCGAAGAGGTACCGGATCCGCCCGAGGGGGCTCGCGACGAACATGTCCTGGAGCGAGCACTCGATCCGCCAGGTGGCGCTGTCCCCGAGGACCCAGGAGCCGATGTTCTGCATCGTGAACAGCATCGCCCCCACGATCTCGAGCGGGAGGAGGGCGGGCGGCGAGATGAGCGAGAGGAAGTAGAGGAAGATGAACGGGATCAACACCGGCGTAATCGTGACCGCCGGATTCCGGCTGATCCACCGCCATCCAACGAGTCCGAAGGCGGGCAAGGCCCGGCCCTGGGTGGGCACGTTGGGGAATTCGGCTTCCACGCCCGCCATCTACGGCCCCCGGACGGTCCGACGGGCCCAGAAGATCGCGACCACGAACACGATCACGGTCTCTGCGACCAGTCCCACCGCTGCGAGCGCGGTCTGGCCCGAGGAAAGGGTCGCGGCTCCGATAAGAGACTGGAGGAGCGCGGCCGCTGCGCTCGGCGGCATCACGAGGGCGAGGGGTCGCAGGACTTCGGGGAAGTATCCGAACGGGTAGAAGACCGGTGGCAGCACGCCGAACACGTTGAAGAACAGGCTCGCGTACGCCCAGATGGCCCGGTTGTCCCGGAAGAACGTCGAGAAGATGTACCCGACCGACGCCGAGAAGAGCCAGACCAGGCCCGCGAGACCGAGGAGGGCGAGGGAGGTCGTGAGCGAGAGGTGTCCTACGACGACCGCGAGCCCTCCGAGCAGCGCGATCGGGGCGAGGTACACGATGAGGATCCCACCGGCCATGCCGAGGAAGTACCCCTCCGCGGACATCGGCCCCGCGAGGTAGAGGTCGTTGGCCTTGTGGTCGATCCGGATGTAGGCCGCTTCGTTGAGGACCCGCTGCCCGAGAGTGAACGCCGAGAAAATGACGGCTCCGATGAGGGCGACCCCGATGAGCCCGGGGTTCAGGATGTAGACGAAGACGAGCAGGACCGTTTGGGTCACCATCGAGGTCGCCATCGCGAGCGACTCGTGGGCCTGGACGAGGACCTCGGTCCACAGGAACGCTCCGGTTCCGCCGAACGGTCGGGTGGGTCGAAGGGTCGCGGGCGGTGTGCTAGTCCTCATCGATCTTCCGTCCAACGACCCGCAGGAACGCCTCCTCGAGCGTCACCGGCCCCACCGTCGCGGTCAGCTGGCGGCGGATCGTCAGGTCCATCAGTTCCCCCAACCGCTCCGGGGCGACGATGATCGTCAAGGAGCTCCCGTCGGTGACGGTCGAACCGAACGACTGGAACGAGTCGACGTGGCGGGCCCCCTCCGGCAGGGAGACCTTGAGGGTCCCGCCGACCGACCGCTTCAGGTCGTCGGAGGTGCCGCTCACGATGACGCGTCCCCGCTCGACGATGTAGAGCCGGTGACTCAGCGCTTCGGCCTCGTCCAGGTAGTGCGTCGTGAGCAGGATCGTGGACCCTTTCGCCGTCAGGGCCCGGAGCGACGCCCACACCTCCCGGCGGGCGAACGGGTCCATGCCGATGGTCGGTTCGTCCAGGAACAGGAGGGGCGCTTCGGTGGCGATCACGGTCGCCACCATCGTCCGCTGTCGCTGGCCGCCGGAGAGCGTGATGCAGAGGCGGTTCGCGAACTCGGTGAGTCCCATCCGCTCGATCGCTTCCTCGGTTCGCGTCTTGGAGGTCTCTCGCGAGAGGCCCCGGGCCCGGAGGTAGGTGTAGATCATCTCCCGGGGCGCGAGGTGGAAGAACGGCTTCCCCTCCTGAGGGACGACCGCGATGTACGGCCGCGCCCTCTCCGGGTGTTCGGCCACGTCGTACCCGAAGACCCGAATGGAACCCGAGGTCGGCCGGAGCAGGGTGGAAGCGATCCGGAGGAAGGTCGTCTTCCCGGCGCCGTTCCGGCCGAGGAGCGCGACGCGTTCCCCCGGGTGGACGCTCATCGAGACGCCCGCCAGGGCGTCGACCGGGGGAGCCCCTTTCGAGGAGTAGACCTTCCGGAGGTTCTCACTCCAGAGTGGCTCGGAGCTCATGGCCGAGGGAGGACGTTGGGGTCAAGAACCCACCGCCCCACGGCGGGGAACTGTGACGTCCCGGGTACGGGAGTGGTCCGGCCTATCCGCACCCGCAGCCGCCGCCGGACGCGGAGCTCTCTCCGCAGGACGTACACCCACCGGCCTTGCCACCCTCGTCGGGCTCGGGCAGGGTGGGGTTCGTGATCTTGAAGCCGGATTCGCTGAGGCTCTCGACGTAGTCGATGACCGCCCCATCCACGAACTTGGTGCTCGTAGGGTCGATCAGGACCGAGAATCCATCCGAGCGGACGATCTCGTCGTCGGCCCGGGGTTTGGCGAACGCCATGCCGAACTTGACCGCGCCGCCGCCCCCACCGCAGCATCCTCCGCCGCCCGGCTGGGCGTAGACTCGGACACCGATCTCGGGCTGCTGACCGCGCATGAGCGTCTTGACCTGCAGGGACGCCGCCGGCCGGATCTCGACATGGACCATGGACTTTCCTCGACCGAAGTAGCCGGTCAGCGGGGATAAGCTCTGCGATTCCCGTGTAGCTACAAACTCCCCGGTTTCGGGGTGTTTTCCGCCACAGAATCCCGTTAGCGAGAAGCGAGACACCACGCGACGCGCCGCTACGGTCCCGGCTCGACCGGCGGACCCCCGTCGTCCCCGTTCGGAGGCATCGACTCGCTCTCGGGCAGGATGTCGGGAAGCTCCCGCGTGCCGGTAAAGGTCTCGGGGAGCTCCGTCGAACGGAGCCCCCGGGCCCGCGCCAGGTCCACGGGGGGGAGGTCGGGGAAGTTCTCGCGCCAGGGAATCTCGGCGAGGGTCTCCACGAAGTCCCGAGGGAGACTGAGCGAGTACCCGATCCGGCGGACGTCGGCCCGGGTCAACTCTCCCACGAGGGCCAGGAGGACGAAATACACGAAGAACCCGATGATCACGACCGTGAGGAGCTCGTACCACGTGCTGACGGGCGAGGAGCTGTGGATCGAGAGCCAGAGGGTCGCGAACCGGTCCCCCTCGCCCGCCGCGATCGCCGTGATCGACCCGGGGTGGATGTTGTGGTTGATCAGCCAGAGGGACGCGAACGACCCGGCCGCGCTCACCGTGATCGCCCCGACCGACCAGGGATGAATGTGGACGCGGATGAGCGTCTCCATGAAGTAGGTGTTGAGCGCGAGCGCGGCGACCGAGGAGGCGAGGATGGCGATGGCACCGGCGACCACGCCGGGATGGACGGAGAACGGACCCCACGGGGGGACGATGAGTCCCACCGCGACGAACAGCACCACCACCTGAGTGCTCGTGATCGCCAACTCGAGCCGCTGACGTCCGATGGCGTTGATG
>JAKIWQ010000023.1 GCA_022749935.1 Thermoplasmata archaeon | reverse complement strand
TTGCCGATCAGGACGTCCCCCTCGGCTACCTCGAGCTCGGGATAGATCAGGCCGTCCTCGCCCAGGTTCCGGTACGCGGTGTCGACACGGGCCCCGGCGACGTCGGGACGGGGGATCTCGAACCGGTCCTCCTGACCGCCCGGATACTTCCGCTCCTCGCCTCGGTACGTCCGGAAGAACGACGAGCGGCCGAGGCCGCGGTCGATCGCTCCCTTCGAGAAGACGAGGGCGTCCTGCATGTTGTACCCCTCGTAGGAGAGGATCGCGACCACGAAATTCTGGCCCGCGGGCCGCTCGGTGAAGTGGACGTACCGCATGGTCTGCGTCTGCAACAGCGGCGCCTGGGGGTAGTGGAGCAGGTGGCTCCGCGTGTCGGGTCGACGCCGGTAGTTCACCGACTCGACGCCGAGCGCCTGTTTCGCCATCCCGGAGCCCATCGTGTTGCGCGGGGCCGAGTTGTGCTCGGGGTACGGGATGAGCCCCGTGCACACGCCGAGCATCAGGTTGGGGTCGATCTCGAGGTGGGTGTGCCGTTCGGTGAGGAGGCTCGTCGTCGGGAACTCCGAGTGACAGATGCCGCACTCGACGATCGTCTTCTCGGACTTGTCGCCCATCGACATCCACCGGAGGTCGGACCGGGAGAGCGCCTTGGTGCACTTCGGGCAACGGTCGGGGGGAATGTACGGGTCGACCGCGATGAGGCTGTCCTCTTCTTCCTCGGCGTCCACCCACTCGATCTTTCCCTGTCGGATGAGGTCGGAGAACGAGAGCGTGCCGCGCGCGAGGTCGTCCAAGTCGGAGCGCGTGACCCGCGGGACCCCGCTCTTCACGACGACGAGGGGTCGCCGGAGGCGGCCGGAGTCGCAGTGGACGATGACCTCGTTCATCTCGTCATCGTAGCGGACGTTGATCTCGTAGGTCTTGTCGCCGAGCGTGGGAGAGAGGGTGCCGGTCCGGCGCCGCTCCCGGATCTCGCGGACGAGCTCGACCGGTTGGGAGTGGAGACCGACCAGGTTCCCGTTGACGTAGACCCGTGCGGCCCGCCGGCCCTTCGGGGCCGCGGTCTCTTCCAGGACGTCCGGCCCGATCTCGCGGGTGTTGAGGTCGCGGAGGATGAGGGTGACCTCCTCCTCGTCGGCCCCTTCCGAGACGTCGACGCACAGGGCGTAATTCTTGACGAGTCCGCAATTCTGGCCTTCGGGCGTCTCGTTGGGGCACAGGCGTCCCCACTGGGTGGGGTGCAGGTCCCGGGCCTCGAAGTGGGGCTGCGTCCGAGTGAGCGGGCTCGTCACCCGGCGGAGGTGGCTGATGGTGGACATGTGGCTCGTCCGGTCGAGCACCTGGCTCACGCCGGCCCGCCCACCGACCCAGTTACCGGTCGCGAGGGCGTGGACGAGGCGTTGCGTCAGGAGGTCCGGGCGGATGGCGCTCGCGATCCGGAGGTCCTTCTTCCGGGCGAACGAGCGTTCGAGCTGGTACTTGAGGTCCTTCAGGAGGAGGGAGAACGCGACCCGGAACAGGTCCTCCATGAGGTCCCCGGCGAGCTTGAGGCGCTTGTTCGCGTAGTGGTCCTTGTCGTCCTCGCCCCGCACCTTGAGGTGCAATTCGAGGACCGTTCGGGCCATGCGGGCCAGGTAGAGGGCCTTCTTCAGACGGTCGGACTTCGTGTCGCCGAGGTGCGGAAGGAGCGAGCGGTCGAGGATCCCGTCGACCTTGCGTTGACGGTACTCCTTCGCCTGACCGGTCGCGAACTTCTTCTCGAGGTAGATGAGGGCGTCCTCGGTCGAGAGGATCCCCTCGGGCGGGTAGAGTTTCTTGGAGACGCACTCTTCGAGGTTGACGTTGAGGAGGTGCTTCATCGTCTGGACGAACGGTTCGTCCAGCGGGTACAGCTCTCCCAGGACCGCCTGGAAGATCTCCTCATCGTTCTTCATCCCGAGGGCCTTCATCATGATGACGAGCGGGATCTGGCCGCTGGCGGTCGGGACGGAGACCTGGAGGATCCCCTCCTTCTTCTTCTCGACGACCGTGAGCGAGCGGTAGCCGCCCCGCTGGCTGAAGACCTTCGCGCTCTCGATGGGGGTGCCGTACCGTTCGTTGTGCTCGGCAAAGATCCGGTTGGGGGCGAGGTCCTCGAGGCTGATGATGACCCGTTCGGTGCCGCCGATGACGGCGTACCCGCCGGGGTCGAGAGGGTCCTCCCCATACTCGACCAACTTGGCCCGGTACTCGTCGTCCGAGAGCCAGATCTGGTCGTCCTCGCTCACCTTGTAGCGGTTCAGGTTGCAGGGGCGGCTCTTGACCATGATCGGGAGGTCGCCGATGTGGACGTCCTCGGGGGCGCGCTCGACGCCGTTCTCGACCACCGTGACCTTGAGGTGGATGGGGGCTTGGTACGTCAGGTTCCGGAGCCGGGCCTCCATCGGGGTGAGCGTCGGCTTCGAGCCGACGGGCTCCTTGACGAACGGGGCCCCGATGAAAATGGTCGGTTCGGCGGAGGGGTTGACGTTGCCGCGGGCGTCCCGCCGGCGGCCGACGCGCACGTAGATCGAGCTCTTCGTCTTCTGGACGTCCAGCCGGATGATCCCCCGCTCCGTCGAGTCCTCGCTCACCCGAGCGTCGTCGACGATCCGTTGCATGCGGGAGTTGGGATTGTCTTTGGTCGGGAGGAAGTCGTTGAAACTGGCCAGGTGGTGGTTGACGATCGACCGCTCCCGGAAGAAGGCGTCTACGATCTCGCGCATGGACTACAAACCCCCGAGGGAGGGCACGATGACCCGGTAGGCGATCGCCTGTCCGGCCGTCTGGCTCGGACGACGAATCCGAACGAGCCGACCAACCAGGATCTCCCCGGCGTCCCGCATCGGGACGAACTTCGGGTCGGTCTGCAGGCCGGGGTCGGAGAGGAAAATCTTGGGGAGGCGTTCGGACGTGGTGGAGAGGCTGACCAACACCTTCTGGGTCTCGTCGTCGCCGAGAATCTCGTGCGGCGGAGCGAGGTGGTGGGCGATGAACGGTCGGGTCGAGACGGGTTTGGCGTCCTTCTTCTTCGACCGACGTGCGGTGCTGGGGGTCATGTGTTCCTCCGAGGAGTGGGACGGGCCCGGGGGGACGTCCGGAACGACTCCGCGCGTCGCGCGGGGTCGATCGTTCGAACCCCCGACCAACCGGTTAAAAGCCGGATGCTCTTTGTAGGGCCGCTCGGGAGACCGCGCGGCCAACCTAGCTGAGCTACGGGCCCGCGACCGCTCCGACCCTCGAGGACCCGAGGGGCGTATTTCAACCTATCCCCGGGCAGACTCACTGAAGGCTCTCCAATCCCGAGATGATCGACCAGAGGGCCGTCCGTCCGTGCGTGGGGAGGTTGGGGTCGTTCGCGAGGTCGTCCAGCACATACACCGCGCTCGCGATCCGGAGGTCGAGCGCCACGCGGGGTTTCCCCAACTCGTCCTTCGCGGACTGTGCGCCTCGGCGCACATTGCGGGGGACCGACGAGTCGTCCGCCAGTTGGGCGAGCGATTCCACGAGTCGTTGGAAGGCGACCGCGTCCACGTCGCTCGGGGGCGAAGGACCGGGCAGCGAACCGGCGGCGGGTGCCGCGGGGGACGGGGCCGTCATGTCGACCGGGTCTCCCCACCCTCCTTGTAGGCGGTGACGACGAGCAGCGTCTTCGACTCGCGGATCCCGTGGACCGCCGGCAAGCGATGCAGCACGAACTCCTTCAGTTCCTCGTAGTGCGGGAACCGGACCTTGAGGAAAATATCGGTGTCCCCCGTGACGAGAAACACGTCCTCGGCTTCGGGGAACTTGGCGACGTCGCTCGCGACCGAGTCGGCCTCGCTCGTCTCGACCTTGAGCGCGATCAGGGCGACGACGTTCTCTTCCCCCCAGACCTTCGTGTACGCCGTTTCGACCGCCCGGCTCACCGGTGCCTTCGAACTCGTCGGTTTCTCCATCAGTAGATTCCTCCTCCGAATGCGGCTTCGCGACTCTGGATGGCGAATGCCCGGCCCCGACCCCGCTACGCCGCGGGGGCGGACTCGAACTCCTCTTGGAGGTCGTTGATCACCTGATCGATCACCGTGCTGGCGTGGGGCCCACGATACTCACGCACGCCGCCCGCCTCGCTCGAAACGCGGGCGAAGAACTCCGCCGGTCCCCGGAGGAACTCGACGCCACAGATGAACTCCTCCATGATGGCCGGCCCCCACCGCGCCGGCGGGCCGAGAAAGGCCACCTATAAGAGCTTTTTCGAGTCGATTTCGGCGGCTGCGTCTCCCCGACCGGGACCCTGCCTCCCCGGGGGTTCGGCTCCCCCGGTTTTCCTTGGGGACGGGCGCATCGAACGGGCCCCGCCGCGGTGGCCCGGGGGCGGCACGAGCGCGGCCGACGGCTCAAGATTATGTGCCTGCGGCGATACGAGCCCCCGATGTCCTCCTCCCCGGACCGTTCGGTACGGATCGAAATCCGTGTCGAGTTGAAGCCGGGAGTGATGGACGCCGAAGCCGAGAGCGTCGAAAAGTCGCTCCGGCTCCTCGGGTTGTCCTCCGTCCCGAAGGTATCGATGGCCCGAATTTACGACCTCGAATTCCACGACGTGTCCCCGGTCGAGGCGCGTCGCCTGGCCGACGAGGCGGTGGAGCGGCTTCTCGCCAACCCGGTGATCCATCGGGTCACGGTCCGACCGGTTCCGACGTGAGAGCATGACCGATTGGGCCGACGGGGTCGCGGTCGTCCCTCTCCGAAAAAAGTCCCCCCGGGCCCTCGCCCGACTCTCGCACGAACGGGGGCTGGGATTCGACGCCCGCGAGCTCGGTCGGGTCCGGACGTACTTCCTCCGGGAAGGGCGCGACCCGACGGACGTGGAACTCGCGGGCTTGGCCCAGAGCTGGAGCGAACATTGCAGCTACAAGAGCTCCCGACCGTTCCTCCGACGGGCGTTCTCCTCGCTCCGGCCCCGGCCCCGCGTCCTCGGGACCGGGGACGCCGGCGTGATGCAGTTTCTCGGCGGCTATGCCTATGCGCTACGGATCGAGTCCCACAACCATCCTTCGGCGGTGGAGCCGTACGGAGGGGCCGCCACCGGCATCGGGGGCATCCTGCGGGACGTGCTGGCCGTGGGAGCGAAACCGATCGGCCTCACGGACCCGCTGTTCTTCGGCCCGCTCGACCTCCCTCCGTCCGAACTCCCGCCGGGGGTGAAGAGCCCCCGTTACCTCGCGAACGGGGTGATCGCCGGGATCCGGGACTACGGGAACCGGGTCGGAGTGCCCACCGTTTCTGGCTCGATCACCTTCGACCCGGCCTATGTGGTGAACCCTCTCGTCAACGTCGGATGCGTCGGCTTTCTCCGCCGGAATCGATTGTTGCCGAATCGAGCGCAGTCGGTCGGGGACCATCTCGTCCTCGCCGGGGGTCTCACCGGACGCGACGGGATCGGGGGCGTCGCATTCGCCTCGAAGGAGCTGACCGACCGGAGCGAGTCGGAGTCGCGGGGAGCCGTCCAGCTCGGGAATCCGATCATGAAGGAGCCGCTCATCCACGCCTGCCTCGAGGCGTTCGATCGGCGACTGGTCCGGGGTCTCAAGGACCTGGGCGGAGGCGGAGTCGCCTCCGCGTCGGGGGAGCTCGTCCACGCCGGGGGGTTCGGGTCGGCGATCGACCTCGCACGAATTCCGCTCCGAGAGAAAGGACTCCGCCCGTGGGAGGTCTGGGTCTCGGAGTCCCAGGAGCGCATGCTCCTGGATGTCCGTCCCTCGCAGTTGGCTCCGCTCCTCACGATCTTCCGGCGGTACGACGTGCCCGCAGTCTCCATCGGACGGGTGACGAATCCCCCCTTCGAGGAGCTCACGTGGGAGGGGAAACCCGCCGCCCGCCTGCGGGTCGGGTTCCGCGTCGCGCCCACGCCCCTCCGGCGGCCCCTTCGGAAAAGGGCCGCCGCGCGGTTGCCCTCGCCGGTGCTCCCCTCGAAGGATCTCGAGGGACTGTTCACGGAGTTGCTCCTCGCGCCCGACTCGACCTCGCGCGAAAGGGTCATTCGGCTCTACGACCACGAAGTGCAAGGCCGGACGGCCATTCGACCGCTCCACGGTCGTCTCACCTCCCCCTCCCACGGGGACGCCGCGGTTCTCCAACCTCGACCCGAGCACTGGGCCGGTTTGGCGGTCGCGACCGCGAGCCAACCATGGGCCTGTCGAGAGGACCCGAGGCGGGGGGCGGAGTGGGTGGTCGAAGAGGCGGCCCGCAACCTCTACGCCGTCGGCGCACGCCCGGATGCCTTCTCCAATTGCCTCAATTTCGGGAACCCGGAAGACCCCGGGGTCCTCGGGGATTTTTCGTCGGTGACCCAGGGTCTCGCGGCCGCGGCTCGGGCCCTCGGGTTCGCAGTGCCGTCGGGAAACGTGAGCTTCTACAACGGAGGTCTGGGGGCTGAAATTCCGCCGACACCGGTCCTGCTCGCCACGGGGATCGTGCGGGACCTTCGGAGGGTAGCCACGAGCGACCTGAAGGAAGCGGGAAACGCCCTGTTCCTATTGGGAACCTCCGCTCCCCAACTCGGAGGCTCGCTCTGGGCCCGACGGCACGACCGCTCGGGCCTCGCCCTCCCCCCGACGGCACCACGAAATCTCCGCCGACTGGGCGAGCGCTTGGTCCGCGCGATCGAAGCCGGCACGGTACGTTCGGCCCACGACATCTCGGATGGGGGACTGGCCGTCACGCTCGCCGAGATGGCCTTCGGAGGGGGTCTGGGGTTCGACGTGGACCTGGCGGTCACGGGTCTCGAAAGTGCGGGTACCGCCCTTGCCGCCGAGGGCAGCTCCCGGTTCGTGGTCGAGGTACCTGCTGAACGATCGACCTCGTTCGCTCGTTCGTTCCAGGGGTTGCCGTGCGCTCGGCTGGGTGAGGTGACGGGCGAAGGAGCCCGACTCGAATGGAGCGGACACCATCTGGTCAAGATCCCGCTCGAGCCCCTCTACGTTCGATGGAGGCAGGGGCCGGGTCTCCCCGGCTGACCCTCTCGATGGCCGTCACTGCGCTCGTCTCCGGAGGGAAGGACTCGATCTACGCGGCGTACCTTGCGGAGACGCAAGGATGGTCGGTAGACGAACTGGTTACGCTTCGACCCGAAGACCCGGAGTCGATGATGTTTCACACACCCAACCTCGACCTGGTCCCACTCCAGGCCGCCAGTTGGGGGAAGCGGCATCGGTCGATCCCCGTGCACGGTCGTGGCGAGGTCGCCGAACTGGACGCGCTCGAAGAAGCGCTCGCTCACGAGGTCGGCCCGGTGGTGGCCGGGGCCATCGAATCGTCGTACCAGTGGGCCCGTCTCCTTCGGGTCGGGGGGCGAGTCGGTCGGCGGGTCTTCACCCCGTTGTGGCGGAGGGATCCGGCGCGGGTGGTCCGCGAAGAGATCTCGGCCGGACTCGACATTCGGCTCGTCCATCTGGCGGCGGAATCCCTCTCGCCGGAGCTCCTCGGACGCCCCGTGGACGTTCGGTTCCTCGAGGAACTCGAACGTACCGGTCGCAGGGGTCCTCGGGTGAACGTGGCCGGGGAGGGAGGGGAGTACGAGACGCTCGTGGTGGACGCGCCCTTCTTCCGGGAGCGGATCGAGATCGACCAGGAGGACCGAGAGATCACGGCCAGTACCGCCCGGCTGACCATCCGAAAGGCCCATCTCGTCGGAAAGCCTGACCGCGCCGGAGGCGCTCACCGACCATGACGGCGGAGGGGAGCGAAGGGGCACCCCAAGCGGCCCGCAAAGCTCACCAGTTGACCGACGGAGCTCGCAAGGCGCTCGGGGACTCTCGGGCCGCGATCAACCTCCGTTGGCTCCGAACGCTCTCCGGCGCTCCGGTCGACCGCATCCTCGACGTTCTGACGGAAGTAGACGCCCTCGTCCCGATCGAGAAGGAGATGCGTCGCCGGCAGGTCGCGGGAGGTCGGTCGAGCTACGCGCAGATCTGTGCCCCCTTCGAGCTCTACGCGCTGGTCCGTCTGCTCCAACCGAAACACATCGTGGAGACGGGCGTCAGTAGTGGCATCTCCTCCGCCCACTTCTTGATGGCGCTCGACAAGAACCGTTCCGGTACCCTGCACTCGATCGACTTCCCCACCCACCAGCGGGGGCCGGTGCTGGCCGCGGACGAATCTCCCGTCTCGGTACCTCCCGGGCTTTCGTCGGGATGGGCCATCCCGTTCCGTTCAACCCGCTGGGACCTCCGCATCGGGGAGAGCCAGGTGCTGCTCCCGAAGCTGGTCGAGGAGCTGCCCGCGATCGACGTCTTCCTGCACGACGACCTTCACACGCCGGAACACCTCACTTTCGAACTCGAGACGATCCGCCCCAAGCTGTCGCCCTCCGCCCTCGTGCTGGCCGACAACACCAAGTGGACGGGGGACGCCGCACCCCAGTTCGCGAACTCGTTCCACGCCCGGATCTCCCGTCGCGGGACCAAGGACCTCGTCGGCTTCCGTCTCCCCGCTCCTCGGCGCACGAAGGGAACCCCCGCGTAACGCACCCCCGGACTTATCCGACCCCACGCCTCTGTTTCCTCGATGTCGGCGAGCCGGCCGGAACCTCCGCCCCGGGGGACTCGGGCGCGGGGCGGCTCCGAGAGCGATCCCGTCGAAATGGCCCGCCGTCGATGGGAGTCCGAGGTTCTCCGCCCCGCGCTCGAAAAAGGTCCCGAGCGAAAGGAGTCGTTCACGACGCTCGGCGGAATCCCCGTCGAGCGCATCTACACGCCCCGGTCCCCGAGCTCCGGGTTCGACCGGATCGGGTTCCCGGGTCAACCCCCCTTCACGCGGGGCGTCCACCCGACCATGTACCGGGGCCGGGTGTGGTCGATGCGGATGTTCTCCGGCTTCGGTTCGCCGGAGGACACGAATCGACGGTTCCGCTATCTCCTGGCCCACGGGGAGTCCGGGCTCTCGATCGCGTTCGACGACCCGACGCTCTACGGCCTCGACGCGGACGACCCGGAGTCTCTCGGCGAGGTGGGAAAGTGCGGTGTCAACGTGAGCTCGCTCGACGACATGGCCCGCCTCCTCCGGGGGATCCCGCTCGCCGACGTCACAACGAGCATGACGATCAACGGGCCGGCCAACATCGTGTGGGGGATGTACCTCCTGACCGGAACGGCCCATCACGTCCCCTTCGACCGGCTCGGGGGCACGACCCAGAACGACATCCTCAAGGAGTACATCGCCCAGAAGGAATTCCTCTACCCACCCCGACCGGCGCTCCGGCTCGTGACCGACACGATCGAGTACGCGACGAAGCACACCCCCCGATGGAATCCCGTCTCCATTTCGGGCTACCACATCCGCGAAGCCGGCTCGACCGCGGTCCAGGAGCTTGCCTTCACGCTCGCGGATGGGCGGGCGTACGTCCAGGCGGCGGTCGAGCGGGGGCTCGACGTGGATGACTTCGCTCCCCGTCTCTCCTTTTTCTTCAACTCCCACAACGACTTCTTCGAGGAGATCGCCAAGTTCCGCGCCGCGCGACGGGTCTGGTCCGACGTGATGAAGGACGAATTCGGTGCGAAGAACGAACGGTCCCGCTGGCTTCGGTTCCACACTCAGACCGCCGGATGCTCGTGCACGGCACAACAGCCGGAGCTGAACATCGTCCGGACGGCCGTCCAGGCACTGGCCGGTGTCCTCGGGGGAACCCAGTCGCTCCATACCAATTCGTACGACGAAGCGCTCCAGCTCCCGAGCGAGGATGCGGTCCGGATCGCACTGCGGACCCAGCAGATCCTCGCGTTCGAGTCGGGCGTCGCCGATGCGGTCGACCCGTTCGCAGGAAGCTATTTCGTCGAGTGGCTCACCGACACGATGGAGGAGCAGACGCATCGATACTTCGAGCGGATCGACGCGATGGGCGGAGTGGTCGCCGGCATCGAGCGGGGATTCTTCCAGAAGGAGATCCAGGAGGCCTCGTTCCGGTACCAGCGAGCGGTGGAAGCGGGGACGGAGAAGGTCGTGGGCGTGAATGCGTACACGGTCGACACTCCCATCAAGGTCCCGCGGCTCAAGATCTCGGAAGAGGCGCGACGGAGTCAATCCCGCCGGCTCCGCGCCGTCCGAGAGCGGCGCTCCCGCTCGCGGTTCGAAGCCGCGCTGGAGAAGCTCAAGAAGGTCGCGGCGACCGAGTCCGAGAACACCATGCCCTCCGTCCTGGATGCGTTGCGGGCGAAGGCGACCCTCGGGGAGATCGTGCGCGCCTTCCAGGACGTGTACGGGTCGTACCGAGAGCGGTCCACCTACTGACGGTTCGGGATCGCTCCTACGCTCATGCCCCGACCCCGTTCTCTCCCGAAGCGGCCCCCACCGGAATCCGCCTACCGAACCGCGCTGGAGAGCCTGTTCTCCCGCCGACGGTTCGGCATCCAGCCCGGCCTCGACGTGATCCGTTCGTTGTGCGAGGGGCTCGGGCATCCGGAGCGGGCCTTCCCCTCCGTCCACATCACCGGCAGCAAGGGAAAGGGGTCGACGGCCGCCCTGACGGAGGCGGTCCTCCGGGCCCACGGGCTCCGGACCGGCCTGTTCACGTCCCCGCACCTGGCGAGCTACCGGGAACGGATCGAAGTCGACCGGGAGCCGATCCCCCGGGAGGAGGTCGCCGGGGCGATCGGTCGGGTCGAAGCGGTCGCCGCGCGTCTCGAGTCCACGGGAACGATCGACCGCCCTCCCACGTTCTTCGAGGTCACGACCGCGGTCGCCTTCGACTGGTTCGCCCGCTCGCGGGTCGACGTCGGGGTGATCGAGGTCGGCATCGGTGGACGCCTGGATTCGACCAACATCGTCGACGCGCGGGTCGGCGTCATCACGATGATCGAGCTCGAGCACACGGACGTGTTGGGCGCTACGGTCGAAGCCATCGCCCACCAGAAAGCCGGGATCCTCAAACCGGGGATGACCGGAGTGCTCGGCGAGGTGCCGGCGGGGGCCCGAGCCGTGGTCGAAGCCGAGGCGAGCCGGGCCGGGGTGCCGCTCTGGCACCTGGGGCGAGAGGTCGGCGTCGAACACCGCACGCTGTCCGAGGAGGGACAGCAGTTCGACCTCCGACTCCCGGGCCTTCGGCTCTCGGAGCTCCACGTCCCGCTCTTCGGTACCTTCCAGGCAGGGAACACCGCCCTCGCGGTCGCGGCGGCGGCGCGGTTCCTGTCCGCCACGGGGCGGGCCCTCTCGCCCGACGCGGTCCGGAACGGTCTCTCGACTGCCCGCTGGGCCGGACGGTTGGAGCGGGCCGGTCGTCGCCCCGACCTGTTCTACGATGTGGCGCACACCCCCGAGAGCGCCCGGGCACTCGCTCGGAGTCTCGCCGAGATCGCGCCTCTCTCGGACCCGGCGGAGAACGCCATCGTCTTCGGATGTCTCCGCGGGAAACAGCTCGCCCCGATCCTGGACGCCCTCACCCCTCTCGCGCACACCCTCTTCGTCGTCCCGCTTCGGTCGGACCGAGCGTTCTCGGTCGCGGAGCTGAAGGCGGCCGCCGCGGGCCGGTTCCGCCGGGTGGTCGTGGCTCCCACGCCCGCCGACGGGGTCCGTCTCGCCCGCATCGCTACCGGCCCGGACGGTTTCACGCTCGTCGTCGGGAGCGATTACCTCATCGGCGAGCTCGTGCGCCCCACCGGCACCGGCGACGAACCCGACCTCTCCGACCCGGGCCTCGGTCCGTCGGACGAGGTCGCCCATGGGGCGTCGAGTCCCGCCCCGAGAAAGGGTCCCACGTGACCGCGCCGACGTTTGACTGGGAAACGCTCCTGGACCGACTTTCGTCGTTCTATAAGACCGGGGATTGGCGCATCCCCTACCTTCGCGACCACGCCCAGGATCCCTTCCAGGTGCTGATCGGGACGATCCTTTCCCAACGCACCCGCGACGAGGCGACCGACATCGCGAGCGCCCTGCTCTTCGCCCAGTACCCCGATCCGGCGTCCCTCGCAAGGGCCTCCCCGGAGGACGTGGAGCCGCTGATCCGACGTACCGGGTTCTACCACACCAAGGCTCGCGTGATCCGGACGGTGGCGCAGGCCGTGCTCGACCGGTTCGGAGGCGAGGTTCCCCGGACCTTCGAGGAGCTCACGTCCCTGAACGGGGTCGGGCCCAAGACCGCCAATTGCGTCCTCGTGTTCGGGTTCGGCATCCCGGCCATCCCCGTGGATACCCATGTACATCGGATCGCGAACCGGCTCGGCGTGGTCCGGACGAAGTCGCCGGAGGAGACCGAGGCGGCCTTGGTCCGGACCCTGGACCGAGAGTATTGGATCCCGGTGAACCCGTTGCTGGTCCAACACGGCCAGAACCTGTGCCGGCCCATCGGTCCCCGGTGCGGAGAGTGTCCGATCGCCGACCTGTGTGCTACGGGACGTGCTCTGCGCTCGGGGCGCCGTCCTCCGCGACCGTCGGACGACCCGCGCCGTCGGGAGCGGTCGGGGGCAGGGCGACGAGCGCCACCAGCGTCACGACCATCGCTCCGGCCAGGAACCACCAACCGACGGCGTATCCCCCTTGAGCCACGACCCAGGCGAAGAGGGCCGAGACCCCCGCGCCGCCGGCGAGCTGGATCGAGTTGAAGAGCCCGATCGCGAGGGGGATCTCCCCCGCGGGGACCGACCGCCAGTAGTGCGGGAGGACGTACATCACCGCGTAGATGAGGCCGTACGCGAACGAGAAGACGGTCCCGATGGCGATCGCCACGGCCCACCCCGCGACCGGCAACAGGAGGAGAACGCCCGCCGCGACCATGGCCGCCACCACGAACTGGGTCCGATGGTTTTGGTACCGTTCCGCCAGCGAACCCCCGGCCGGCCCGCCCACGACGCTGGGGAGGACGAACATCATCCCGACGACGCCCGCCAGGAGCGCGGCCCAGCCGAGCACGGTCTCCCCGTACGGGACGATGAACTGCCCGGTAGCAAACGCCGCTCCCTCCACGCCGATGAAGGCGAGGCCCACCGCCCACGTGCCCCGGAACCGGAGCGCGGCGGGAATGCCGGGTCGTACCGGTTCCCGATCCGGTGCGCCGGCCTCCCGGGAGATCCCGAAGAGGGCGGCGAGCGTGACGGCCGCGAGGAGGAGTCCGCCGAAGGCGAGCGCCCATCGCCAACCGACCAGGGGGACCAGGAAGGAGCTTCCGAGGAGGCCCATCGCGGCCCCCGCGCTGAACGCGGAGCTGAAGGTCCCGACGGGCACCCCCCGGCGCCCCTCGGGGTAGAGGCTCGCGACCAGACCGATGGCCGGCGAGAAGAACAGCCCGGCGCCGACCCCCGAGAGGAGCCGGAGCGCCAGCAAGGTCGGGAAGTTGGGTGCGAGAGCGCCGGCGACACCGCCCACCGCGAGCAACGCCGTCCCGGCGAGCGAGACGACCCGCGAGCCGTACCGGCGGGCGAGCAGACCCGCGGGAACCTGAAAGACTCCGGCCCCGACCAAGAACGCAGCGAGGAGAAGCCCCCAGTCCGCGACCCCCACCCCGAATTCGGTCCCGATCGCGGGGAGGCCCGGACCGACATCGAACCAGTTGTATGCGTAGCCGACCCGCAGCGCGATGAGCAGCGCCGTCGCTCGGACGGCGGCTCGGGAGTTTAGCGGCGCCCGAACCACCGACCGGGCCGAGCTCACGTTCGGTCTCCGGGCCTTTCCATCGGCGGTCGCACCGAGGATGCGGCCGAATTGTTAAAGCACCGAGGGGCGTCGGAGCCCCGTTCATGGATGCCTCCGAGTACGACATCCCGTTCTTTCGGAGGGAGGGATTTCATCGGAAGGCGTGCGCGTCGTGTGGCGCGGCGTTCTGGAGCCTCGGCGACCATGACCGGTGCCAGGAGGCCCCGTGTCGGGAGTACGGGTTCATCGGCCATCCGGTGTTCCGCCGGCCGTTCTCCTCCGCCGAGATGCGCGAGACGTACCTGGCGTTCTTCGAGCGGCGGGGTCACACGCGGGTCCGCCGGTACCCCACGGTCGCGCGCTGGCGGAACGACGTGTTCTTCACGCAGGCCTCCATCTACGACTTCCAGCCGTGGGTCACGAGCGGGGCGATCCCGCCCCCGGCGAACCCCCTCGTGATCAGTCAGCCGTGCCTCCGATTCATCGACCTCGAGGAGGTCGGACGGAGCGGCCGTCACTTCACCGAGTTCGAGATGATGGCGCACCACGCGTTCAATCGTCCCGACCACGAGGTGTACTTCAAGGAGCGGTGCGTGGAGCTCTGCCACGAACTCCTCACCGACGAGCTCGGTACCGACCCGAAGGCGGTCACCTACAAGGAGGAGGTCTGGGAGGGCGGTGGCAACCTCGGCCCTTCGCTCAGCGTCGGCGTCCAGGGACTCGAGCTCGCGACCCTGGTCTTCATGGAGTATGTCCGGGACGGGGACACGCTCCGGCCGATGCCACTCACCGTCGTGGACACGGGGTACGGTCTCGAGCGATTCGTGTGGGCGAGCCAAGGTACGAAGAACGCCTACGAGGCGGTGTTCGGGGCGTCGTACGACGAGGTCCGGCGCACCTTCCCTCCCCGGGAGGCGGCGATCCTCATCGACCACGCCCGGGCGCTCAATTTTCTGCTGACGGACGGCGTCGTCCCGTCCAACAGCAAGGAGGGGTACTTCGTGCGCCTCCTCCTTCGACGCTCCCTCCGGATCCTCCAGAAGACCCCGGAGGCGCCCGCCATCACTGCGGTCCTCGACCGGGTCGCGCGCGACCTCGCCCAATCCCACCCCGAGATCGCGCTCCACCGCGAGGACCTGCACCGCGTCGTCGAGAACGAGGTCGAACGGTACGCGGAGGCGATCGAGAGGGCCCGAGGCATCATCCGCCGCCAGGAGGAGCGAGTCCGGGGAACCGGTGGACGGATCACCGAGGAGCACCTGCTCGAATGGTACGATTCCCTGGGGGTTCCTCCCGAAGTGGCCGTCGAGGAGCTCCGGGAACCTCCGGCCGTCCCCACCGACTTCTACGCCCGGGTCGCCGCCCGCCACGAATCGATCGTGCCGGCGACCGACTACACGGAGAAGAGCGAGGGGCTACCCGACCCTTCCCCGGGGACGCCCCCCACGGAGGTGCTCTACTACCTCGACCCGTACACCGACACCTTCGAGGCCCACGTCGTCTACTCGGATGGTCCATTCGTCGCGCTCGACCGCACGTACTTCTACCCGACCGGAGGCGGCCAGGTTTCCGACCGGGGTCACCTCGGGGAACGGGAGGTGATCGACGTCGCACGGAAGGGCCCCTGGGTCCTCCATCGGACCGACGGACCGGCGGGCTGGGCCGTGGGCGACCGGGTCCGGGGTCGCATCGACCCGGTACGACGGCTTCAGTTGATGCAGCATCACACCGCGACGCACCTCCTCAACGGGGCGCTGCGCGAGGTCCTGGGGCCTCACGTGTGGCAGGCGGGCGCCTACAAGGGTCCGGAGTCGGCCCGGATCGACATCACCCATTACAAGGCCCTCTCCAAGGACGAACTCCTCCGGGTCGAGCGGCGGGTCAACGAGGTGGTTCGGCAGGACCTTCCGGTGAAGAGTTACTTCGAGTCCCGTACCGAGGCGGAACGGCGGTTCGGGTTCACGCTCTACCAGGGAGGCGCGGTGCCGGGGAAGGAGCTCCGGATCGTCGAGATCGCCGGCGTCGACATCGAAGCATGCGGCGGGACCCACTGCACCCACACGAGCGAGGTGGGGGCAATCGGCATCCTCGACGTGGAGCGAATCCAGGATGGGATCGTCCGCCTGACGTACGTGAGCGGCGACCGGGCCCTAGACGTCCGCCGGGAGCACGAGGACGTCCTCCAGGAGTCGGCCCGACGGCTCGGAGTTCCCGCGGCGCAACTCCCCGAAGGGATCGGACGGCTCCTGGGGGAAGTGGAGGAAGCCCGGAAGCTCGCGAAGTCCCGGGTGAAAGAGGACCTCGGACAGATCGCCGCCCGGTTGACGGCCGACCCACTCTCCACCGAGACCCGCGGAGGGGTCACGATCCTATGGGCCAGCCTCGACCTCGACCGGGAGGGGCTCCAGGAACTCTCCCGTCTTCTCACGCGAGCACCGGACCGGGTCGCGCTCCTCGCCGGGGACCGCGAAGGAAAGGGTACGCTGTTCGTCGGATCAAGCTCGTCCCGGGTCGCCGCGCGCCGGGTCGTCGAGGCGGCGAAGTCGAAGTTCGAGGGCCGGGGCGGCGGGAACCCTTCCGCGGCTACGGCCGTCGGAGAGCCCGGCGAACCACTCCGCGAGGCGCTCGAAGCCGCGCGGGCCGAGGCACGCCAGGAGGCGGGAGCGTGAGCGGCGGCGCTGTCTCTTGGACGCGAAAGCTTTACCTTACGAATGGACCCATGATGTCGATGGGACACGGAATGGTTTCGCGGGCGACGGGACCCTCGGGACGGCCGCGCACCCAAACATCACCATGAGTGCGAACGACGGGAGCACGGTCGGAGGAGTCCCTCCAGAGGTCATCGCCTTCCTCAGCGGGAAGGGCGGGCGGTCCTTGATCGTGAAAGGCGGCGCCGGTACCGGAAAGACCACGTTCGGGCTCGAGCTCCTCGAGCGCGTGGGTCAGCCGGGCCGTTCGTACTACCTCTCGACGCGGGTGGGAGACGAGGCGCTCTACCGGCAGTTCCCCTGGCTCAAGACGAGCGAGATGCGGACCCGGGTGCTGGACGCGGCCAAGTTGTTCCTCGACACCATCAACGCCGGCGGGAAGTCGACGGAGAAGACGATTCCCGAGTCCGAGCAGCGGAAGATCCGGGCCGGCAAGGAGGTCCTCCAGACCTTCGGCCAGGAGCGGGGTCCTCCGACGCGCGTCGACCGTACGCACCTGCAGTCGCTCCTCCAACGCAGCCCCATGCCCGAGGTCGAGAACGTCTACACCCGGATCGAGCGGGCGCTTCCCGAGAAGTCGCTCCTCGTCATCGATTCTCTCGAGGGTGTGACCCACAAGTACGGCCTCGAGATGGAAGAGTTCGTCATGGCCCTCCAGAAAGACCTCGTGGAGGGGTCGAGTACGGATGTCGTCATGATCCTCGAGAAGCCGGAAGCGGGGGGGATCGAATACCTGGTGGACGGGCTCATCTCCATCCAACGCGAGGAGCTGGACGAGCGACGGGTACGCCACTTGCGTCTCGAAAAACTCCGCGCCACCAACATCGGACAGGCCCGGTATGCCGTGACGCTCAACGGAGGTCGGTTCGAGGCGCTCGGTACGATGAAGAACGGCCACGCGTCCCCCCCGACGGGGCCCTGGAAGCCGGCGCCCGACGCGGAGCGGTTCTACTCGACGGGGATCCCCGACTTCGACAAACTCCTGGGGGGGGGGTTCCGGCGCGGCAGTTTCAACGCGTTCGAGGTCGACGTGAACGTCGGGATCGACGACTACTACATGCTGTTCACACCGACCTTCCTCAATTTCCTGTCGCAGGGGCGGGGGATCATCGCGGTGCTCGCCGCGGGGGAATCCCCGGACAAGTTGCGGGAGACGCTCGTCCGACACGTCCCCGCGAACACCTTCGACACGCGGGTCCGTATCCCGGACTACGCGGCGAACGAGACGGAGGAGCCCTACATCCTCCCGATGGCCCGATTCGGTCGAGATGAGGCGCTGCGCGCGATGGTCGCCGCCGACAAGGCCGCTGGCGGACCGGACCGCAAGCCGTTCATCGAGTACACGGCGTTCGATACGTTCGAGAGCCTCATGGGGGACCAGGTGGCCATCCGGCTCTACTTCCAGGGGGTGTCGCGGGCGAAGCACGCGGGCAACCTCGGGATCGGTCTTCTGAAACCGGGATTGCTCGTCTCGAGCGAGATCCTGAACATGATGGACACGTACTTCCGGGTCATCAACATCGACAACCAGCCCTGCATCTACGGGATCCGGCCGCGGACCACGATCTACGCGATCAATGCGGACCCGGAGAAGGGTCCCCCGCATACGGTCCTCACGCCCATCGTTTGAGCGGCGAGCTCACGTCTCGGTCGCCCCGGAGGGGCTAGGCCACTTCCTGAAATTCCCGCCGGTGCTGGGGGGAGAGGTTCCTTCCACTATGTCGGGACGCACCGGGGTCCGATGCGAGTTCTGTGGTCGGGAGTTCCTCACGGCCGGCGAAAAGGCCGCTCACGTCGTTCACGACCATTCGAGTCGACCGTTCCCTGCGCGGTGCCCGGTGTGCCGCGTGACGTTCGAGTCCCCGGCCGACCTGAAGGCGCACAACGAGGGCGTGCACGGGGCCCCCTCCGGGTAGCACGGTCCGTCCCGGGGGCGGCGCCGGGCCACTACTTCGGTAGTCCCAGCCCGACCACGGCGACGAGGTAGAGGGCGATGGCCGGAACGAACGTCATCACGAGGTCGTCGTCCACCCAACGGGACTTCGGTCGCTCCACCGCGACGGCGAGCGGTGCTACGAGGAGGGCGAGCCCGAGCGACAGGAGGGGCGGCCACCCCCCTAGGATCGCCATACCGACCCACGCGAGCCCCGCGTATGCCAGCACCGGGACCGCCCACAGGACCGCGACCGACCTCCGGGCCACTCGCAACTCACCGGCCAGCGGGTCGACCAGCGCGGTCCCCAGCACGACCGCTCCCGCGATCGGTTCGGGGAACAGGAGCACGACGACGACGATCGCGATCGCGAAGAAGGCAAAGCTGGCGACCCGACGCTGCTCGTACGGTCGGATGGTCGGGAGCTCCAACCCGGCGAGGTGGCGCAGGACCTCGAGGAGTAGGACGGCAAACAACGCGAGGACGAGGACCTCGTCCTTCGGTGCGACGACGAAGAACGCGTTCGGGAGGAGGTAGTAGAGGAGGACGAGAGCGCAGAGTCCGTGGAGGACCCGTCGCCAGATCCGGTCTCCGAGCTGCGCGTCCCCGCCGAGGCGGGCCCCGAGCCAGGCCCGGAACCGACCTCTCCGGTGCAGGCGGAGAGTCATCGTCCGCGAGGTTCGGGGCCGCGTATGAGCTTGCGGGCCGCTGGCGAAACCATGTTAGGGCCGCCGGGCAGGACCTCCGGTCGATGGGCGCTCGGACCCACGCCGCGCTCCTCCTCGCCACAGCGTTCGCGACCGTGGCCCTGCTCGTGGGAACGACGTTCGTGGGGTTCACCTTCCTCATCGTGCCCATCTTCGGACTCACGGTGGTGGTCGGCTACGGCCTAGGTCGGCGGGCCGACCGGGTTCCCTGGGCGACCCCGCTCCTCATCGCCCTCGGGGGCGGCCTGGCGATTGTGTCCGTCCTCACCGGTGGGTTGAACGGACTTTCGGACGAACCGTACAGCACGCCGGCCTACGCCTCCCTGGGGTGGGGACTGTACTCCCACCCCGTCGCCTTCGCGTACCTTCAGTACGGGACGCCGCACTTCGAGCGGTCGTACGACGTCTACCTACCCCTCCTGACGTTCGTTCAGATCCCGGGAATCGACTACCGGTGGGTTTCCCTCGCGGCCTGGGGCGGGACGCTGAGCCTCCTCCGGCGCGACGCGACCGCGCTCGCCGGGTTCGCCACCCCGTGGATCCCGCTCCTGGCCGCCAACGGTCAGAACGACTTCGTACCCATCCTCGCCCTCACGCTCGCGCTGACCGTCCCGCTCGGCCGGTACCGGTGGCCGGCCGAAGCGCTCGCCCTGGCCCTCAAGCAACTCGCGAACATCGTGGTCGTCGTCTATCATCTGGCCCGTAGAGAGTACCTGAGGGCGGTCGCGACCGTGGTCCTCACCGCCGCGATCCTCGCCCCGTTCCTTTACCTCGATGCGGGGGGAGTCTGGTGCCACGTCATTGTGGGGGATCCCGGGTCGACGTGCCAAGGTCGCCCGTGGACCTTCTTCGTCTTCAAGCGAAACTTCTGGCTCTATCCCGCGTGGGCCGCCGTCGTGTTCTACTATCCCATCGCCCGGTTCTTCGAGCGGCTCGGCCGCCGGCTCGGGAGGTCCGGTAGGCCGGGCCACGCACGGCGCCCCCGCAGGCTTTTCTGCCGGGGCGATACGGTGGACCGATGAAGGTCACCGTCCTGGTCGGCAGCAAGTCGGACCTCGAGACGGCGGACAAGGTCCGGACCCGGCTGGTCGAGTTCGGGGTACGGTGCGAGGTCCACGTCGCCTCGGCCCACCGGAACCCGGAGAAGGTCGACCGGTTGGTCGCCGACCCGGAGACCGAGGTGTTCATCGCGATGGCCGGCCTCTCGGCCGCGCTCCCGGGAGTCGTCGCCGCGCGGACCTTGCGGCCCGTGATCGGAGTGCCGCTCCATCGGGGACTCGGTCTCGATAGCCTCCTCTCGGTCGTTCAGATGCCCCCGGGGATCCCCGTGGCGGCCGTCGGGCTCGATGCCGCGGAGAATGCGGCCCTGCTGGCGACCGCTATCCTGGCCCTGAAGTATCCGGAGCTCGAGGCTCGGCTCGTCGCCTATCGGGCGAAGTGGCGCGAGGAGCCCGACCCAACGGTGGGGCCACGGACGTGAACGACCCCGCGCGGTTCGTGACGGAGGCCATCGACCGCCTCCGGAGCGAGGTCCCCGGGAAGGCGATCGTCGCCGCCTCGGGCGGGATCGACAGCACCGTCGCGGCGATCCTGGCCCAGCGGGCGCTCGGGGACCGGGCGCGCGCCGTGTTCGTCGACACGGGTCTCCTTCGCGAAAAGGAGGTCGAGCGGGTCACGGAGATCTTTCGCCAAGCGGAGCTCCGATTCCACGTCGTTTCCGCCTCCGAACGTTTCTTCGCCGCCCTCCAGGAGGTCACCGAGCCCGAGGAGAAGCGTCGTCGCATCGGTACCGCGTTCATCCGTCTGTTCGAGAGCGAGGCCGAGGGGTTCGGAACGGACCGTCTCGTGCAGGGAACGATCGCTCCCGATTGGATCGAGAGCGGCGGTGCCCTTCGGGATACGATCAAGACCCACCACAACGTCGGGGGGATCCCGTCCGACAGCAAGCTCCGGTTGGTCGAGCCGCTGCGCGACCTCTACAAAGACGAAGTACGGGCCGTCGCCCGGAACCTCAACGTTCCGTCTCCGGACCGGCAGCCGTTTCCGGGACCCGGTCTCGCCGTCCGCGTCGCGGGTCCCGTGACGCCCGACCGGGTGCGACGGGCCCGCGTCGCCAATGCGGTGGTCGAGGAGGAAGTGGAGCGGGCCGTGGCCGAGCATCGTATGTCCCGACCCTGGCAGTACTTCGCCGTCCTCCTTCCCGGGCGGACCGTCGGTGTCCTCGGGGACAACCGCGTCCACGGAGAAGCGGTGAGCGTCCGCGTGGTCGACTCGGTCGACGCCATGACCGCGACGGCGGCGGCATTGCCGCGCGAGGTGGCCCAACGGATCGCCGAGCGGATCACGCGCTCGCTCCATGGGGAGGTCGTTCGCGTCCTCTACGACATCACCGATAAGCCGCCCGCGACCATTGAGTGGGAATAGGGATGACCGAGAACGAGGAGTCGGGCGCCGGGGCCTCGGCGGGCGCCCCCTCGGCCGACCGCCCGCGGCTCGGGCCGGTTCGAACCGTCCGACTCCCGGAAGAGGTCGTCCGATCGCTCGAGGAGCGGATGCGGGGCTCCTCGTTCGACTCCGTGGACGCCCTGATCGCGTTCATCCTCGGACGGCTCGTCGACCATCCCTCCGGGGATTCCGCCTTCAGCGAGGAGGACGAGCGCCTGCTGAAGGATCGCCTCCGGTCCCTCGGATACATCGACTGATCGGCCCTCGTCAACGATAAGCCTCGCCCCGGACTGTTCGGTGCGTGTTGCACTGCCCGTTCTGCGGCTCGCCGGAAACGGCCCGCCTCGACCTCGAAGGGCACCGCTTCCTTGTCTTCCAGTGCCAGTTCACGCCCGAGGTCGAGCCGACCCTCACGGACCCGGAGATCGAGGCGGGGATGACGGGCCGATTTGGCACGGACGGGTCGGGCTACTTCCGGAAGACGTGCGATGCGCTCCACGTCTATGTCGCGAAGGGAGAGGGCGCGCGAATTCTCACCTCGCCCACGCGGCGGGGCACGGAACCGGCCGCCTAACTGACGGCCGAGCGACCCCCGGTCCCACGGAGGGTCTACCCCCCAGCCTCCTCCGCCGGGTAGACCGGAGCGAAGGGTGCGTCCGGGTTTTTCCCCGGCGTCCGACGACCATATAGTGAGCGCCCGGTTCGCCTCGGCCCACCGACGAGGGAACGGGGAGGACGGTCGCCGATGGGGGACTCTCGATACGACCGGACCCAGATCCCCGAGGAATCGAAGGCGGAACGTTCCGCGGCCTTCGGTGAGATCCTTCACTCGTACACGAAGGAGGAGGCGATCCTCGAGGCGCAACGGTGCCTCCAATGCCAGATGCCGTTCTGCGTCCAGGCCTGCCCGATCACACAGGACTGCCGGGGCTACATCTCGCTGATCGCCCAGGACAAGTTCGACGAGGCCGCGGTCCTCACACTGCGGGACAACCCGCTCGCATCGGTCCTGTGCAAGACCTGCTACCATTACTGCGAGGAGGACTGCGTGATGGGAGCGAAGGGACTTCCCATCGCCATCCGACATCTCAAACGGGCCGCGTTGGAGCTCGGCAACTCGAGCCTGCTCTTCGTCGCGAGCGCCCCGAAGAACGAACGGGTCGCGGTCATCGGCGGCGGGCCCGCGGGGCTGATGGCCGCCTGGGAACTCGGGGTCCGGGGATACGGGGTCACGGTGTACGAGGAGCAGCCTTTCCTCGGGGGCCAGGTCGACACGATCCCCAAGTACCACCTCTCGGGGGACGAGCTCGACACCGACCTCGGGCGGTTCAAGAACCTGGACGTGACGTTCCGAACGGGCCAGAAGGCGGGTGTGGACTTCACCCCGGAGAGCCTCCTCAAGGACGGCTACCTCGCCGTGTACGTCGCGGTGGGCGCCTCCGACCCGAGGGCCCTCGGGATCCCGGGAGAGCAGTTGCCGGGCGTGTTCTCGGCGATCCAGGTGCTCCTCGCCATGAACAAGGGCGCCCAACCGCTGCTGGGCCGAGAGGGACGAAAGGTTGTCGTCGTGGGAGGCGGAGATGTCGCCCTCGATGCGGCGCGTTCGGCCGCTCGGATGCCCCGCGCCGACGTCACCGTCGTCTACCGGAAGGCGAAGGCCGACATGCCCGCCGGTGAAGAGGAGGTGGAGGGAGGGGAGATCGAGGGCGTCCAGTTCCTCTTCCAACGAACTCCCCTCCGGATCGTGGGGACGACCCAGGTCACCGGCCTCGTCGTCCAGACGGTCGCGCCCGGTCCGGTGGACGCCACCGGGAAGCCGAACCTGGTCCCCGTTCCCGGTTCGGAGGAAACCATCGCCTGCGACACGGTGATCGTCGCGGTCGGCGAGACGTCCGACGTCGCCGGGCTCCCCGCCGAGCTGAACCTGAGTCTCACCACCCACCCGTGGCCCCAGGGTCGCAAGGAAGACTGGATGACCGACATCGAGGGCGTCTTCGCCTCCGGAGGTAAGTCGGTGGTCTACGCGATGGCCGCGGGGACCGCAGCGGCCAACGCCATCGATGCGTACATCGCCCGGAAGAAGGGGCGACCGGTCGTCCTTCGCCCTGATCCGTTCGGAGCGCCGGAACGGGCCCCGCCCCCGGTCGGGTACGGCGGCCCGAGCTGGCACCTGTAACCGTCGTTCGGGTGAATGGACCTGTGGTCTCCCCCAATCTTGGCCGGTCCGGAGCGCACGCTCCGTTCAGCGTAGCCCCAGGACGCGGCCGTCGGCGTCGAGGTCGATCGACTCGGCCGCGGGCCGCGAGGGGAGTCCGGGCATGGTCTGGATCGTCCCGAGGTAGGCGACGGTGAATCCGGCCCCCGCGGAGCGGCTGAAGCGCCGGACCGTCGCGGTGAATCCGCTCGGACCTCCGAGGACCTTCGGGTCGTCCGAGAGGGAGAGAGGTGTCTTGGCGACGCAGACCGGCCCGGCCGACTCGTCCCATCGCGCAAAGGTGGCCAGCTGCTCGGCCGCGTCGGGTTCCACGCGCACCGACCGCCCTCCGTAGAATCGGGTGACCAGTAGTTCGAGCGCCTCGAGCGGGGGCGTCCCTATGGGGTAGCCGAATCGGCTCACGTGCCCTTCGCCGACCCGGGCCACCACCGCGAGCGCGAGCTCGCGTCCCCCTTCGCTCCCCTCCGAAAACACCTTGGACGGAACGGCGGGCACGCCCCGCTCGCGACAGAACGTCGCGACCGCCTCGATCTCCTCGGCCGTGTCCGTGGGGAAGCGATTGATCGCGACCACGGCCGGGATCCCGAGCGTCGAGAGGTTCGCGAGGTGCTGTCCGAGGTTCGCAAGTCCTCGGGTCACGGCGGGGAGGGACGGGACGTCGGACGAATCGGCCGGTGCGCCTCCTTGATGACGAAGGCCCCGCAGGGTGACGACGAGAACTCCGGCGGAGACCTCGAACTCTCCGATACGCCCGGCGATGTCGACGAACTTTTCAGCGCCGAGCTCGGTCGCGAACCCCGCCTCGACGACCGTGTACTCACAGAGGCTGAGCCCCAATTCGATCGACAGCCGGCTGCACGTCCCGTGGGCGATGTTCCCGAAGGGCCCCCCGTGGACCAGGACCGGGGTCCCGTCCACGGCCTGGACCAGGTTGGGTTGCAGCGCGTGGCGGAGTAAGGCCGCCATCGCCCCCGCGACGTGAAGGTCCGCGGCCCGGACCGGAGTCCCGTCCGTCCGGGCCGCGACGAGGATGCGACCCAGGCGTTCCTTGAGGTCCGTGTAGTCGCGAGACAATCCCAGGATCGCCATGACCTCGGAGGCGGCGGTGATGACGAATCCTCCGGGGCGAGGACCAGAGGATGCGCTCCCCTCGGCGTTCAGGACGATATGTCGGAGGGCCCGATCCCCGACGTCCATCGCACGAGGCCAAGTGACCTGGGGGGGATCGATCCCGAGAGCGTTCCCGTGGTAGAGGTGGTTATCCACGACGGCGGCGAGGAGGTTGTGCGCCGCAGTGACCGCGTCGAAATCCCCACTGAGTCCGAGGTTGATCTCGACCGCCGGCTCGACGGTCGCCCGACCCCCTCCCGTCGCGCCCCCCTTGATCCCAAAGACCGGACCGAGCGAGGGCTGGCGCAGGCATGCGATAGCCCGATGACCCCCTTGGCGGAGCGCCATCGCGAGTCCGATGGTCGTGACCGTCTTTCCTTCGCCGTGGGAGTCCGGGGTCATTCCGGTGACCAGGACCAGTTTCCCCCGAGATCGGCGAGCGACGGTGTCCCGTACCAATGCGACGGGAATCTTGCCGATCCCCTCCCCGTACTCTCTCACGTCGCCGGCGGAAAGGCCGATCTCGTTGGCCAGCTCCTGAACCGTCCTCATACCGCCCTACCGGACTTCGGAGCGCCGAATCGAGTACGGCACGTGTCGGCGCGGACGGGACCTGACGTTTGCCTCCCCACAGTACGAGTGCCTGAATCGCCCGGAAGCCTCAGGATTCGTGCGAGCCAAGCAAGTCCGGGTCTTCACATGAGTGTCCCTACGCGCGCGCACAGCCTAGTCTTGGAGTTCCAGCCCGGACGACCCACCGCCAGTCGAAGAACGGCAGAGCCCCCCGTGTGGGGACTTTAAGAACCGTGCGGCGCTCGCCACCTCGTGTCCGGACTCCCGTCGATCCCGACCCCCTGCTGCTCGGAGTGCCTCCCGGGGCACCGGGCGGACTGGGAGGTTCGGCCGAATCCGCGACTCCTCTCCGAGGGTGAGGATGTTCCGTGCGCCTACTGCGGTTCGGCCCGCCCGGGTTCCATCCTCACCGTGGCATGCCCCTCG
>JAKIWQ010000022.1 GCA_022749935.1 Thermoplasmata archaeon | reverse complement strand
CGACCTTGGGAGAGCTCGACCGAGCGGTCGCCACCCCCCGCCCGGCCGCCTCCGCCCTCCATCGGCTCCACCGAGACCTCCGACGACTCCGGGTCGGCGTCGAGATCTGGGGACGGTTCGTGCCGAAGAGGTCCCGCACCGATCTCGCCGGGTATGACCGGCGACTCAAGCGGCTCGCCCGGCTGGTGGGCGGGGTTCGAGACCGGGACGTGGCTCTCGAGCTCATCTCGGACACGTCGCTGGCCCGCGGTGCCCGCGAACGGGTCCGCCTCCACCGTGCCCAAGCCCGCCTAACGGACGACGCCCGGGCCGGACGCGAACTCCTTCGAATGTTTCTCCGGTCCGAGCGCGACGCCGGACTCTTCGAGGGAATCCGGGCGGGATTCGAGGTGGCCCCGTTGCGGCGCCGCATGGACGCGCTCGAGACCTACCTTCAGCAGATCCGGGACGAGGGCCGGCGCGAGGTGCAACAGGCCCATCGTCGGGCCCGACGCAAGCCGTCTCCGCGTCGGCTCCACCGACTGCGGATCCGCATGCGGAACTGGCGCCACCTCTCCGACCTCTCCACCACGCTCCTGCCCTCGAGTCCGCTACGACCCCCACCCCCTCTCCGCCGTCTGCAACACCGACTCGGGCGACTCCACGACCTCGAGGTCGCGGCGGCGCTAGCACAACCCGCCCGGGGCACCCGGTGGGCCCGGTCCCTCGAAGAGGAGCAGCGACGTCAGCGGCGCAGCATCGTCCGGCAACTCCGCGCGAGCCGATCCCGCGAGGTCGTGATCCCGTCGGAACCGGTGGCGTGAAGGGTTCCCCGCCGTCCCTTCCGCGAGAGCGTGAGCAGGCCGCCCTCGGAACCTCCCCGGACGTGCAGGAGGCCCTCCGGGCCGCCCTGGGGGAGACCGGGGCCCTCGGGGCGACCGTGAAACAACTCGCGACGCGGGTCCAGCTGAACGCCGGGACCGTCGCCGGCGAGCTCAGCCGACTTTCGGAAGTCGGGAGCGTGAGCCGCATGGGACGAGGGCTCTGGGTCTGGCACGATTTCGCGGAGCTCACCGGACGGTCGGACTTCGTGGATTCCGCGTCGTTCGTCTCTCGGTTCGAGGCGGAGGACGGAGTTGAGCTCGGGACCTACTCCGGCCCGATCACGTCCCGCTCGAACGAGCTGCTCCCCGTCCACCGGTGGTGGCCCTACGTCCAGGGCTACTCGGCCGAGTTCGTCGCCGGAGTCCTCGCCTCGGCCGGCCTCGGACGTGGGGCCACGGTCCTCGACCCCTTTGCCGGCAGCGGGACGACCCTGGTCGAGGCGCGCCGCGCCGGGTTCCGCGCGGTAGGGACGGAGATCCTCGCACCGGCGGTGCTGGCCGCCCGGGTCAAGACGCATTTTGAGTTGGACGGACCTCGCCTCGAACGAGCGGGACAGCGGGTCCTGGAGCGTGCCCGTCGACGGTCGGCCGGGAGGCTACCGTTCCTGCGAGAGACGAAGCGCCAGTTCTCCCCACGCTCGCTGGATCAGCTCACCCGTCTCCGCGACGCGCTCCCACCGGTCGGAACTCCCGAGGCGAACGCTCTTCGGGTGGCGTTCGGCCGCACCCTGATCCCCTCGAGTCACCTCCACCGGTCCCCCTGCCTCGGGTATCGCCGGTCCCGGTCGGAGGAGGTCCTGCCTCCGTTTGTCCAATTCGAACGAGCGCTCGGGGAGATGCGGGAGGACCTCGAAGCGATAGGTCCAGAGCGAAACCGCTGGGGACCGCCCGCCACCATCGCCGAACACGACGCGCGCACCGTTGCCTGGCCCACCGGCTCCGTCGACCTCGCGATCACGAGCCCGCCCTACGTCAACGGGATGGACTACGTGATGAACTACAAGCTCGACCTCGCCTGGCTCGGCTACGCCACCGGGTACGGCGACCTGGCGGCGCTCCGGGCCACGGAGGTCGCGTGCGACAACCTCCCGCGGTCGGAAACGGCGGAGTACCTCGATGTGGGACGGTCTCCCGACCCGTGGCTGCGGGAGATCTTGCCTCGGATCCGGGAGAATGTCGCTCGCAAAGGTTCCTACCGGAGAAATGACATGCATGCCGTGGTTCACCGATACTTCGCGGACCTCGTCCCCGTACTGAAGGGCGTGTATCGCGCCCTGCGGCCGGGGGGTCGCCTTGTCCTCGTGGTCGGCGACTCCCTCCTCGCCGGCACCTACGTCCCGGGCGACCTCCTCCTCGCCCGAATGGGCACCCGGCTCGGGTACCGAGTGCACAGCGTGGACGTGGCGCGGGCCCGACGCAGCGGCCAACGGCGGAGCTTTGCGCTCCGCGAGTCGGTCGTAACTCTCGAACGACCGGGCCGACGATCGGGCCCGCCCTGATGCTCCTCGGGCCCGCCACCGGTGCTCTCCCGAAGGGGGGAGCCACAGCGGGCCCGCTCTACCCCTGAAAGCAAACCCTTAACGGGAACTGCTCCGCCTTTCGCTGGGCGCGGGTACCGACATGCCGCCTCGTGAATCCGACCCAAAGTACCTCGAACCTCTCCTCGGCGTCGCCTTCGACCTGGACGGGACCCTCGTGCTGTCCCACCACGATTTCGGCCGAATGCGGGCTGTGGTCGTGCGCTTGGCCGAGCAATCCGGGGTCGCGCCCGGCAAACTCACGGTCAGCGACCCGATCCACCGGATCCTGGAAAAGGCCCGGGACGAACTCCAAGCCAGCGGGGCGCCCGATGGGGTGGTCTACCGGTTCGAGGCGGAATTCCACAAGGCGATCGACGCGATCGAATTGGAGGCGCTCCCCCGGACCACGGTCCGGCCCGGGGCGGTGCCGCTCCTCCAGGGCCTTTCGGATCGCGGATTCCGGCTAGCCGTCTTGACCCGGAGCTCCGAGAACTTCGCCCGGGGCGCCCTCCAGCGGACCGGTCTTGCGACCTTTTTCCCCTACCTGCGGAGCCGGAGCTCGGCGGGGCCGTCGAAGCCCTCCCCGGACGCCCTCCTCGCGCTGCTCCGCGAGATGGAAGTGCCCCCGGACCGGGCCGTCTTCGTCGGCGACCACCTCATGGACGCCGAGTGCTCGGTCGCGGCCCACGTCCGGTTCTATGCCGTGCTCCCGGATCCTTCGGAGGCGGCCGGCTCGACGCAAACCGAAGCTCGATTCCTCGCCGGCGGAGCCGCCGCGGTCGCGGCCGACCTTCCGCACCTCACCCGCCAGCTCGGGGTGACCCCACCGCAACCCACCCCCGCGCGGTAGCCCGGGTTCGGACCCTACAAGTACTCCGCGTACGCGTGGATGACGGCCCGTTCCGCGGTGGCCCACGCTTCCGGGATCTGGTTCCAGCCGTTCCGCTGGTCGCCGACGCAATAGAGTCCCGGGATCACCTTGCCGGTCGCCTCGGAAAGGGCGCGACAGTCCTCGTCTGTGACGACAAATCCTTCCGGGTCGAATCGACACCCGAGGGAGCGGGGGATCTCCTGGTGGAGGTCGTACCAGCCGAGGGCGCTGAACCCCTTCTCGTAACTTCGGTGGCTCCCGTCGGCGAACTGGACCCCGAATCGCCGTTCCCGGATCTCGTCGAACCCCGTCGCTGCCGCCTCGAAGTGGGTGATCCCCTTCTCGGTGAGCGCCCTTCTCAGGCCATCGGCCTCGGGGGGGTCGACCCCGGCGAGGAGGGGCTTTCCGTGGGTCAAGATCTCGAGCGAGGCCGGACCGAAGTGAAGGAGGTCGAGCGCGGTGCGAACGGCGAACGCGTCGTGACCGAGGACCGCGACCGACTTCCCTCGGAGCGTGTGCCCGTCGCAGAAGATGCAGAAATCGACCAGCGCCTGGTTCGCCCACGGGAAGATCGGCTTGATCTGACCGCCGATCTCGAGCATCCGGTCGACCACGCCCATCGCCAGCACGACCGCCCGCCCCCGCGCGACGAGGTCCTGCTTCAACCAGTCGAACGCGACCGCGTACCCGGTCGACGTGCGCTCGACCTTTCGCGTCGTCGCCGGGCAGAAGTAGCCCAGCCACTCCTCCGCGCCCCGCACTTGGGCGACCTGGAGGTCGAGCAGCGAGTGGCCGGAGATGCCGTTCGGGAACCCTGGGATGTTGTCCATGACGGGGGCGTAGAACGAGCGTCCGAACTTCGGTCCCCGGTCGATGAGCGCGCCGGTATGCCCGAGGAGCGCGGTCTTGAGCGCGGCCTGGAGGCCCGCGTGTCCGCCTCCGACCACGACCAGGTCGTACGATTCTTTCAGGCGCGGGAGGCCGGGCACGGGCGCGACCACCCCCACCGGGGATTTGATGACCGTCGTGGGGTCTCGGGGGCGCGGATTCGACGCCTACCTCCGACCCAGTAGGCCGAGCTTGCGGCCCACCTAATTCGCGAAGTGCCCCTTCGACGACGTGGCCCTGCAGCTCCCGACCGGAGAGTTTCAGCGATTCATCTCGGACGGTCTGGACCCGGCGAACCACGACGTGGATTTCTTCGTCATCTCCCCCTCCGTCATGCAGGGGTTCCAACGGCACGGGAACCTCACCCGCCCGTCGTGGATCTCCGGCAACGTCACCGGAGCCGGTACCTTCGACGTCCCATTCCCCCCAAGGTCCGCGGTGCTCCTCATCGTGCGCAACGGCCGGACGAAGAGGGCCACGGTCGACTTCACGACCGGCCCGGTCGCCTCCCCGGGCAAGGGCGTCAGACGGACTCTTCGATCTCCCCGGAGTGGGGGGTGCCGGCCAGACGTTCGGCGACGGTGCCCAGGATTTCGAGGTGGCGGTCGACGTCCGCGTCGGTGTGCTGGACGGAGATGGTCCACTGCTCGTCCGGCCCGGTGCCCGACGGGATGAGCCCCCGGTTCAGGCAGAGATAGTAGTAGAGCATCGAGCGGTCGCCGTCCACGGTCAGGAAATCCCGCCAATTGCGTACGGGATGGTCCGCGAAGACCACCGTACCCGAGACTCCGTCCGAGGCGACGTGCGCTGTCACGCCGGCGTCGTCGAACACTTCTCCGTACCCTTTCGCCAAGCGGGAATTGAGTCGGGCGGACCGCTCGAGCCCCTCGTCCGTGAGAATGTGATCGAGCGACGCGAGACAGGCCGCGATCGCCATCGGGTTCGAGTTGTACGTCCCCGCGTGCGCCACCTTCCGTGGCCCCACCTCATCGAGGATGCCGGGACCGGCCGCGATGGCCGACATGGGGACCCCGCACGCGATCGACTTGCCGAGCGTAAGGAGGTCCGGTCGGACACCCACCCGTCCCGCGCCCCCGTGAGGATATTTCGCGCCGGTCTTGACCTCGTCGAAAATCAGGAGCGCTCCGAGACGGTCGCACAGCGACCGGAGACCCGGGAAGAACCCCTCTTCCGGCAGGATGAACCCCATGTTCATCGGAACCGGCTCCGCGATGACCGCCGCCAGGTCGTCTGCGTGCTCTCGGGCGATCCGTTCCGTGGCGGCGAGGTCGTTGAACGGGGCGACCACCGTCCGTTCGGCGACCTCCGGGAGGATCCCGGGCGAGGCCGGCGCCGAGTTCGGATGCTGCGCCGGACCGGCGACTTCGAGTCGGGGCTTCACGCCGACCAGGAGGGTGTCGTGGGACCCGTGGTACGACCCCTCGAACTTGAGGACGTACCGTTTCTTCGTGTAGGCGCGGGCGAACCGGATCGCATGGTGCGTCGCTTCGAGCCCGGTCGTGCTGAACCGGACCATCGCCATCCCGTATCGGCGACAGACCCGTTCGGCCGCTTCGGGGGTCCGGTCCCACTCGTACCCGTAGACGCTCCCATTCTCGAGTTGGTGGGTCAATGCCTCGACCAGTTTCGGATGGGCGTGTCCGCTCTGGAGGGAGCCGAAGCCCATGTTGAAGTCGAGGTAGTCGTTCCCGTCCGCGTCCCACAACGTGACCCCTTGGGCCCGATGAACAAAGAAGGGGTACGGCTCGAGGTAGCGGTAGTTCGAGTGGACGCCGAGTGGGCTCCACACTCGCGCCCTCTCCCAGAGTTCCTTCGAGCGGGGCGTGCGGCTCTCATACTCCCGGTAGGCCGCCTCGAACCGGAGGTCCGCCATAGATGCTTCCTCTAGGGGGAAGGTCCCCCGTGACCTCCCCGAGGAGGAAGGGTTACAAGAAGGGGACTGGGGGAATCCTGGCTCGCGGGAACGCGCCGCGACCGTCATGAACTCGGTCGGCTCTCGGAGGAAAGGGAGCGCCCCATGAGCGGTGCGGTCGAGCTCGAGAACTTCGTGGGCGGACATTGGGTCCGCCCCGTGGCTACCGGACGGCTCGACGTCCCGAACCCGTCGGACGGCTCCCTGCTCGCTCGGGTGCCGCGTTCCGAGGCTGCGGACGTCGATGCTGCGGTTCAGGCGGCACGGTCGGCCTTCCCCTCCTGGAGAGAGGTTCCCGTAGCGGAACGGGCCCGCCGAGTGCTCGCCTTGCGGGCGCTGCTGGAGTCCCACGCGCCCGAGCTCGCGCATACCGTCTCACGGGAGAACGGCAAGACGCTGGACGAGGCGCAGGGTTCCGTCCGTCGAGGGATCGAGGCGACCGAGTTCGCGGCCTCGGCGCCGACGACCCTGCAGGGGTACTTTCTCGAGGACGTCTCGCACGGCGTCGATACGACCCTCCTCCGTCAGGCCGTCGGGGTCGTCGTCGGGATCACGCCGTTCAACTTTCCGGTCATGATCCCGCTTTGGATGGCGCCGCTCGCGCTCGTCTGCGGCAACTGCTTCATCCTCAAGCCGTCCGAACGGGTGCCCCTCTCCGCCGTCCTGTTGGCCCGGCTGATCGGAGAGGCGGGATTCCCCGCGGGGACGTTCAACCTCGTCCACGGAGACTCGGCCGCGGTCGACGCGCTCCTCACGCACCCCGGGGTCGACGCGGTCTCGTTCGTCGGCTCGGCGCCGACGGCGCGGCACGTGTACACCACCGCGGCCGCTCACGGAAAAAGGGTCCAGGCGCTGGCGGGGGCGAAGAACCACCTGCTGGTCATGCCCGATGCGGACCTCGACCGGTCCGTCCCGGCCATCATCTCCAGCGCCTTCGGTCAATCCGGGGAGCGGTGTCTGGCGGGGAGCGTGGTCGTCGCCGTCGAGCCGGGCGCCGACCGCCTCGTGGAGCGACTCGCGGAAGCGGTCCGGACCTTAACGGTCGGCCCCGGCTCCGGAGCCGACACGGACGTCGGCCCGGTCAACCGGGCCGACCACCGGGACCGGGTGAACCGCTGGATCCAGGAAGGGGAAGCGGCCGGCGCGGTGGTCGCCGCGCGGGGACCCGTACCTCCCGGCTCCGAAGGGTACTATGTTCGCCCGGTTCTCTTCGACCGGGTCCTTCCTGAGATGACGATTGCGCAAGAGGAGATCTTCGGTCCCGTGCTCTCGGTCGTCCGAGCTCCTTCGCTGTCGGAAGCGATCGCGATCGCGAACCGCTCCCGGTTCGGCAACGCCGCGGCGATCTTCACCCGGGACGGCGGGGCGGCCCGAGAGTTCGTCCACCGGATCGAGGCCGGGATGCTCGGCGTGAACATCGGTGTGCCGGCCCCGGCCGCGTACTTCCCGTTCGCCGGCTGGAAGGGCTCGTTCTTCGGCGACCTGCACGCCACCGGACGGGACGCGGTGGAGTTCTACACCCGGAAGAAGGTTGTCACGACCCGCTGGTTCTAGCCCTCACCCGGGTGCGGCGGCCCCGGGAGACATCGCCTCGTCGGCGACTCGGAGCGCCCGGTCGAGGACCTCGAGACCGCGGTCGAGCTCCTCGCGCGTGATGATCAGGGGCGGAGCGACCACCAGGTGGGAGACCCAGGCGACGCAGAAGACCCCCTCCTTCATCATCGCCGCCGCGACCTTCTCCACGACCAGGGGCCGGCCGGCGAGCTTGTCCTCGTCGGTGTTGAAGGGCGTGCGCCGGGCGGGGTCCCGCACGAGCTCGACGGCGGCAAAGAGTCCGAGTCCCCGGACCTCGCCCACGGAGGGATGGCGTGCCTGGATCTCGGTCAGCCGTCGGATCAGGTACTCGCCGTCCCGACGAGACTTCAGGATGAGGTCGAGCCGGCGATACTCTTCGATGGCGGCGACCGCCGGGGCGAGCGTGAGGGGGTGCGCCTCGTAGGTATGGCCGTGCGGGAAGTAGGTGTCCGTGAAGGTATCGTGGAGGGCGGCGGTCGTCGCCGTCAGGCCGAGCGGAATGTACGCTCCGGTGATCCCCTTGGCCGTGGTGAGGATGTCGGGAGTCACCTGCCAGTGGTCGACCCCGAACCACTCGCCGACCCGGCCCCACCCGGTCATCACTTCGTCCGCGATGAGCAGGACGTCGTACTTCTTCGTGATCTTTCGGATCATCGGCAGATACTCCGGCACCGGGACGATGACGCCGTTCGTCCCGACGACGGGTTCGAGGATCATGGCGGCCACATCCCCTTCCCGTTCGAGCTGATAGTCCACGTACTCCGCGCACGCGACCCCGCAGTCCGGATAGGTCAGGCCGAACGGACACCGGTAGCAGTAACAGTCGGGGGCGAACACCGTCCCGGGAACTTTCTGGAGCCGCTCTACCGGGCGTCGCCGCGGGTCCCCGGTGACCGAGATCGAGGCGGCGGTGGCTCCGTGGTACGACCGGTATCTCGAGAGGACCTTGGAGCGTCCCGTCGCGACCCGGGCGATCTTGAGGGCGGCCTCGTTCGCCTCGGTTCCGGAGGTGCTGAAGAAGAACCGCGAGAGTCCCGAGGGAAGCACGTCGAGGAGGGCCGAGCTCAGCTGCGCTCGCGCCTCGGTCGCGAACCCCGGGGCCGCGTACGCCAAACGCGAGGCCTGGGCGGCGATGGCCGCGATCACCTTCGGGTTCGAGTGGCCGAGATTGGTGGCCATCAACTGGGAGGAGAGGTCGAGATAGGGATTCCCCCGGTCGTCCCAGAACGTCGACCCTTCGGCTCGAGTGACGACCAACGGGTTCCATCCCCCCTGGCGGCGCCACGTCACGTAGTTCGTTTCGCGGACGACCTTGCGGATCGCCTCCCCGTCGACCGGCGGGGCCGGAGGGTCGGGCTCGGTCACGCTGGTGCGAGCCTCCCCGTGGTTATGACCACCCGGGCGTCGCAAAGAGTCGACGCGCGTTCCCTCCCAGGATGGCCGTGCGCCCGGCCTCGGGGAGGTCGAGCCCCTCGACCAGGGCTACGGCCGTCGTGAGGGACTCGAGGGGCCAGTCGGAGCCGTACAGGATCCGGTCCGGGGCGCCGACCGTGTCGACCACCCCCTGAAGGACGACCCGGGCGCGCTCGACCATCCGGTCGAAGTAGGGGGTCCGAGGGTGGGCCAGGAGGCCCGACGTGTCGGTGTAGACGTTCACGTTCTTGTACACGACCTCAGCGGTCTCCTCGACCCAGGGGTTGCCGAGGTGGCACAGGACGAACCGAACGTCCCGGTACTGGACCGCGACTTCGTCGACCTCGATTGGCCGCGCGAACTTGATGAGTCCCTCCGGGGAGAGGGTGTCGCCCTGGTGGATCATGACCGGGCGGTGGTAGCGCGCGGCGTACTCGTAGACCGGGGCGAGGACTTTGTCGTGCGGGTAGAACGGCTGGTACCCCGGAAACAACTTGATGGCGGCCAGGTCCGGGGTCCCTTCCCAGGCCCGAACCGCCGACTCCACCACGGCCCGTCCCTTCGTCGGGTCCACCGTGCCCACCGCCCGGAGTCGTCCCCCGCTCGCCCGGGCGTTCTCGACCGACTCCCGGAGGGACTCCTCGTGGGAGGGCCCCTCGTAGACCGGTAGCGCGAGTCCGGTCTCGATCCCCGCGGCGTCCATCTCGGCGAGGAGCCCGTGGACGGTGTAGTCGAGATCGCTCCGGTGCCCGGTCCGCGGCAGGTCGGGCCACCATTGGGACAGATGGAGGTGCACGTCGAAATGCCGAGCCGGCCCCGCCACCGAGTCCTCCGCGTCGCCGAACGGGCTCCGGCGCATAACCCGTCCCATGGCTCCCCGAGGAGTGATATCACTCTGGGTCCGTACCGACGGGGAGGGTCCATGAGCGATGCAGGAGAGGAAGGCAGCTACCCCGACGCCCCTCGGATCGTTCACCCCCCACCCGGCCCCCGCTCCCGCGAGCTCCTCGCGGAGCAGGGGAAGTGGGAGACCGAGGCCGTCGCCTACCCCCACTACTTTCCGATCGCCGTAGCCTCCGCCCGCGGCGCCACGATCGAGGACGTGGACGGCAACCGGTTCATCGACTGGGTCGCAGGGATCTCGGTCCTCAACCTCGGCCATCGCCACCCCCGCCTGACGGCGGCCCTCGACGCCCAGAGCCGGGAGGTCTGGCACGCGCTCGAACTCCCGACCGAGGCCCGGGTCCGCTTCCTCAAGGAGCTCCAAGCGAGCCTCCCGGGGACCTTGCGCAACCACGCGCGTATTTTCTTCACCGTCACCGGCGGCGACGCCATCGAGACCGCCGTCCAGCTCGCCGACTACGCCCAGGGGACGCACGGCACTGTGACCTTCTCGGGGGCCTACCACGGGGTCCATGGAGGTGCGGTGCGTCTCACGAGCGGCCGGAAGTACCACTCGACCAGTCCGTTCGTCGGGGGCGCTGTCGTCCGGGTCCCCTTCCCGGATCCGTACCGTCCGGTCCTGGGCGCCGACGAGGGCGCCGCGGGGACGATCTCCTACCTCACGCACCTCGTGAACGACCCGTATTCCGGGGTGGACGGAGTGTCCGCGGTCCTGGTCGAGCCCGTCCTCGGAGAGGGAGGGTACGTCGTCCCTCCGCCCGACTTCCTGCCCGCGCTCCGAGAGTTCTGCGACGGTCACGGGATCCTGCTCATCGCCGACGAGGTCCAGACCGGCCTCGGTCGCACCGGCAAGATGTGGGGGGTCGAACACACCGGAGTGACGCCCGACATCCTGTGCCTCGCCAAGACCATCGGGGGCGGGATTCCGCTCTCCGTGGTGGCGTACCGTTCCGACCTCGTTCAGGACCTTCCCCGGGGGTTCCATCTCGGAACGTTTCGAGGCAACCCGCTCGCCCTCGCCGTCGGAACGGAGGTGCTGAAGGTCCTGCGCCAGGGCGACCTGCTCGAACAGACCGCCCGCCGCGGGACCGCCCTCATCGAGCGGTTCCGCGCGATCGGGGAGCGTCACCCCTCCATCGGCGACGTGCGGGGCCAGGGGTTCATGATCGGGGTTGAGTTCGTGAAGGACCGTGCGAGCAAGGTCGCCTGGGGGGAGCGCGCCAAAGCCCTCCGGTCCGCGCTCTTTGCCCGCGGGGTCCTCATGCACACCTGCGGCGCGTGGGACCAGGTGCTCCGGTTCATGGCCCCGCTCGTCATCGAGGACGAGCTCCTCGAGCGGGGGCTCCACGCGTTCGAGGACGCGCTGGAAAGCCTGGACGGGACCATAGAGAGCCGGATCGCGCGGCCCCAGAAGGGTCCCTCCTCGGTGACCGACTGGCACCCCTCCGCCGGCCCGGGGCTCGGACTCCCGTCGCCGCCGGCCCCTCCCGGGCCTCACCCGGTGGCCGAGACGGACGCGGACGACGCCTAGACCGCCTCAGGCGTTCGCATAGTTCACCGAGATCAGCTTGACCTCGGTCATCTCTTCCATCGCGTACCGCAGTCCCTCGCGGCCGAGCCCACTCTCCTTGATCCCTCCGAACGGAAGGGCGTCCCACCGGAGGTTGGTCGGGTCGTTCAGATGCACCCCGCCGGCGCGGATCCGCTTGGCGAGCGAGAACCCCTTCGCGATGTCCCGCGTGTAAACCGCAGCCTGGAGGCCGTACGGCGTGCTGTTCGCGATCCGCACCGCGTCCTCGACGTTTGCGAACCGGAGGATGGGCGCGATCGGTCCGAACGGCTCCTCCCGGAGGACGCGGGCTTCCTCAGGTACCGCGTCGAGGACCGTCGGCAGGTAGAACGTCCCCTCGGTCCGGTCCTTGGGCCGTTCTCCCCCCGCGAGGACCTTGGCCGATCGGTGGCGTGCGTCCTCGACCAGCCCGTCCATCCGCTCGACCGCCGCTGCGTCGATGAGGGGCCCGACCTCGGTGGTCTCGTCACCGGCTGGACCGACGCGGAGGGAGCGGGCCCGGTCGGCCAGCGCCGCGGCGAACCGGTCGGCCACTCCCTCGGCGACGAGGAATCTCTTGGACGCGGTACACACCTGGCCGGAGTAGCTGAACACGCCGCGCGCCGCCGCCTCGACCGTCGAGGCCAGCGGCGCGTCGTCCAGCACGATAAACGGGTCCATTCCGCCCATCTCGAGGATCACTCGCTTGGCGTGCCGGCCGGCCTTTTCGGCGATCCCCTTCCCCACCTCGGTCGAGCCGGTGAAGGTGATGAGGCGCGTACGAGGGTGCTCGACCAGGGCGTCCCCGACCCGGCCCCCGGGACCGGTCACGACGTTGAGGACTCCGGCGGGTAGACCGGCGTCCGCGAGGTGCTCGGCGAGGCGGAGCGCCGTGAAGGGAGCCGCGCTGGTCGGTTTCGCGACGACCGGGTTCCCGGCCGCGAGCGCGGGCGCGATCTTGTGGCAGAGCAGGTTCAGCGGGAAGTTGAACGGACCGATCGCGACGACCACCCCGATCGGGTCGCGGACGGTGAACAGGAACCGGTGCTCGTTGCCCGCAGGACGTTCGTAGGCGTCGGCCGGGTAGCTCTCCCCACCGAGGTGGCGGATCTCCTCCGCCGCGAGCAGGAAGACGCCGGCGGCCCGGTCGGCTTCTACGCGGGCGTCGACGATGGGCTTTCCGACCTCGTGGGCGATCAACTGCGCCAGGGTCTCCCGGTCGGCCCGGATCCGCTCCGCCGCGGCTCGGAGGATGCGGGCCCGGTCGTGCCCCGGACGAGTTCCCCAGCCCTCCTCCGAGGAGGCCGCGGCGTCGATGGCCGCCCGGGCTTCTTCGACGGAGGCGACGGGCGCCTCCCCGATCGCCCGGCCGGTCGATGGGTCGACGACCGGTACGTACTTTCCACCGCTCGGAGGCCGCCAGTCGCCCCCGATGAACAGCGCCCCTTTGCCGCCGGGCGGGATCCCTGCGATCACGGAGGTCCTATCCGGGGTCGCCGTAGACCGTGTAGTGCCATCCCTTCCGGGCCTGGCCCGTGAGGTCGATGTAGATCGTCTTCAGGACCGTGAAGTCGTTCAGCGAGTCGGTCCCGAGGTCCTTTCCGAACCCGGACTGCTTGAACCCGCCGTGGGGCGTTTCCGAGCCGAGCGGGAGGTGGTCGTTCACCCACACGTCCCCGAACCGGATCGCGTTCGCGGCCTTGATCGCGGTCCGCACGTCGTTCGTCCAGATGCTGCCGGCGAGGCCGTACTCCACCCCGTTGGCGATCTCGATCGCCTCGTCGAACGTGGAGAACTCGATCACGTCCAGGACCGGCCCGAAGACCTCCTTCTGGGCGATGACCATGTCCGGGGCGACCGCGTCGAAGACGGTGGGGGTGACGAACGAGCCCTTCGGTTGTTCTTTCCCGCCGTCTGTTCCTCCCGTGACGAGCTTGGCTCCCTCTTCCTTCCCCTTCTCGACGAACTCGAGCACGTGCGCCTGATGGGTCGCATGCACGAGGGGTCCGAGGTCGGTCGAGCGGGACAGGGGGTCGCCCATCCGGATCGTGTGGACCCGTTCGAGCAGATGCTTCAGGAACCGGGGCCGGATCTTTGAGTGGAGGATGAGGCGGGTCGCCGCAGTGCAATCCTGGCCTCCGTTGACGAACCCTCCCACGACCGCCCCCTCGACCGCGGCGGCGATGTCGGCGTCCTCGAACACGATGAACGGCGCCTTCCCGCCGAGCTCGAGCTGGACCCGCTTCACGGTGTGGCTCGCTGCTTCCATGATCTTGCGGCCGGTCGCCGTGTCCCCCGTCAGCGAGACCAGGTCGACCTTCGGGTTGCGGGAGAGCTCGTCGCCCACCTCACCGCCCGGGCCGGTGACGATGTTGAGCGCCCCCTTCGGGAGGCCCGCGTCCGTGAAGACCTTCCCAAGCTCGAGGCTCGTGAGGGGCGTCCAGCTCGCCGGCTTCAAGATGACCGTGTTGCCCATGATGAGCGCCGGTCCGAGCTTCCAGACCGCCATCATGAGCGGGTAGTTCCAGGGCGTGATGGAGGCGACGACCCCGACCGGCTCCCGCCGGAAGATGCTCGTCCCGTCGCCGGTGAATTCCCCCGGGCTCTTCGCCTCCAGGGTACGACCCGCGCCGGCGTAGAAGATCAGATTGTCGATCGAGAACGGGATGTCGGCGTCGGCCGCCTGCTTGATCGTCTTGCCCTGGTTCCGGCTCTCGAGCTCGGCCAGCGGGCCGAGACGTTCCTGGAGCAGCTGGGCGGCCTTGAGGTAGACTTCGCCGCGCGCCCGCGGCGGAAGCTTCGGCCAGGGACCGTGATCGAAGGCGAGGCGGGCCGCATCGATCGCGCGACGGGCGTCTTCCCGATCTCCTTTCGGTACTTCGCCAAGAGGCTTCCCGTCGAATGGGTTGATGACGGAGATGGTCGCCCCGCTGCCGGCCTCGACCCACTCTCCCCCGATCAGCATCCGCGCCGTCATCCACGCACCCGTCGCTCGCGAGCACGGCGCCACTCAATAGGCTGGCGCGGGGACGGGGACCGGGGGTCCGTGACCCACCCTAGCACACGTTATGAAGGGGTTCGGGAATCGGCGGGTTCTGCCCTCGGGGGGGCGGTTTTCGTATGGATCCGAGGCGACGAAACATCTTGGTCATCGTCATCGTGGTGCTCCTCGTCGTCGCGGGCCTCGGGACCTACTACGTTCTTCGGACGTCCCCGGCCGTGTCCACGTGCAGCTCGAGCGAAACGGGTACGATCTGTATCGACCAGGCCGAGATCCCCGATTCCCTCGACCCCGCCGTGACCTTCTCCACCCCCGGCTGGGCCGCCGTGCAGCAAGTCTACCAAGGTCTCGTCAATTACGACGGGTCGAGTTTCACCAACTTCTCCGGAGTGCTCGCCAAGAACTGGACCGTGTCGTACAACCCGACGACCGGGTTCGAAACCTACACGTTCAACCTCCGCTCGAGCGTGGTCTTCTCGAACGGTGACCCCTACAACGCGTACGTGCAGTGGTACAGCCTCTACCGGAGCCTCCTGCTCATCCAGGGGCCTCAGTTCATCCTGACGCAGAACTTCTACTCCACGAACTTCAGCACGACGAGCCCGCTCTCGTACTATTCGTCGAACGTAAGCTCCGCTGCGGCCAACACCACGCTCGCGACCGACCTCAACAGCTGGAATTTCGCCTCCCCGACCGCGGGCGAGATCGCCCAGATGGAGATCGCCGGCCAGTCCTTCCAAGTGATCAACGCATCGGCGATCGCCCTCAACCTGGGCTACGGGTACCTGGCGAGCAACTACACTTACCTGCTCGCCTCGATCTCCGCCCCCAATTCGTATGCCGTCGACCCGAGCTGGGTCGGCGCGCACGGGGGCGTTCAGGTGGGGGCCGTCAACACCTACCTCGCGACCAACACGCTCGGTACGGGGCCGTTCCTACTCCAGAACTACGTCGGCTCCGGAGGAGGGGGCTACACGCTCGCCCCGAACTCGAAGTACTGGGGCGCGGCCGCCTCCAAGTTGGAGCCGACCAACGTCAACTTGGTTCCGGCGAACACCACGGTCAACGTGATCTTCCAGGATGCGATCGACATCACGACCAACGACCTACTCAAGGGGGCGGTTCAGGGCGCGTCGTTCGCCTACGTCGGACCCTCGACGATCCTGCAGCTCCAGGGCCACTCGAACGTCCAGGTCCAGGCCCTCCCGACCGTGTTCGGGGCGACCAGCGGCTCCTGGTGGGTCTTCCTCAACTCGAGCATGGCTCCGTTCAACAACCTCTCGGTGCGGGAAGCGGTCACCCACGCCATCAACTACGCCCAGATCATCACGCAGGCGTTCGGCGGGTTCGCCCAGCAGTGGGTCGGCCCCGTTCCACCGCAGTATCCGTACAACAACAACCTGACAGCGAAGGAACCGTACTACCAGTACGACCTCGCGCTCGCGCAACAGGAGATCGCCAACTCCCCCTGTGCGGCCAACGCCTGCGCGGGGCATGTGATCAACTACATGTACCTCAACACCGGCAGCGACTGGGTCGAGACGGCACAGTTCCTCGAACAGGACCTCAAGGCGATCGGGATCACGATCAACCCGGTCGGGGTCAGCCTCGCCCAGCTCTACGAGGAGCAGGGGCGGGACACGAACGGCGCGTGCGTCTCCTCGACCACGGCGAACGGGGGACCGTTCTACATGGGCCAGGAGTTCTACACGTCGGACTACATCTCGCCGGACGACTGGACACAGAACGACGCGCTCTCCTCGGGGAGCGCGAACGGCTGCATGGCGGGATTCTCGAACGCAACGGTCAACACCGATACCTACGCCGCGGCGGGCGACCCGAACCCGACGGACCTGACCGGCTACTACACCAACATGACGAGCATCATGTACGGCAACTACACGGAGATCTGGCTGGTCGTCCCGACCTCCTTCGCGGTCTACGCGTCGGACCTCCACGGGTTCGTCCAGAACCCGATGGCCTCCGCCGAACCGTTCGCGATCGGGTTCAACACCCAGTGGCTTAGCTAGTCGGCGGCTTCGCGGCATCCGCCGCGACCAGGAACGACTCCGGCGGCACGTCGGCGACCTCTTCTGCCCGGATGCACGCCACGACGCGCCCCCGGGCCTTGGGGTGGACCACGAGGGGCGGGTCCTTCTCTCGGCAGGCGTCGATGACGAACGGGCAACGGGGGGCGAATCGGCAGCCGGGCTTCGGGTCGATGAGGGAGGGGATGTCGCCCTCGATCCGGTACCGCTTCTTCCGCCGCCCCGGGTCGGGTTGGGGAACGGCGGCGAGCAAGGCCTTCGTGTACGGGTGGACGGGATGCTCGAGGAGCTCGCGCACCTCCCCGTACTCGACGACCTGGCCGAGGTACATGACCGCCACCCGGTCGGCCGCGAACCGGACCGCCGCGACATTGTGCGTGATCAGGAGAAACGCGACGCCTCGAGCACGCTGGAGCTCGATCAACCGGTTGAGGATCTGCGCCTGGACCGCGACGTCGAGGGCGCTCGTCGGCTCGTCCAACACGATGAGCCGAGGGTTCACGATGAGCGCTCGGGCGAGCGAGAGACGCTGACGCCCGCCGCCCGAGAACTCGTGCGGGTACTGGTCGAGACAATCCGGCGGGAGCTCCACCGTCGGCAGGATCGCCCGCACCCGTTCGCGGACGCGCTGCGCCGTCAACCGGGGAGGGATCGAGGGGAAGGCGGGAATGGGAAGGGGAGGGAGCGCGGGCTTCGCGCGGGCGCGCTTCGGGTTCTCCCGCTTGGCCTTTCGGCGAGCCGACCGGATCTTCCTTCGGTCCCGGCGGGCGTTCCGCCGGTCCATCTGGTCCTGGGCCCGGATCGGTTCGCCCACGATCTGCCACACCCGGAGCCGGGGGTCGAGGGAGCCGACCGGGTCCTGGAAGACGACCTGGACGTGGCGGCGCCAGGCCCGCAACTCCTCGCCGGCGAGGTGCGTGATGTCCTTCCCCTCGAAGCGGACCCGCCCGCCGGTCGGCTCGTGGATCCGGGAGACCAGCCATCCGAGGGTGGTCTTTCCGGAACCGGATTCGCCGATGAGCCCGAGCGTCTCCCCGTCGCCCACCGTGATCGAGACCCCATCCACGGCATGGACGGCCCTCCGGCGGACGCCCCGCACGACGTCGCCGAGCGCCCGGGTCAGCGGGAACTGCTTCTGGACGGCGATCAACTCGAGGAGGGGGATGGGGGCGGTCACGGGAGGCCGGGGACCTCCTCCGCGAAGTAGCACGCGCTCCGATGCGGTCCGATCGTGAGGTCCGGTCCCTGGGGGTCCACGGGGGCCAGCGGCGGAGCGTCGCCCTTGCAGATGGGACGAGCGATCGGACACCGGGGATGGAACCGGCACCCGGAGGGGGGTCGGGACAGGTTCGGGACGTTGCCCGGAATCGAACGGAGCGGCCCGTCCGACTTGTAGGTACGCGGGGCCGCCGCGAGGAGCATCTTTGTGTACGGGTGGCGGGGGGAGCGGAACACCTCGTCGACGGGTCCGTACTCGATGATCCGACCGGCGTACATCACGCCGACCTCGTCCGCGGTCTCCGCGATGACGCCGAGGTCGTGGCTGATGAAGAGGATGGACGCGTGCACCTCGTCGATCAGGTCCTTCATGAGCGTGAGCACCTGCGCCTGGATGGTGACGTCCAGCGCGCTCGTCGGCTCGTCGGCGATGAGGAGCGAGGGCTTCTCGCTCAGCGCCATCGCGATCATGATCCGCTGGCGCATCCCCCCCGAGAGCTCGTGCGGGTAGAGGTCGATGATCGTCTCGGGGTCGTTGATCCGCACGAGACGGAGGTACTCGAGGACCTCCTTCCGGTAGTCCGATCGGGTGCGGATCCGGTCCTTGACCGCTTCCTCCGCGGCCCCCCCGGGGACGATCGACCGAGTGAGGGCGCTCCCCACCGTGGTCGTCGGGCGCTTCGAATAATCGAACGGCACGTCGCCCCCCTGGAACGATTTCACGACCCCGATCTCCCGATAGTGACGGATCTGGATCGCCTCGACGATCTGGTCGAACACCCGGTACGCCGGGTTGAGGGAATTGAGGGGCTCCTGGAAGATCATCCCGATCCCGGTCCCCCGGACCATCGGCATCTTCCGCTTCGGCACCTTCACGAGGTCGGTGCCGCGGAAGATGATCCGCCCCGAGCCGATGGACGCCGGCGGCTCCGGCATCAGGCGGGGGATCGCCTGCGCGAGGGTGCTCTTTCCGCACCCGGTCTCCCCGACGATCCCGATGACCCGACCGGGATAGATCTCGAGCGAGACGTCCGAGACGGCCTGGAACTCCCCGGCGCCGACCGTGTACGTGATCGAGAGATTCTCGACCCGGAGGATGGGTTCGGTCACGGCACGGCCCCCGCGTCCACGGCCCCCGAGGCCGTGAGCGGCACGGACTCGCTCCCGGGGGCGGCCCCGGCCCGTTCGGGCGGTGGGTCATGGCTGACGGTGCCCCGGACGAACGCACGTCGGGTCCGGGGGTCGAGAATGTCGCGGAGTCCGTCTCCGAGCAGGCTGAACGCGAGCACGGTGACGAAGATGGCCAGGCCCGGGGCCAGGACTTCCCAGGGGTAGGCGTTGATGGATCCGGAGCTCTGGTAGAACGCGAGCATGGCGCCCCACTCCGGTTGGGGACCGGGGTACTTGCTGGCGACGCCGATGAACCCGATCGTCGAGTACGTGACCAGCACGGTGCCGATATCGAGGGTGAAATAGACGATGATCGGTTCGAGGAGATTCCGGACGACGTGGCGGAGGAGGATCCTCCCTTCCCGCACCCCGGCGGCCCGGGCCGCCGTCACGTACGGGAGGTGCTTCACCGCCAGCACCTCCCCCCGCACGAGCCGGACGTAGAACGGCCACCACGTCAGACCGATGGCGAACACGGTGGGGAGTACCCCGACCCCGAGTGCCCGGGTGATGGCCAGCGCGAGGATGAGGCTGGGGAACGAGAGGAAGATGTCGGTGATCCGCATGATCGACACGGATGCCGCGGCCCCGACGGTGCCAGGGCGGTCGTAGAACCCGGCGATGAGTCCGAGGGCCCCCCCGGCCAGCAGCGCCGCCCCGGCGATGACGACCCCGATCCCGAGGTCGAGCGGGAGCGCGAGCATCGTGTTCGAGTAGATGTCGAAGCTGTTCGCGTCCGTACCGAACGGGTGCTTCCACGAGGGCGACTGGGAGAACGCGCCGGTCTCCTGCTGAGGTCCGTACGGGACGAGGAGGTGCGGTGCGACGACGATCACGACGGCGACCAGGCAGATGAACGCGACCAGGAGGAATCCGAAGAACGAGAGCGGATTGGCCCGGAGGACCCGCCAGAACGTTCCGAGGGAGGACCGGATGGCCATCGACCGTCGGAGCGGAATCCCGGCCAATCCCGACTACCTCCAGTCGACGCGCGGGTCGAGCACCCCGTAGAGAATGTCCGCGATCAGGTTCGCGAGGACGACGGCGATGGCGAAGACGATCACGACCGCGATCGCGCCGTCGTAGTTGGGCACGCTCCCTCCTCCCCCGATGGCGGTGTAGGCGTACTGACCGATCCCGGGCCAGTCGAAGACCTCCTCGACCACGACCGTGCCGGCGAGCAGTCCACCCGCCGTCACCCCGAGAACGGTCGTCGTCGTGATCAACGCGTTCCGGAGGGCGTGCTTGTACATCACCCAGAATTCGGTAAGGCCCTTCATGCGGGCCGAACGGACGTAGTCAAGCGGCAGGACCTCCAGCATGGAGGCCCGCGTCATCCGGGTCGCGATCCCCATGTTGATGAACGCGAGGACCGTCGCCGGAAGGATCAGGTGGGAGATCGCGTCGATCGTGTAGGGGAGGTTACCGGCCAGGAGCGCGTCCAGCACCGAGAGGTGAGTGTACTGGGTGAAGGGCGGACTGAGGGTCGAGTACTCTCCGTGGTTGGGAAGGCCGACGTAGGGGCCGATGAAGACGGCGGCGATCACCGCCCCGAGGTAGGTCGGGGTCGCCCAGCCGCTCAGGTACAACACCCGCACGAGGTGGTCGCCCCACCGCCCGCTGTACTGGGCGGCGATGACCCCGAGCGGGATCCCGACGACGATCATGAGGAACAGGGCGGCGAGCACCAGTTCGAGGGTCGCCGGCACGGCGGAGGCGATGTAGGGATAGACGAGGACGCCGGACTGAGACTGGCCCCAGTTCCCCTGGAGCAGGGTGACGAGGTAGGTCGAGAACTGTTTCAGGATCGGTTGGTTGGTCGTCGCGAGGCAGTTCCGGATCGTCGCCTGGCCGGCGTGCGGGTACCACGCGTTGCAGATGTTCCCGACACTCAGGTGGGTGAAGAAGAACGTGAGGACGATGACCCCGAACAGGACCGGGACCAGTTGGACGAGCCGCTTGGCGACGAAGACGATCAGGTCGCTCGGACTCCGACCCAACCCAACCTCCGTCCGGGAGCCGACGATCCGGCCGACGCCGCCCCCCGGCGGGCCTATGGTCTTCGGGTATTAATCCGCCCGTCCGGCGCGGGAGCGACGCCGGACGTCCTACGGAAGGTAGTCCCGAGGCAGCGTCTTCAGTTCGGTGAACGTCTCGTTCGCGACCGAGATGAACTTCTCGATGTCCTTGTCGGTGTGGGCGCTCGAGAACGTGATCCGCTCGTAGTTGTCGGGGTGGATGTAGATCCCCTTGTCGAGCAGCAACTGGTGATGGCGGAGGTAGAGGTTCCAGTCGATCTGGAGCGACTCCCGGTAGTTCTGGATCTTCTTCCGCCGGGTGAAGAAGAACTGGAGCATCCCGTTCACGGACTGGACGAGGACGTTGACCTTCGTGTCGCGAGCCGCCTCTTCCAGGCCCTTCTCGAGCCGCTGGGTCATCCGGCCGAAGCGAGCGTAGAGGTCCTCGCCGCCCCGGTGGAGCATCTTCAGGTTCGCGAGCGTCCCCGCGAGCGAGATGTTGTTCGCGAAGTAGGTCCCCCCGAACGAGATCCGCCCCGGGGCGATGAGGTCCATGTACTCGGTCTTCCCGGAGACCGCCGAGATGGTCACGCCCCCTCCGAGCGCTTTCGCCCAGCACGAGATGTCCGGCTCGACGCCGTAGAGCGACTGCGCGCCTCCCGGTGCCACGCGGAACCCAGTGAACACCTCGTCGAAGATGACGAGGAGCTCGTTCTGGTGCGCGATCTCCACGAGGCGCTGGAGGTAGTCCGGAATGGGGGGGATGACCCCCGAGTTCGCCATCACCGGCTCGAGGATCACGGCCGCGAGCCGGTCGCGGTACCGCTTGACCATCCGCTCGAAAGAGACGAGGGAGTTGTACTGGGCGACCATCACGTAGTCGGTGACGCCGGGCGGGATCCCGGCCGAATTCGGGAGCGGACGCGGGAACTCGTCCAGGCCGGCGACGATCGGCGGCGCCTCCGCGCTGATGAGCGCGTAGTCGTGCTGCCCGTGGTAGTGGCCCTCGAACTTCAGGATGGCGTCCTTGCCGGTGACCGCCCGGGCGATCCGGATGGCGTTCATGGTCGCGTCGGACCCGTTCGAGCAGAACGCGACCTTCTCGGCGGTGGGGACCATCTTCTGGAACATCACCGCGACGTCGATCTCGAGCGCGGTGGGGGCGGCGAAGTGGAGGCCGAGCTCGGCCCGCTCCTGGATCACCTTGACCTGCTCGCGGGGCGCGTGCCCGTTGATGAGGCAGCCGTAGCCGAGGTTGAAGTCGAGGTACTCGTTCCCGTCCTCGTCCCAGATCCGGGGGCCCTTCCCCGCCGCGATGAACGGCGGACAGGGGTCGTAGGAGGCGACCCGGATGAGGGAGCTCGAGGAGTTGGGGATGTGCTTCTTTCCCTCCGCGAAGAGGCGGGCACTCTTCTTCAACTTCGGGACGAGCCGGGCGATCGAGATCGGGAGCGGGTTCTCCTCCTCTGCGGGCGGGGCCGCCGCGGACTCCTTCGCGTCCTTGGGCTCCTTCGCCTCCTTCTTCTCTTTCAGGGCCTCGCCCGCGGAATCCGGGCCCCCAGGGGAGCGTACCTCGGCGTCGCCGCCGCTCGCGCGACGGGGGACTAGCGCGTCGCCCGGAACGGGGAGACCGAGACCGGGCTCCCGCTCACGGACGTCGATGGAAGGGGCGGGTTCCTTGTCCGCCATAAAGAATGCATCAGAGGCGGGATGACGAGCCGGTGGTCGCTATATATAGATGGCTTAGGAGCTGAACTTCGTTTCCGTTTAATATAGTACAGTAGCCAGGGAAACTCACCTAGTACTATGCCCTTCAATTACACGAATAATACCCATTAGTTTCCCCCCAAACAACCGATAAACCCTCAAAATAGCCACTTGGCCGTCGTTTTCAGCTCGTACGCACGGGGGCCAGCGGTGGTTCCGGCGGGACGATGGCGGTCTCGATCCCCCGGGTCTTCAACGCGGCCCGGAACGGTCCGGGCGGGATGCACCGTTCGGGGGGGACGACCCCGCGGGCCGTGACCTGGCCCGAGGCGATGAGCTCGGCTCCGATCGCCCCCGCCACGCCCACGGCGTACTCGGTCGCGGTCAGGTGCCAGTCGGGCCGGGGCGGGAACCGCGCGAGGGCGTGCCGCACGACGGGCCGGCCCCCGAGGCTCCCGTGGACCTCGATGTCGCACACCTCCCAGTCGTTGACCACCACCCCCCCGGGGGCCCCGAGCAGCTTCTCCCGCTTGAGCAGCGCGAGCACGAAATCGCGGGGCACGACCGGGTGTCCCTTCACCTCCACCGGGCGGTCGGAACCGAGTCCGAGCTGCGCCATCGTTCGGAGCACTTCGATCCCCGGACCTCCTTCCTTCCACTCGCAATGACGGAGACCTTTGCTCCGAAGGCTTTCCGGCAGGGTCGCCGGTTCGGAGTGGAGGGTACGGTAGAGTCGGGTCCGGCCGACGGGCGGGAGGAAGTCGTACTCCTCCGACCCGCTCATGGCCGGGTACTCCCGGTAGGCGCCCTCTTCGAACACCATCGCCGGCATCACCATCTCGTCGAGGAACGTGCTGGGGGACCAGGTGAACGAGATCTCTGGGCCGTTGACCGTGAGGTCCCTCCAGCCGTCCCGGATCATGATGGAGTCGACTCGCTCGAGGTCCGCGCAGGCTTCCATCGCCAGCACGTTCGAGATGCCGGGTACCTGGCCGAGTCCTGGGATGGCGAGGAGCCCCACCGCGCGGAACCGTTCGTCCAGGGCCAACTGGCGTCGGGTCATGTGGAAGAGGCCCCCAAAATCGAGGTACGGGACCCGCGCGGCGAGGCTCGCCTCCATGACGGCGAGGTTGAACCCGTACTGAACCGCGTTCACGCACACGGCCGCGCCATTCAGGAGTTCGACCAGCGTGCCCTGGTCGCGGACGTCCAACGTGGCCGGGGTCGCTCGCGGGCCGGCGGCCCGGGCCGCTCGCTCCGCGAACGCCGGGTCGAGGTCCGCCGCGACGACCTGCTCGAACGCCCCGGAGGTCGCCAGATCCCGCACCGCGCATTGACCCGTGAGCCCCCCTCCGCCGACGACCACCGCGCGCATCTTCGCCTCAGGGTGCCCAGCCGAGAGGGCTATAGGAGCGTTCGGACCGCGGTCCTACGGCCGCTTCGCCCGAACCGCTCGACGCTTTCCGGTGGGAGGACCCGTGGCCTCCACCGCCGGAGGGGCGGGCGCGGGGGGCGGCGCTCCCTTGGTCCGGGCCAGCAGGTCCCGGAAGGTTTCGAAATGCTTCAGGAAGGCGTCGTTCCGCCGCAGGTCCTCGAGCTCGCCGAGGGAGATCTCGAGCAGCGCTTTGGCCTTCGCGTCGCCCCCGTCCGCCTTCACGAGGTAGACGCACAGGACCTGGTAGTGGGCGAGGACGTACGCGTCGGTCCGGGGGGTGCTCATGTCGCCCTTTCGGGGGCGATAGATCCGCTCGATCGGCACGGCCGACGCGACCGCGCGTCGGTGGGAGAAGCCGAAGAATCGACCCGGACCGAGGATCCGCGTCACCTCGCGGACATTCCCGTTCAGGTTGTTCGAGAGCCGGTCGCACTCATGCCAGAGCCACAACCCGAACCCATAGTCGCCCTCCGTGTAGGCCTCCCACGCCTCCCCGTAGAGGCGTCGTTCCTTCTCCTCGACCGACAGTTCGGGCAGGAGGGCCGCCCGCCAGTCCGCGATCATGAGGTCGGTCCGCATCGAGGGGGAGAACTCCTTCATCGGGGGGACCCCCGCGGGCGCGGCCATGGCCCGAGCAGACGGCCGGAGGTTAGACGGTTACGGGCGGACCGGTTCCCTGCGCCGATAGCTGCGCCGGCCGCCGAGCCAAGTCTCCGCGACACCGGCCGCTCCCTGTCCGATCGCCCTCCCCAGATCCGGCGCGTCATGCACGAGGAGGTCCGCCCGCGCGCCAGGTTCCAGGTGGCCGAGGTCGGGTTCCCCCAGCCCTCGACCGGCGTTCGACGTGTAGAGCTGGACTGCTTGCGCTGGCGAAAGGGCCTCTGCGGGGTCGGGATTGGCCGACCCCCCGTCCGGGTCGACGCGATGGGTCGAGGCCGCCAGGCCTCTCCAGGGGTCGACGGGGTCGTAGGGGGCGTCGCTCGACCCGACGAGGAGATGGCCGGACGCCGTCAGGGTCCGAAACGGGTACGCGAACCGGACGCGGTCCGGTCCGAGACGGGCGCCGAGCCACGCGTCGCTCCACACGAACCCGGGTTGCACCACCAGGGCGGGCCGCACTCGATCGAGCGCAGGGTAGAGCTCGGGCGGGACGAGGGAAGCGTGCTCGATCCGGGACGGAAGCGGACCCGACCGGGTACCCTCGAGCGCCGTCAGCGCCGCACCGAGGGCCCGGTCCCCGATCGCATGGAGGGCCGGAACCCAACCTTCGGCCCGGACCAGCCCAACCATGCGCGCGAGCTCATCGGGCGAATACGTGGGATTCCCCGACTGTTCGGGTCGGTCGGCATACGGCTGAGACAGCCACGCTGTGCGCGGACCGAACGCACCGTCCGTGAACATCTTGACCCCCCGGACGGCGAGGGATCCCTCGGCCGGTGCCGGGAGAAGATGGGGGAGGTTGAATTCGCCCCGCCGGCCGAACCGCAGGTAGGCCCGTACTCGGACCGGAAGAGCTTCGTCCCGCGCGAGCACGGCCAGCGCGGCGAGCTCCTCGGGGTCGGTGTTCAAGGTCGCGACGCTCGTCAGCCCGAGCGACGCGGCGAAGGTGAGGGTTCGAGCGAGCGCGGCCGGCTCGGGGGGGAACGCTCCGCTCGTGAAGCGCGCCACCGGCTCGAGCGCCCGTTCGCGGAGAAGCCCGTCCAGGCCACCGTCGGGCCCTCGACCGAGCTTTCCCCCCGGCGGATCCGGGGCGTCGTCCATGTAGCCGACCGCCTCGAGCGCCGCTCGATTGGCGACGGCGGTGTGTCCGCCCGCGTCGAAGAGTACCACGGGGCGGTCGGCTACGGCCATTTCGAGGTCCCGGCGGGTCGGTTCCTTCCGGTCGGGGAAGCGCTCCAGGTCCCAGCCCCGGCCCACGATGGGCCCGTTCGGGTGGGCCTCCGCCCAATGGAGGAGACGCTCGACCAGCTCCTCCCGGGAGCGGGTCCCATCCAACGCCAACCCCTCTCGTGCTCGGGTCAGGTCTGGGAGATGGAGGTGGGCGTCGATGAGGCCTGGCAGGACGAGCCTTCCGGAAAGCCGCTCGACCTCGCAGCCGGTCGGACTATCCCGCGCCACTTGTGTGGCGCTCCCGGTCGACGTGACCCGGCCGTCCTCCACGAGGATCGCCTCGACGAAGCGGTGCCCGGTGAACACCCGGCCCCCGGTGAAACGCCGCGCGTCGCTCATGGGTCCGCCGCAATCCCGAGCCCCGACACCGAGAAAGCGGGTG